>JAAELK010000336.1 GCA_024226935.1 Desulfobacteraceae bacterium
AAAAAATCTTTGAAATCTTATATGTTTAAAATTCAAAAATCTCCAAACAAAATTACTAACTTTTTTAAGAAAAAAGAAGTTGCTTACGCTGCCTAGTTATTATCTACTACTTTAGGTACGGAGTAATATATCTATAAAATCAACGCTACTCCAAACGATAGTTACTGGAGTAGTTTATGGGGACTTCATCAAAGTAATGATGCTGATATAGATGCTCCTGAAGCATGGGATATTTCTAAGGGAAATGATGTTGTTATTGCAGTAATTGATACGGGTGTAGATTATAACCATCCCGATCTAGTCCAGAATATGTGGACTAACTCTGGAGAAATTCCTGGAAATAATATTGATGATGATAATAATGGGTTTATAGACGATGTATATGGTTGGGATTTTGCAAATGGAGATGGCAATCCAATTGATGGACATAATCATGGAACTCATGTTGCAGGAACTATTGCAGCAAAAGGAAACAATAATTTGGGTGTAGTTGGAGTTAACTGGAATGCCAGAATTATGGCATTAAAAGGTCTATCCGATGGAGGGAGTGGTTATATCTCCAACTTAGCTAATTGTCTTATTTATGCGGTCGATAATGGGGCTAAAATTAGTAATAATAGTTGGGGTGGTGGCGGATATTCTCAGGCAATGAATAATGCTCTAAATTATGCGAAAAATAATGGTCACCTGTTTATTGCAGCAGCAGGAAATGATTATGGAAATAACAATGACTCTTCTCCACATTATCCATCATCTTATTCCCATGACAATATTATTGCTGTTGCAGCTACGAATCAAAGTGACAATTTGGCATCCTTCTCAAATTATGGTGCAAACTCTGTAGATATTGCTGCACTTGGTGTATCAATTTTAAGTACGGTTCGTAATGGAGGGTATTCGTCATATAATGGAACTTCTATGGCAACCCCACATGTAGCAGGTGTTGCAGGGTTATTATTGTCACATAAGTCTTCTCTATCCTACACACAAATTAGAGATGCGTTGCTTAATAACGTTGATACAAAAAGTTCTTTACAAGGAAAAGTTGTATCAAATGGACGGCTGAATGCGCATAAAGCACTTTCAAGTATAGCAGGGTCTGACCCTGAGTATCCTGATGTAATAAATATTGATTCAAGCACTCAGAAAAAAGCCGAATATAAAGCTGGAAAGAAGATTATTGCAGGAGGCGGTTTTACAGTCTTAAGTTCAGAAACTATAAAGTTTAGCGCTGGGGAAGGAATAGATATAAATCCAGATTTTAATATCGAACCCGGTGCTTCCTTTGATGAGGATAGTTTTATTTAGATAGATAACTCACCTCATTTGAGACTATTTTGCAAGGGGTATTAGCGTTAAAGAATCAAATATGAAGATTGGACGAAATGACCACTGCCACTGTGGAAGTGGAAAGAAATATAAAAAATGTTGCCTGGAAAATGACCAGGCGGATAATGCACGTTTGAACAGCCCCCATTACATGGTTTATAACGCCCATGAGTATCCCTTAGATGAATGTTTCATCAGAAAAAACTGGGAAGAAGATGGCCTGGCAACAATTCTTGTGGTGAGACAAGTTCCAGAGACAAAAAAATATCTTTTTGCGACGTTTATGCTAGATACGTTTTGTTTGGGGTTGAAAGACGCTTTTTCAAACGGAAACGTAGCATATACCGCTATAGAACAAATTATTGATAAACATGGCGGTATGGATCCTATCGATTATGAAAAATGTAGAGAACTCATTTTAGGCAGCATTTCATTCGCAAAGAACTTGGGCTTCGACCCCCATGAAGATTGGGAGCAAGTAAAAACTTTTATTGAATGGGATAAACCATGTGAAATTACCCGGAAATTTGGCAAAGACGGAAAACCTTCTTATATTTCTGGTCCCAATGATAACGTTGTAAAAATCATCAAGAAATTAGAAGGAAAAGAGTTTGACTATATGCTTAGTTATGAACAAAGCAAACAAGTTGAATCAGCAGGGATATTATTGCCAGGCCCTCCTGGAATGTTGCCATGAAATCAGTTAGCCGAAAATCATTAAAAAAAATCCATCACGATATCCTCATTGACTTTGTGTTGGATCAAGCCGAAAAAAGTGAGGATCTATATGAAAACCTTCTGCTACTGGTTAATTCGGATTCGCCAGACACCGTATACAAACAACTAGACACAAAAATTAACAGTATTAAACGATCACAAGCCTTTGTTGATTATAGCCATAGCTTTCGTTTT
>JAAELK010000337.1 GCA_024226935.1 Desulfobacteraceae bacterium
ATTCCGCATGAACCGCCTTGGCATCCCCCAGGACAGGATTGCAAAAAGATTGGGACAAGCCAGGGAAGTGATCCGTGACCATTTGGCGAAAATGCCAGTATTGGCAAATCCGCCAAATACCGATTTGTCCCAGGGGTTTACTGTGGCGCAGGTGGCGCAAAAGCATGGCTGGACAGAACCGATGGTCTGGTCACTGGCCCTTGAAGGCAAAGATGATCAAGACAGATTCAAGAAACTTGGCTGGGGTCTTCGAATCTGGGATCAATGGGATTTCAATGATTGTGACAAAAGATTTGGAGATGACTGGCCCGGGCGCATTCCGGCACAATTGATCGCACACATCCTCTTTTATTTTTCCAGCCCTGATGATCTGATCCTTGACCCCATGGCCGGTGGAGGTGTGACCCCGGACACCTGTCTTGCCCTAGGCCGCAGATGCTGGGCCTTTGATATGGCAAAGCGGTCGGAACGCCCTGAGATCGAGCCTCACACATGGACTCTGTCATCAGACGGACAGCTATCCAACCCAAGTATTGTCATCTAATGTTCTCTGAATTATTTCAATAAATGATTATTTGTTTACTTCTACTCATTCCCAGGGCCGGAGAATATTTAAGGTTTTATTTTATCTATTTCTTAGGTAGGATATATCTCGTATTTCAGGTAAGAACACTAATTGATTACTGAAAAGGAGAAACACCATGAAAAAAACCATTCTGATTCTTATCATATCTTTTTCTTTTGGAGTTTTTAACCTGTACGATATGGCCTTTGCAGACACATATTCAAAAATAACACCGGATAATCAATTTACGATCATTTCCTATAATGTTGCAGGTTTGCCCGAAGGACTTTCAAACGGAAATCCCGCCAATTATTCCGGCGATATCGGCAGATTATTAAATCAATTTGATCTATGTTTTTTACAGGAAGATTTTTATTACCATGGTGATATTGATGATAAAGCAGATCATCCTTTCGATCGTGGACCCGGAGGCGGCGGACTTATTGGAGATGGATTGGGGCAATTTACCTATTGTCAAAAAAACAATTGGAAGCGAAAAGCCTGGAATAAGTGTAGCGGATATTATTCCAATGGCAGTGACTGTCTGACCAATAAAGGATTCACCTACGCTGAATACGAAATAGCTGATGGTGTATTTATTGATATATATAATCTTCACATGGATGCTGGTAGTTCGTCGGGTGATTGGACCGCCAAAAAGAAACAAGTAAAACAACTCAGGGATTTTGTTCTTTCAAAATCAGAGGGCAACGCTGTTATTATGGTGGGTGATTTTAATATGAGTATCACAAGGGATGCCAAGGCCGCCGAATATATGACATTACTAAAAGATGCTCTCGAACTGACGGATTTGCGCTTTGAGATCGGCGGATATTCAAATGACCGGGTTGATAAAATACTATATAGAAGTGGAGAGGATGTAACTTTGATTCCATTGAGCTATCACCACGAAAGGGATGACGACCCTGATATTTTTATTGATGAAAACGCAAATAAACTTTCAGATCATCATCCTGTGTACGCTCTTTTTGAGTGGTATTAATATACCGAACAAAAACCTAGGTGGGAACCCAAGGCCGAATAAACAATCGGTCTGGTACCGTCAAACTCAAATTGGTTCCAATTATATTGTGGCCGGTCACCATGGGCGCTCAGATAAACATAGAGTGGAGTATTTCCGAGAAAACGAATGGTCACCGATTCCCAATCTCCCACGTGATTGCCATAGGATTTGTCGTATCCTGCAATTTCTGCAAGGGAGCAAACCCCATCATCAATATCAGTCCAGCCATCTATTCCATAATCTCCTTGTAAAAACGCGCACCCTTGTTTCCCTTGATTATATGGATAAAACATTCCATAAACCACGTCAGTCCAGCCACCTCCACGCGAATATACCATTGCATAAAAAGGAGGAATGGTTCCCCATTTTGGATTTTGTCCCCACAATACTGTTGTATTGGATGGATCATCGTATTTGTCAAAAGACTGGTTGTAATAATAACGATCTCCTCCAAAACTGATTCTCCCGGTGCATTATAGTACATTGCAATTTCATAAATCTCAGCCAGGTTGGTCGGAGCACAACCAGAGTTTTCATCTCCTGTACCGGTTGATGGGGTGAACCATATATCGATGGGATTTCCCATTGCTTTTGCCATTAAAAGCAGGCTTAACATATTTTTACCTTAAGGAAAAATTTTTTAAAAACTGTCCGATTAATCAAACAGGTGTCCGGTTAATAGTTATATTAAAGTTTATCATTTCTGACTAATACTTTCATTAAGCCCATAAAACAAAGGCATTACGAGTCTATGATTTATTGGCCTGGTTATTGCTCTGTAAATTCATAGTAAGTCGGTTTAATGAAGTTTTTTACAAAAAAAAATAATCTTTAAAAAGGAGAACTTCTATGCCTCAAATTACACTCGCCGATGCACAAAATGCCCTAACCACAGCCCTTCAAATGTGGTTGAATCAAAATCCGGCCGGGTTTCAGGTCAACATCAACGGACAGATGGTAAATATTATTTACAATAGACAAAATAACCGACTAGATTTTGGCTTTCCCAATCTCTATACTTTGGCTGCCGCCGATGTACCTGCTCTTACCGTGTGGTGGACCAATCAAGATCGGCGCACTCAAATGCTTCCTGCTCAACTGGAGCCAGCCTCTGGGCTGTACAAAATCAATGCGGTCCTCTATCCCGATCAGCCAGCGGGCGTAACCCTCAATTTCCACATTCCCCTGACTCCGGCTTAGTGACATCAATGTTCAACATATTCTAAAAAAAGGAAATGATTTTTGTATTGATTTTGATCGGATTAACTTGACAAAAAATGCCTTTTCGTCTTAGAAAGTGTGGAGCTCTTTATGAGTGGACCTTGAAAAGAAGAGGAGTATTTATGAGATTTTTCGTGCGAAATTTAACAATTATTCTGTTTTCATTATTTATCACCGGCATCAACGTCTTTGCCGCAGACATTTACAAGCTGGACGATTATCTGGACGAAATGTGGACATATTCTGAATGGGGTGGAACCAATGGTGGATCTTTTGATATGAAAAATTCAATGCCATGGGACCCCTATGCAAAAATTAAATCCCTGACCATCGCCGAAGGTACATGGAACAATATGTATTGTATTACAGGAATTGGGGTTGTTTGGAATGATAATAACACTTTTTCCGCCGGTAAATTTGGTGGGAACTCAACGACAATTGAGTTTGACGAGGATGAATACATAGAAAAAATGACCATTGGTCAAAGGGGACATAGTAATTTTAATAATGATTATGTGACCTTCATCGGATTCTGGACGACCAATGGGGATTATTATGAATTTGGTGGAGCATGGCAATCAGCGATTACGATGGATTTTACAGAAAGAGGGGGGAGACATCCCGTGGCTTTTTATGGTAGATCCGGTACCATCATAGACAGCCTCGGTGTCTATGGATTGCAGCGAATCAATCTTGTGCCGCAATATGTGAATCTCTTAACCGATGAACAAACAATATTCCAGGCGGAAAACGGAGCATTAATCAAAAAGGGTGTGGTTAACGCAGAGAATACTACCCAACAGACAACAATCTCTGCCGAGATCAGAAAGACCAATTCATTTACCAAAAAATGGATGGACACAACTTCAGTATCCGGTACCGTCGGGGTTACGATGGAAAAAGAAGTGAGTTTTTTGGGGTTAAGTAAGGTTAAGGCATCCATTAAGGCCGAAATTACTACAATGGGGTCCTGGGCAAAAGGAGAGGATGAGACAGATTCCACCTGGGTTACACTGTCGGCAACTGAAAGCCTGACCATGTCCCCCTATTCAATACATGCGGTGGTTACAGGACTCTTTACAGAAACGGCGGATGTGCCTTTTGAATATGTTTACAAAAACAGTTTTGACGAAAGGCAATTTATCTTAACAGGCAGCTTCAGTGATATCCTTAACGGGGCTTCTGCCAGTTATTTTCTTGAGATCGGGTATTATGATCCTGAGACTTACGAGTGTGTAGTATCTCCTGAGTGGGAAGGCCAATTTACTATTTTTTGTCCGACCCCCAACACATATGCATATGATAAAGCTGTTTCCAACACGGCAGGCGGTGGATTAGGCGGTGTCACAACATGTATAGTTGAAGCCGTTGATCCTGAAAATCTTCCTGAAGATCTGATCATGGTTGATGGAGATGTGACAATTATTGAAAATAATACATATAGCGGGGGGGATGAGAAACTTAATAATTAAGGCTTTACGAAATTGGTTGGTCCCAGGTAGATACCAATACCTGGGACCGTCACGATGAATTTACCACAAATCCTTTCCCCATATAAAAAATTCCTAATTTTACTCCTCCCAAAGCTGAGTCACTAAAGGTAATTGTCGGAAAGCTATCTTCCTCTTTTTTTGTTCAACTTATCGTTCATATGTCCGGTTTTTTGGACATTAACTATCTTAAAGATTCAGTGAAAGTAAATCAGGCTGTAATTTTATTACAATGCCTTAACTCAAAGGTCTTGATGAGTTTAAAATTTATTTTTTAAGTACTTTTAAAAAAATATCGCATAACTGGAATACTAATTGCTGAAGCCATTAATGGATAGTTTGCAGTGGCCTATATTTATCATCAACACACAACATAGTGTAAAGGAGGATGTCAGGACTGTCAGGTCATCAATTAGTGGAGAGGATACATGTTTATTAATTATCAATACCAACCGTGCAAATAATAAAAATTATTAAAGAGGAGAAAAAGATAAAATGAAAAATATAATAAATCAGCTATTTAACCTAAGACAAATACAGCCGTCACCTGTCAGGGTAAAGAAAAGTTTGCTTATCCTCGTAACTGTAGTTATCTGGTCGTTGGTTATTATTGGGTCAGCATATGCAGCAGGTATCGTTATTCGTGGAGGTAATTGTTCGGTGGAAAGTTTTAAGAATGCAAGTGGTGTTAATGTTGATCCCAGTGGATATATCACCGGGCTAAGTGTTAATGTCGTCCCAGACCAAAATGATAAAGCTACATATGTTAATTACCTTAACGGCATTGTAGGTTATGCTCATTATGGCGTTGCTAAATTAGAACAAATTAAAAAAGCAGGAGGGAGAATTACACCGGACCCCTTACTTAATAATCCTTATCATTGTCTGTTGAGCGGAGACCCTAAAAAGTTAGTAAGTCTTTTTACAAGATATTAAATTAAATGGTAAGTAATAACTATCCATAAGAGGCTTGAATTAATGTCTCTTAAAAAAGGCCTTATCATGACATCGATGGGAGAACGGATCTGACCTATGAAAGAGATGATAAAATAAATTAAGGGGTCTTTTTTCCTTTTTGGATAAGTCAGTATCCAGAATAAAAGACCCCTTACTATTTAATTAAATTCTACCGCACTTTTTGAGGGAATGGGCAAAAAAACTCTAATTTCGGATGGTTATCGGTCTTTTTTAAATAAAATCGATTCATTGATATCACTAATGGTCTGGCTGCCGGTCAACACCATGGATTGGATGAGTTCTGCCTTTATCTTGTCGATATAGGTTTCGACCCCTTTTTGGAGTCCGCCCACGGCGGCAATTGAAAACGGACGTCCGATCATAACGGCATCGGCTCCGAGGGCAAGAAGTTTTAAGACATCTCCTCCGCTGCGGACACCCCCATCGGCAAGGATTGTTATCTTATCACCCACCCCAGAGGCGATGGACTGTAGAACATCGGCAGCTCCCGGCAGGGAATCAAATACCCTGCCGCCATGGTTGGAAACGACGATGGCATCGGCCCCGGCATCTACTGCAAGCCGGGCTTCATCAACGGTCATGATCCCTTTTAGAATAAATTTCATTGGTGTTGATGAAATGATTTTGCCCAGCTGTGCCGGTGTCCTGGGAGATACCGGTCGTCCCATCTGACGAAGTGTAACCAGGCCTGCCGCGTCAATGTCCATGCCTACAATTGTTGCACCGGTTTTTTCAGCTTTTTCAAGTTTTTCAAAGAGCTCTTTGTCCTCCCAGGGCTTGATAAACGCAATTGCGTTCCCACCGATTGCTTGAATTGCATCAAAGCCCGATTCATGAATAAAAGCGGGGGCACCGTCTCCGGTACATCCCAGAATGCCTTTATTGTGACAACCGTTTACAATTGCGCGGATATAATCTTCTTCGCTTACCCCGCCGCCCATATTAAATGCAACCCCGCCAATGGGTGCTGCCAGTACCGGAAGTTCAAGTTTTTTTCCAAGAATGGTTGTCGAAGTGGTTGGCGTTGTAACACCATGGACAAGGCGCATGTTAAATTTTATTTTGGCAAGGGATTCGATATTTGAAAAAAAAGATGTTCCGGTACCAAGGCCACCCATGCCTGGAACCTCTCCTGCGCAAGCTTTTCCGTTGCATTGCCGGCATACTTTACAAAAACCTTCCATGAGTTTTCTTGCATTTTGATATATATCTTTCATAGGTTTTTCCATCTACTTATCTTTTGATATTAACGGGCTTAATATGTTATTAACAGTCTTATCCATAGGTAGTTTTTAAAAAATAAACAAGTCAATTTTTTTAGGTTTGGAAATAATAATTGACTAAAGGGGGATGATATGAAAATCACAAGGGAAAAGACAAAAATCGGATTTGTCGGGCTTGGTGTCATGGGACATAGTATGGCAGGGCATATCCTGGATGCAGGCTTTGCTTTGCATCTATATAACAGGACACCGTCAAAGGCGGCTGACCTGGTGGAAAAAGGGGCTGTTCTGGAGGCCGATATAATAGATCTTGCTAAAAAGACAGATCTTATTATTTCCATCGTGGGATTTCCAAAGGATGTAGAAGAGGTGTTTTTGGGTTCTTCCGGTGTGTTGGAGAATGCAAAACCCGGCAGTATTGTTATTGATATGACCACATCCGATCCGGTTCTTGCCGAAAAGCTCTATGACCAGGGGGAAAAAAAAGGTGTTCATGTACTGGATGCTCCGGTTTCCGGTGGAGATCTGGGGGCTAAAAATGCCTCCCTTTCCATCATGGTGGGTGGGGATAATAAGATTTTTGACATGGTGTTGCCTGTCCTGGAGATCATGGGAAAAAATATTGTTTACCAGGGCCGGGCAGGGGCAGGCCAGCATACTAAAATGGCCAATCAAATTGCCATTGCCGCTGGTATGGTAGCGGTTTGTGAGTCCCTGGCCTATGCTTCCAAGGCAGGCCTTGATCCCCAAACAGTTCTCAAGAGTATCGGCCAGGGAGCAGCCGGTTCCTGGTCCCTGAATAATATGGGGCCCCGGATTATCAAGCAGGATGATCAGCCTGGTTTTTTTATCAAGCATTTTATCAAAGATATGAAGATTGCCGCAGATTCATCAAAAAATCTGGGCCTTGAAACGCCGGGTCTTGACCTTGCCCTGTCCCTGTACCAGAAAATGGCGGACAAGGGATTGGAAAATAATGGTACCCAGGCCCTTTATAAATTGTTCCAATAGGTATGTACCAGCGGGGTTTTTATATCGGAGGACAGTTGGCTGAATTTATCGGCTGTGTTTTGTCTTAAGTCAGCAAGTTCAGGGGGGGAGGGGAAAGACCCCCGGCACCAGATTTTTTTGGTACCGGGGGTGGTCAAGCTGTGTCGATCAGTTTTTTTGTAATGGGGGGATCTTATTTTGTTCCAAAAATTTTATCCCCAGCATCACCTAAGCCTGGAAGGATATACCCAGCATCATTGAGACATTCATCCACACTGGCGGTATAAATATCCACGTCGGGATGTTTTTGGGTTACCTTGGCAATCCCTTCGGGGGCAGCCACTAGAAACAGCCCCTTTATCTTTTTACATCCGGCTTCTTTAAGCAGGTCAATGGTGCCTATCAGGGTTCCGCCGGTGGCAAGCATCGGATCAAGGATAAGGGCTATTCTTTCCCCCATTGCGCTGGCTGTCTTGACATAATATTGAACCGGTTTAAGGGTTTTTTCATCCCGGTAAAAGCCTACTACGCTGACTTTGGCCGAAGGGATCAGATCGATGACCCCGTCCATCATGCCAAGGCCTGCTCGTAAAATGGGGACGATGGTAATTTTTTTACCCTTTATTTTTTCGACTTCAACCTTACCGGCCCAGCCTTCAATGACTTTTTTTTCCATGGTAAGATTTTTGGTGGCCTCATAGGTTAAGAGCCTTGCCACTTCGGCTGATAATTCTCTAAAAGCCTTGGTGCTGATGTCTTTTTCCCTCATGAGTCCTAATTTATGTTTAATTAGGGGATGGTCCCCTACGAATACAGCCATTTTGCCTCCTTGTTACTTTATATTATGCTGACGAAAACAATATACCCCAAATTTTATAAAAAGTCGCTTTTTTAGTCAATAAAATAAGTCTGATGTTGAAATTAATCCTTTTTTGTGCACAATAGACGGGATGATCAAAACAGACTACATAGATGTCAGTGTGACCCTGCCCCTGGACCAGACTTTTGTGTACAAGGTGCCTCCGCATCTACGGGAACAATGCGTTCCAGGTATGCGGGTTCTGGTTCCCTTTGGAAGGCGGCGGGTGACGGGGTACATCCTGGGAGAACAGGAAAGCTGTGGTCCCTATAAGGCTAAAAATATTTTGGATGTGTTGGATGATCATCCTCTGTTTCCCATGGGTGAAATCGCTTTTTTTAAATGGGTGGCGCAATATTATATCCACCCCCTGGGCGAAGTTATTAAAACGGCTCTTCCTTCGGGTCTTGACCGGCAAGATATCTCCTGTGTTTTTGTGACCGAGACCGGAATGAAAGATTTTTCTGCCGGGAACCTTGCCCCCGGTGAAGCCGGGGTGATTCAATTTTTAAAGGAAAAAGAGGGCTGTACCCTGAAACAATTGATAAAAAACAGTCCTAATCCTTCCATCCAGGCCCTGGTTCGTAAAATGGAAAAAAATGACCTGTTGATGGTTTCGGCGGTGTTGAAAAAAGATGTAGCCAATATCAAAAAAGAAAAAGTTATCCAGCATCTGGGGGAAATTCCCAAAAAAAATATTCGACTTTCCCATAAACGCCAACAGATACTGGCAATTGTCAGGGAAAAACAGGAAATTTCCCTGGCCAGCCTCAAGGTCCATGTCCCCACTGCGGCAAATTTAATAGGTCCCCTGGCAGATGCCGGCTATATTGGAATCATCCGGCGTCAGGTTTTCCGGGATCCTTTGGGGGATCCTGTGGAGCCAGATACTCCGCCAACGTTGACCGATGAGCAGACAACCTTGATTGAAACTGTAAGGGAAAATAGTCAGAAAGGCTTTGTTCCCTATCTGTTGACCGGCGTCACAGGCTCCGGTAAAACCGAAGTTTATATGCGCCTGGTGGCCGATGCCGTTCAATCCGGCAGGACTGCCATTGTTCTGGTTCCGGAAATTGCTTTGATTTCCCAGACTGAGCGGCGGTTCCGGGCCCGGTTTGGGGAAAAAATCGCCGTGATTCATTCCATGCTCACCCATGGAGAACGTCTGGATCAATGGCGCAAGCTGGCCCTTGGTAAAGTCAGTATTGTGATCGGGGCAAGGTCTGCAATATTTTCCCCCATTGAAGATATCGGGGTGATTATTGTAGATGAAGAACATGATACCTCCTATAAACAGGAAACAGGACTGCGTTATAATGCCCGTGATCTTGCCGTTGTCCGGGCCAAGATGCACGATTGTCCGGTCATTCTGGGGTCAGCCACTCCGTCGGTTCAATCCTATCAAAATGTAAGGGATAATAAATTTGTCCAGCTGACCCTTGAAAAGCGGGTAAATCAAAACCCCCTGCCGGAAATCACCCTGATAGATTTAAAAAAATATAAGGATTTCAGGGGAACTGAAAGGATAATTTCGCCAGAACTTGCGATCCAGATCCGGGCTTGTCTTGAAAAAGGCAACCAGGCCCTGATTTTTTTAAACAGGAGGGGATTTGCTACATTCCCGGCCTGCAAGGATTGTGGTGAATCCCTTAAGTGCAGGTTTTGCGATGTGACCATGACCTTTCATAGGGGCCAGGAGACCTATAAATGTCATCTGTGTGGACACACCCTGCCGGTGAAGGTCAGTTGTCCGGAATGCAAGGGAAAGAAAATTCACAATTTTGGATTCGGCACTGAAAAAATTGAGACCATGCTCAAATCCATGTTTCCCGATGCCAGGCTGACAAGGATAGATCAGGACTCCACCTCCAAAAAGGGCAGTGTCTTAAAGTTGTTGAAAAGTATTCGTAATCGTACTGTTGATATTATTGTGGGAACCCAGATGCTGGCCAAGGGCCATGATTTTCCATCCATTACCCTGGTGGGGGTGATCTGTGCTGATCTCTCCTTGAGCCTGCCGGATTTTCGTGCTGGTGAACGCACTTTTCAGTTGTTGGCCCAGGTGGCGGGAAGGGCAGGTCGCGGCAAGGAGCCGGGGAGAGTGATCATGCAGACATATAATCCGGAGCATTTCTCCATTGAGGCGGCCAGACGCCAGGATTATACACAGTTTTTTAATCATGAAGCACCCTTCAGGAAGGCTTTGATGTACCCGCCCTTTACCCGGATGATTCAATTGAAAATTTCAGGCAAGGATGAAAAAAAGGTTGCTCTTCACGTTGACCAGGTGGCAGGTGTTTTAAGATCCCTGTTGGCATCCAACCCTGAAATAGGTGAGTCTGTGCAGATCCTTGGTCCCATAGAAGCTGCTATCTATAGAATCTCTTCCCGGTTCAGGTGGCAGATTCTGATTAAGAGTTCTTCTGCCTCCCATATCAGTCGCCTGGTCAAGTCCATGAAAGCCCATCCCGGGATAAAGGCGATGAAACAAGTGACCATCGCCGTTGATGTGGATCCCTACTCTTTGACCTGAAAATCCTCGATTAGACATATAATTTATTAAAAAACAGATATGGACCCAGATTGTCATAATGCTCTGTCGAGGTGAATGCAGCGGTCAGGTATCTGCCATTTTTGGCTAGAACCCGGACCTGTTTTTTGACGATGGATTGTTTCACATCATCCAGGACAAATTCGAGCATCAGGTTAAGACCCGGTAAAATTTTTTGTTCCAGGTTGGTTTTCAGGGTAATTCCCTTGTTGTTGAGTCTTTTGATGATCATTTTTCCGGAACATCGGATATCTCCCCTTGTACTGAAGGTTCCGGCCAGCTTGGTGTCTTGCCGGTGACCTGCTTTTTGTTCAAGAATAGCGATATAGGTATGGCCGCAACTGCATTTGTATTTGACCCGGGTGTGGCGTTTGATCAGTTTATATTCTGATAATTGAAGGATTGTGGTTCTTTGGCATTCGGGGCAGATAAGCCGGGCCGTGTCCAGAGTCGTAATTATAATTTTTTGTTCCATGGTTTGCTCCTTTGGTTCTTGTTGAACCAGCTCGTTATTTTTATAGCTCCATTTTTATTAATTATTTTTAATTCATTTTTTGTGCCAGGGTAATAAGATAATATTTGATCTTATTGAAATTATTCGATATGTTTTGTTATGGGTTGTGGGAAATAATGTTTGCGAAGATTTGCTGGTTATATTTAACTGGCGATCCTTTATATCTGATTATATATGGCTAAATATCATTGGAAGAGGTGTAAATGTCCAGGCCTGATATCGAACTGTTCAAGGAACTAGATCCAGAACTCCTCCAGAAAAAATTTTTAGGTTCATTGATAAAGATACAGAATGTAAGAAGGGGATCCATCTGGATACGAAAAAAAGATGCCTATGTCTGTGTGGAGGCTGCCGGTGCTGAAAGTGAGAACATAAAAGGAGTGAAACTTTCCAGTTCCACGCCCAGTATTGTGGGGTGGGTGATAGAAAACAAGCAGATGACGGTTGCAAAGACCGGGAGCGATCGCCGTCACCATGGGGAAGTTGAAGATGAATTTTTGGTGAAGAGCAGCCAGATTCTTTGTTTTCCCTTGTTTTTGAATGAAAATGAAGTATATGGTGCCGTGCAGATTATTGACACCACACCGGATATGACTCTATTGAATCTGGATAAAAAATATCTGGAGCCCCTGCAAAATCTTGTGGATATATGTTCCATTGCCCTGGGGAATGCAATTTTATTTTCCATTGAAAAAAAGAAGGCTCTTCATCTTAAATCTGTTCTTTCTCAAATGCAAAAAGAGAATCTTATCATTGGTCAGAGTGGGAGTTTTCAAAAAAGTATGGCCCTTGTTAAAAGTTATGCGGATACTGATTTTAATGTGTTGATAACGGGAGAAAGTGGTACTGGCAAGGAGTTGGTTGCTAAAAGACTGCACAGGCGAAGTTCCCGCAGGAAAAAACCTTTTTTGGCCCAGAACTGTTCTGCCATCCCGGAAACCCTTCTGGAGAGTGAACTGTTTGGTTATAAAAAAGGGGCCTTTACCGGTGCTACCCGGGACAGGGCAGGTCTTTTTGAAGCTGCCCAGGGGGGAACTGTATTTTTGGATGAAATCGGGGATATGCCCATGAGTACCCAGGCAGGACTGCTTCGGGTGCTGGAAAACAACGAGATCAAGCCCCTGGGGGAAACAAAGGCCAGGCTTATTGATGTCAGAATTGTTGCCGCCACCAATAAGGATATTAAAAAGATGATTGAGGAAAACAGTTTTCGTCAGGATCTATATTACAGGCTCTCTGTTCTGCCGGTTCATCTGCCAGCTTTGAGGCAGAGGCGTGAAGATATCCCGCTTTTGGTCAAGCATTTTCTTGAAACCCAATCAATTAAGGCCGATATAAAGGAAAAGAAGGTGGTACCCTCTGCCATGCAGTATCTTACAGCCTATCACTGGCCTGGAAACATCCGGGAATTGGAAAATCTTATCCGGTATTTGATGGTAACCACCCAGGAAGAGTATATTCAGGCAGCAAATCTGCCTTCCCATATTCTGGGCCAGGAGTCTATAACACAGGAGGGGGCCTATGCATCTTCCAGTTCTTTGCAATCCCAGTTGACTAATGAGTTCACGGTGGATCTCACCGGCTTGACCTGGCCGGTCTTGGAAAAACTCTATGTAAATTTTTTGTTGAAAAAACATAATTGGAATATTACCTGGGCTGCCAAGGCTTCTGGTATAAATCGGTCCACCTTTGCTTCCCGGATGAGGAAGCTTCGGATTAAAAAAAATCGGTTGGAGTAATATTTTTCATGGGGCAAAAAAATAAAATTGAGAATAAGATCAACCGGGTAGCCGGAAAGGATTGGGAAAAAACTGTTGATGCCATTGATGATTGGATCTGTATAATTGATCTTCATTCCACGATTCTTCGATCAAACCGTAAAGTGGAAAAAAATTTTCAGGTGAAGGTGCAAGATTCCATTGGGCTTAAGTGCTGCAAATTACTCCATGGGACGGATCATCCAATTGCAGCATGTCCCCTTCCCAAAATGCTTGAAACCGGGAAAAGAGAGAGTGTTGAGTGTGAAATTAAAAAAGACTGCTGGATGCACATAACGGTTGATCCCATATTTAATGGTGCCGGGAAAATGATCGGTGCAGTTCATATAATCCGGGATATCTCCCAGAGAGTATTGATTGAAAATGAAAGGCAGAGGCTTGTTAATGAGCTGCAAGATGCGTTGGGCCGCATTAAAACTTTGAGTGGTCTTATCCCCATTTGTTCAATGTGCAAAAAAATCAGGGATGACAAAGGATATTGGAGTCTGATCGAATCCTATGTTGAAAGCCATTCCGATGCTGCATTCAGTCATGGTATCTGTCCTAAGTGTTCCGAGGATCTCTATGGTAAAGAGGGTTGGTATATTAATATGAAGCAAAAACAAAATAAAAAAAAATAATGTTTTTTATCCTAGGGGCTGTTTCTAAATAAATCCAGTAATTCCCGGTCTCATTTAATCCATAAAGGCATTTCTCAGAAATGATATATAAAAACTGCCCAGACCCGTTCTGGTCAGAAAAGCATTATACGCTCTGGAATTGGATTAGATTTACAACTTCTAAACTTGCTTCACTAAACAGCAAAAACTCCGGGCAAGTTTGTCCTCAGACAGTTTGCTGTTCTTAACGTTCCGCTTCATTAAGAATTTGTACAAACCAATCCAAAATCCGCCGCTTTGTAACGCTTTTCTGCCCTCCACTGGATACAGATTTTTAAAAAAGTCACTGAGGATTGCCAA
>JAAELK010000338.1 GCA_024226935.1 Desulfobacteraceae bacterium
CTGTGAAAAAACCTGTGCTGTTCTTCCCAAAATTGAAACAGCCACATCCCAGGACTGGGATGCAGAATATCTGGATCTTATTCTGGCAGTCAAGGTGGTAGAGGATATGGAAGATGCCATGGCCCATATTGCGGCCCACGGTTCCAACCACACCGAAGCCATCATAACCTCTGACTACAATAAATCCCGCAGATTTGTCCGGGAAGTGGATGCATCCCTGGTCATTGTCAATGCCTCAACAAGATTCAATGACGGAGGAGAACTGGGACTGGGTGCAGAAATGGGAATTTCCACATCAAAACTCCATGCTTACGGCCCCATGGGTATCAAAGAGCTGACCACCACTAAATTTGTAGCCTGGGGGAACGGTCAGATTCGTGACTAAATAAAATTATCTGGTAAAGAGTAACCTGTACCCCTAAAATTTTAGGGGTGCCAAATTTTATCAAAAATAATTATTTATTAAAAATTAAAAACCACGTCCTGTGGGCGTGGTCATCGTCAGAAGGCTATGCCTGAAGGATCTACCCATGGTATTAATTTAATCGGTTATCCCCATAACAGATTAAAGGAAAAAACCATGAGTAGATTTGACAAA
>JAAELK010000339.1 GCA_024226935.1 Desulfobacteraceae bacterium
ACTAAAGGTCGTGGGAAGCTTGGCGGGCAGCCAGGAAAAATTTGTGTTCCCATCAAAGATATTTGGGTCTTTCCTCTTGATAAAAAGTTTAGAGTTTTGCTTAAATCAACTCATGAATGACTAACCCGAATATTTACTGAAGTATTCATCCAGCATTGGTTGGAGTTTTTTTCTGGATATGTCAGTATTTGCCTGGGTGTAAAAAGAAATTTTTCCGTTCAAACACGGGGTTGGGGTGTGGATATCCAATTGTGACAGGCCAAGCCCTTTTTTTTGTAAAAATTTTATAATCCCATCGTGAATTTGCTTATCTTTAACGTAAACAGCCAGATCTCTGTGAAAACCAGGATCAGTATATGCGTTCATGGATAATAGCAGGCCCAGGCCGCGTCTTTGGGCATGGGATTCAAAAGCGAGACATAGATTCTTATCTTTTTGTCCCCATTTGGTCAGGGATAAAAGTGTCGATGCTATACCGTAACGAATCTGTCCAAGCTCAAACTCTTTATAATCTTTACAAAGAAGATCATGGGTGTCAAAAATAGATATATTAAATTTTTCTTCCTGAATTTTTTTGAAATATTCATTTTGATCCCGGGGGCAGGATTGAAGCAGGATGGTGGTGATTTTTTTATCTTTGGGTGTTGTTCTTTTGGCCTTCGGGGAAAGGTTTATTGTATCAAGGAGTATGGTATTACAAAGTAAAACAGCAATCTGCTTATCAATCAGGTCAGCATTATGATCAATGATTTGCTCCCCCACCAGTGTGGCAGTGGAACCTACCGGTTCAATCACTCTTTTATGGACCTGGGGATAAAGCCCTTCATTTTTGTGGTGGTCTAAAATATGGCAGACCCTGTCTTTATAATGCTTGTATCGACTTGATAATTTATTGTGATCCACCAATATGAGTTGGATATCATGTTTCATGAGTTCTTCAAAGTTCATATCATCTAAGAAGGTCAGATGATTTGGATTAATGCCTGTCAGTTTAAAAACATAGACAACCTCAGTTCGAAGTTTAAAGTCTGCTCTGGGTATTGGTATGATTGGTACTATATGTTTGTCTTTATGAAGGATGTTTAGAAAATAGGCATACACAATGGAAGAGGCTATTGAATCCAGGTCGGCAGCCTCATTGCCCATGACAAATTGGTCAACGGTTTTGTTGTTGATATAGGTTTTGGATTCAACAAGATATTGATTTAGAGTCATGGGGCTTCCTTGATACATCATTTATTAAATAGTGCTTGAACGAAAGCTCACCCATCTGCCGCGTTGCTGCAAAAGTTTAAAATCCTCATGTACTGGAGTACACTCCGGTTTTAAATTTTCTTGCGCCTTGCATATGGGCAAGCTTTCATCCAAGCACGGGTTTTCGGTCAGCCACTAAATAGTTCATTATAATAACAATTATGGTTTTTGGTGTATCCACTTTCTGCCGGCAACCACATAGACAATAACAGAAATTAAAATCAGATATCCAAACATTTGTACATTTTTAGTTTTAAAAATAAAAGAAAGTGTAACGATAATGGATGCACTGATTAAAAAAAATAGTTGTTTGGGGATATGTTTGAGGATAACCCGTCCAAAATGGGCAAAACGGATGTGACTCACCATTAAGGCGACAGAGAGACTGGTCATCCCCCATAATATGCCCGGAGTTGAGATAAGAGATGCACCAAGAACGATTAAAGCTCCAGCGGGACTGGGAAGTCCGTTGAATATCCCTTCCGGCAGGTCGGTCAGGTTTTTATCAATTGCGATAAACCGGATGAGGCGAAATGCAACCCCGATGATAAATATAGCTCCGAACAACCATGCCAGTGAACCACCTGTTTGAACAATTACATAGGCCGGTGCCAGTCCAAAACTGACAAAGTCAGCAATATCATCCAGGTAGGGACCAAATTTGGTTCCACCGTGTTTTAGAGCCATCCGTCCGTCAAATAGATCAAATAATTGCCCGGCGATGATGATACAAATTGCCCAGGCAAAAGAGTGAAAATGGGTCAGAATAAGACTGGTAACACCACAACAAAAATTAAGCCCGGAAAGGATATCAGCATAGAGCCTATTGGGGATGAATTTAAAGATCACAGACGCGGATGAAAGGATAATGCAGCCTACCAATACTCCATCGGCAATGTTTATGAATCCCTGGTTTTTATCCATTAATGCACATAAAATAACAAGACCAAAACAGATGATTGCCTTTATTTTTCCAAAATTATTGGCAGCCCCGGAAAATTTGAGCCAGGTCAAAATCCGCCGGGCAAAAAATTGCCCCGTAATTTCGATGGCTATGAGTATCCACACCAGTTCTATTGATATAATGCCGGTATAGGCAAATCCAATCAATGGCGGTAAATAGGTTAATTTGTCACACATGGGGTCCAGCCATTCTCCCCAGCGGGACCCAAGATCGCATTCTCTTGCAACAATACCGTCGGCACCGTCAAGGATTGCCGCAAAGGTAAATATCAATATAGCAGGAGATTGATAGGGGGTAAAAAAGTAGAGGATAAATCCCAGGGCAGCCATGGCTGTTCGCCAATAGCAAATTGAGTTCGGGTGCATCAGCCATTGGTGTGACATGATGTATTTTCGTACTGACGGCTTTTTAACAGCCTGGGAAAACCACAAGAAAAAAACCGTTCCAATGGCAGCGGAAACAATAATAACCAAAAGTCTTTCCATTTTATAATCTCAGTTCATTTAAGTTAATTTTTAAATACCTACCCTCTTTTTGATCAGAGTATCCTTGGTTTAATTATAGGCTATTTATCATTTTAGTCATCAATAGTCTATCACCTGTTTTTTTTAATCACTTTCAAGGTTGGATATTTTTTATTTCGTTTGCGGACCTGGGTTGTCTACTGAAAAAAACACCACACCTTGCGCTTTGTTGATCATATTATTATGATAACGTCTTTTTGGGAACTGATTTGTTCTGCCCGGAAGATGTAAGTTTTTGTATGACGAGAAAGTTATAAAAGGAGTAATATGTCCAGATTATTTGAATCTACCAGAATAAACGGGATGGAGTTAAAAAATCGTTTTGTCAGGTCTGCTACCTACGAAGCGATGGCAGGCCTTGATGGAATAGCCAATGACCAGTTGCTGGGTTGCATGGCTAAACTTGCCCGGGGAGATATAGGTCTTGTTATTACAGGTCATGCCCATGTGACATTGGAGGGTCAGGCAGGGCCTCGACAGATGGGTATCTATTCCGATGCAATGATTGAAAGTTTGAAACAGGTTGCTTTAGCAGTCCATGAAAACGGCGGGGTTGTAGCTGTGCAGTTGGCCCATGCCGGAAAGCGGGGTATCGGGAAAAACCAATATTCACCCCTGGGTCCTTCAGACGTGTTTGAAAAGAGGGTTAAAAAAACTTGCGCAATGACGATTAAAGATATTAAAAGAACCGTGATTGCTTTTGGTGACGCTGCACAAAGAGCGATTAAATCCGGTTTTGATGCGGTTCAAATCCATGCTGCCCACGGTTATTTGTTGAGTCAATTTTTATCTCCCTATTATAATCAGAGGGATGACAATTATGGTGGAACCCTTGAAAACCGGGCAAGGCTGCTTGTGGAAGTTTATCAAGAGATCAGGCAACGGGTTGGAAATTCATTTCCCATCATGGTTAAGATCAACTCCGAGGATTTTCTCCAGGGCGGTCTCACGGTGGAAGAGATGATTAGGGTTGCAAAGATGCTTGAAGATCGTGGGATGGATGCCATCGAAATGAGCGGTGGAACCTTTGACTCTGGTAAGCTCTTTCCCGTCAGAGGGGGAACATCGAAGTCGGAAGACAAGGAAATTTACTATAGAAAGGCTGCCAGGTTGTTTAAGAAAAAAATAGGGATTCCCCTTATCCTTGTGGGTGGCTTTCTTTCCTATGATCTTGCCGAAGATGTAATAAATTCAGAGGATGCAGATTATATCGCCTTGTCAAGATCTCTTATCAGGGAACCTTCCCTTGTCAAAAGATGGGCAGCAGGAGATCGGACAAAAGCTTCCTGTAGTTCATGTAATCGTTGTCTTTTAACCCTTGGCATGGAAGAAGCACTGCATTGTCCTGATGAAAAAAAGGAAACAAAGAAAAAAAAATAATCCAGGATACCGTCGCATTTTTCCTACCCCGCTGCGCTTGATTTATTAAGTACAGCGGGGTTTTTTATTTTCTTGATTGGGGATTGCCGGGTTTTCCTCGTCGGTTGGTTGACATAAATAGGTGGGAATGGTATCAGAATTCCTGCTTTAATGATGGGTCTTGGTCAGGGGGATTGAAATTATTATATATTTGCCCAGGTCCTAGGATATCATTAGGGTAAAATTGGATATTAGTCCAATTAAATGAGCATGAATTATGCGCTTTTATGGAGGGCATTCGCCTGATACAACCAACATCTGATCTATTTATAAAGAAAACGGAGGAATCCATGGACCTTTCCATTGATTTTAATAGTATTACTGATACATTTGCCAGGGCCAACCAAGAAGGCCGGGATTTTTTATATGAATATGAGGTTTATTCCCTTTTAGCCCGGTCGGGTGCGGAAACACCGCCCAAAAGTAGTTTTATCCCCAAGGGGATCCGCTCTTCCGATGAAGAATTGATGGCCCTGCCGGGGGAAAAGGCGGTATTGAAAATTATTTCTCCCACCATTATTCATAAGACTGAGGTGGGTGGAGTGCAGATTGTTACAAAAGCGCCCAACCAGATTCGGTCTGCTGTCCGGCGTATGTTTTATGAAGTGCCGGAAAGGTATGCTGCCTGGATTAAACAGCATCCCGATGGGGTGCCTGCCCATTATAAGGGTTTGACCGGGGATGCTTTGACCACTGCTGTGAGTCGGGATATAAAAGGAGTTCTCCAGGTTCAGTTCATGCCTCCGGATTCCGATGCCTTTGGTAATGAACTCATCGTGGGGTTGCGTCATACGAGGGAGTTTGGCTGTGTCTTAAGTGCCGGGCTCGGGGGGGTTGATACCGAACTTTATGCCAAGCGGTTCAGGAAAGGTCAGGCCATTGTGGCCGCCTCCACTACCATGAATGACGGCCAGTCTTTTTTTCAGCTGTTTAAACAAACAATTTCCTATCGGAAACTGGCTGGTTTGACCCGGGGGCAGCGTCGCATTGTCACCGATGAACAGCTTATCGAATGTTTTGATTCTTTTATTCGTATTGGTAATTTTTATTCCCAGATCAATCCTCTGGCTCCTTTTGTCATTGAAGAACTGGAAATTAATCCCTTCGCCTTTACCGATTATCTTATGGTTCCCCTGGATGGTATGTGTAAGTTTGGTTCGGCAGCGCAGTTATCGGAAAAACGGCCGGTGGTCAAGATTGATAATCTACTTCATCCTAAAAAGATCGGGATTATTGGGGTTTCTGCCACAAGGAAAAATTTTGGACGGATTATTTTGGATAATATTCTGGCTGAAGGTTTTGCCGGGGAAGATATTATTGTTTTTAAGGAGGGAGTGGATAAACTCGACGAGTTTTCCGAAGTGAAATGTTTGCCTGGTCTTGGGGCACTGACGGAAAAATTGGATCTGTTTATTGTGGCCGTGGGGGCTTCCCAGGTACCGGATCTGGTGGAAAAGGTTATTGCCCTGGATGCTGCCCATAGCGTTATGCTTATCCCCGGTGGTATGGGGGAGACCCATGATAGTAAGGCCAGGGCTGATCAGGTTATGGCCCAGATTAATGAGGCTCGTAGTCTTGGTTCTTCTTCCAAAGGGGAGGGGGTGGTTTTTCTTGGGGCTAATTGTATGGGGGTTATTTCAAAGCCAGGGTGTTATGACACCTGGTTTATCCCCGGGGAAAAACTTGCCAAGGTCTCTTCTCCGAAGGCCAACAGGGCGGCGTTGATCAGCCAGAGTGGGGCATTTATGCTTAATAGAAGTCACCAATGCCCTGGGTTGCAGCCGGCTTATATGATCTCCATGGGCAACCAGACCGATTTGACCCTGGGGGATATGGTTCACTATTTCAAGGATTCAGACCAGGTGGATGTGATTGCCGTCTATGCCGAAGGGTTTAATGATTTGGATGGACTTGAATTTTGTCAAGCCGTCAGAGAAGCCGTTCTTGCTGGAAAAGAAGTGATTTTTTATAAGGCCGGTCGGACTCCGGAAGGCAAGGCTGCCACCAGCAGCCATACAGCTTCTCTGGCCGGAGATTATATGGTATGTGAAAGCTGTGTATCCCAGGCCGGCGCCATTGTGGCCAGAAATTTCAACGAATTCCAAGAACTCATGCTTTTGTCCGAGACTTTGATTTTAAAATCCATCCGTGGCAATAGGTTGGCTGCTGTCAGTGGTGCTGGGTTTGAGGCCGTGGGTATGGCAGATTCCATCCAATCCGATGACTTTTCCATGGAACTTGCTAAATTTGAACAAGGGACCAGGGATGCCATTGCAAGTATCATTAAGGCCAAAGGCCTGGATGTCTTTGTAACCCTGTCCAATCCCCTGGATATTAATCCGGCAGCCAATGATGAGGTCCATGGGAAGATCACCGGTATCTTGGCTGAAGATCCCAATGTTGATGCTGTGGTCGTAAGCCTGGACCCTTTGTCTCCGGCCATGCAGACCCTGGATGAAACATCCATAAAGGCATTTAATATGCATGAGCCGGATAGTATTTTGCATAGAATGATATCTTTGGTATCAACCACCCATACTCCCATTGTGGTAGTGGTGGATGGGGGGCGTCTCTATGATCCTTTGCGGGACACTTTAATGGCCAATGGTATACCGGTGTTTACCGTGTGTGATAAGGCCATTGTTGCTTTATCTCTTTATATACAGGGCCGGCTTTGGGCCGATACACTCCGAAATAGTGAAGGAGTTGAAAGCACTCCTAAATAAATCAAATAATTATAATTTAATAATAGATATCATGGGCAACCAGGACCTGTCCTGGTTGCCCATGGCTGGTATGTTGGCTTTATCCCCAGGAGATTCATCTTGAAGTCAACATCCGGGATCATCGATCCCAAGAATCTGAAAAAGGAAAATAATTTATGACAATTTTTAGTATTTCCATGGGAACCTTTGGCGGGGGCAAGGCAGTGGCCAAAGGCCTGGCGGAAAAACTTGATTATGTGTGTATTGGCCGGGAGGATGTCATCCGGGATGCGGCTGTTGCCTTTGATATGAAAGAATCCCAGTTGCGCAGTGCCATTCTGACCGTTCCAGGTTTTTTGGCCCTGGGTGCTTCGGATCATATTGCCAATGTGAAATTTTTAAGGGCAGCCCTGGTGGAGCGGACAATAGGCAATAACCTGGTTTACCACGGTTATGGCGGGCATCTGCTATTGGATGGAGTGCCGAATCTGTTGCGGGTAAGGGTTATAGCCGGAATGGAATATCGGATTGCCATTGTCATGGACAAGGATAAGCTCAGTCGGGAAAAAGCGGTTCAACATATTATTGAAAATGATAAACAGCGGGCCAATTGGGCCAGAACAGTCTGGGGAGGGGAATGGAATGATCCGTCCAAGTTCGATCTTATGGTGAATCTGGATCACATTGAGGTGGCAGGCGCCGTGGATCTTATTATTAAAGCCGCTGAGCTGGTTGAATTTAACAGAGATTATGACACAAACCAGGCCTTTGAAGATGAACGCATACTAGCAAAAATATGGGTAGCTTTAACCAGGAATCGGCCTACCAGGGCAGCAAGGATTCAGCTTGATAGCAAAAAGGGCTGTGTCACTATCACAGGAGATGTGGGGTCGGTAAAATTGAAAGATGCCATTGTGGGCATTGCCGGAGAAGTGCCGGGTGTTAACCAGGTTGTCAGTCATTTATCTGTTGGAGCTGCCTGGCAATGGTAGTGAATATTGTTTTGTAAATTAAATTGATCTATTTTGTTTTTAGGGGAATGGTCCACGAGAGTTTGCGCTTTGCAGTTTTTGTCCCCATCTTATATAATGTGATTTATTCAAAAGTAATTTAGGAACGAATAAATTTTATATGGAGTGACCAATGCATGACCTTAAGAATAGAAAAGATATGAAAAAAGTGGATGTGAACGCCCTTTTTCTGGGGCCAAAGTCCGAAAATTTTCGTTTTTTCAAAGAAATGATGACGATTATGATGGATGAACATATCTTCTGGCGCCGAAATTTTCAACCCGAAGACGAAGCATTTATTACCCATCAGGATCAGCGAACTGACCAGTTTCTGGAAACTGAGAATCATATTCAGGAATCACTCTTCGAGCTTTCAAATCGTCTCCGGGCTAAATCTGTCCCTTGGTTTTCCCCTCGATACCTGGGTCATATGAATTCCGATGTTCTTATGCCGGCGGTTCTTGGATATATGGCAACCATTCTTTATAATCCGAATAATTGCGCTTATGAAGGTTCACCTGCGACAACTGAGATGGAGTTGGAAGCCGGACACCAGCTTGGTGTGATGTTGGGATATGATCCGGATAAAACCTGGGGACATATCACCTCGGGGGGAACCGTTGCTAATTTTGAAAGCGTCTGGATGGCTCGTAATTTGAAATCAATGCCCTTCGGGATTCGTATTGTTTGTCCGCAGTTGACCGATGGAATGGATGATTGGGCACTTAGCAATCTTACTACAGATCAGATTCTGGAATTGATGGACAGGGCAAAAGAACGTGGTGTTCTGGAGGAGGCAAAGGATCAATCGGTGCAGGCCATCGGTGTTGGTCCATGCAAACCAAAGTTATTGGTACCCGAATCGAAACATTATAGTTGGCAAAAGAGTGCCGATATCTTTGGAATTGGTCGATCCAATATTGTGATGGTCCCTGTGAACGATAATTATCGTATGGATATGGTGGCATTACACAAAATTCTTGAAAAATTACTCAAAGAAAAAACTCCGGTTCTTGCCCTGGTTTCTGTGATTGGAACCACTGAAGAGGGGGCCATTGACGAGGTTCATGAAGTTGTGAAGATTCGTCGTGAATTTGATCAACGTGGTCTTAGTTTCTATTATCATCTTGATGCCGCCTTTGCCGGCTACGCCCGTGCCATGTTCCTTGATGAAACCAATCGGTTTATGAAATTTGAAGAAGCAAATAAATTTTATAATGCCCAGAGTGCCGTGAATAAGGGGAAGAACTGGCTGAATCGTGATGTATATGATTCCTTTAAAGCCATGCCTGAAGCTGATTCCATTACTGTGGATTGTCACAAAATGGGATACCTTCCATATTCTGCCGGGGCGATTGCGGTTCGTGATAAGCGTATGTTGATGGTAAACTCTTACGAAAGTCCATATCTTGATGACAGCGATGCACCGCCACAGATAGGACAGTTTATTAAAAATTAAAAACCACGTCCTGTGGGCGTGGTCATCGTCAGAAGGCTATGCCTGAAGGATCTACCCATGGTATTAATTTAATCGGTTATCCCCATAACAGATTAAAGGAAAAAACCATGAGTAGATTTGACAAA
>JAAELK010000340.1 GCA_024226935.1 Desulfobacteraceae bacterium
AGTGCTTGAAAAGCAACAAGAACAATAAGAAGTTTGTATGAAATAGGGGATGACCTGCTTGTCTTCTCAGGAGGCAAGCATAGCCCCCTTATAGGGGGTAAAAGGCAAAACCACCTTCTAAGAAGGTGGATATTTATTTTTGTCTTTTTTTTGAATAAGGAGCAAAGGGTGTGCCAGCCAAAGCAGAGAAAGGTGTTATTGATTTAACTATCCTTTATTTAAAGCGACTTTCAGTGGTTGGTGTTTTTTTGGGGGGGAGGGTATAGGGGGCTGATGTTGCCTTTTTGTTAACTATATGTTAATCTTATTGCCGACTATGTTAACACGAGGTGATGATCATGGATATTAGAAAATATTGGCGTCCAATCATTGATTCCGTCCAGGACGGGATCATTATTGTAGATGCCGGGGGCAATTTTGTTGCTGCAAATCACTGTGCCCAATTGATGACAGGGTATTTGGAAGAAGAACTTATGGGCCGATCCTGTCGCTTGCTCAATTGTACCGGTTGTGAAATCAAGGGGCAAGGTATGGGAAAAGATTGGTGCGGCCTTTTTTCTGCTGGCTTTGTCCAGGATAAAAAATGTGTGATCACAGCCGCTGACAACCGGGCTATCCCCATTGTTAAAACAGCTACCGTGCTCTTTGATGGTAAGGGGGAAATTGTGGGGGCAGTGGAAACCCTCAAGGATATATCTGAAAATATCAGCTATAAGGATGAGTTGGCGTCTATCAGGCGGATCTACCATATTGATGATGGGTTCCATGGAATAGTTGGTCGTACCCTGGTCATGCAAAATTTATATGAACATATTGAAAGCGTGGCGTCCTTAGATACTCCGGTCATGATTCTGGGTGAAAGCGGAACCGGTAAGGAAATGGTGGCCAAGGCCCTTCACGAAACAGGTAACAGAGCGGATAAACCCTTTGTCAAAGTTAATTGCGCAGCCTTGAGTGAAAGTATTCTGGAAAGTGAATTGTTCGGTCATGTTAAAGGGGCCTATACCGGTGCCGATGTTGACCGGGTAGGACGGTTTGAGGCGGCCCATACCGGTACTATCTTTTTAGATGAAATCGGGGATATCCCTTTGTCGGTGCAGGTTAAGCTTTTACGTGTCTTAGAAGAACGGATGATCCAGAGAGTGGGGGAAAACAAATCTATCCCCATTGATGTCAGGATTATTACGGCTACCAACAAAAATCTGGAAGCTTTGATTGAGCAGGAAAAGTTTCGAGAAGATCTTTTTTTCAGGATTAATGTATTTCCCATGACTTGTCCTGCCCTGCGCCTTCGCCGTGATGACATCACCCTGATTATCCAGCATTTTATCAGTATCCATGCCGAAAAAACCGGTAAAAATATCCTGGGATTTACCCCCCAGGCCATGGGGGTCATGGTTTCTTATTCCTGGCCTGGTAATATCAGAGAATTGAGAAATGCCGTGGAATATGCTTTTGTCCTGGCAAAGGGAAAGAGTATTCGGCCCGAACATCTGCCGGAAAAAATTTTGAACCAAAAGGTCATAACTTTTGATGGGGAGGGAACTTTTGAATCCGCCTCCTCCCTATCTCAACAAACGACGGTGATTGTAAAGCATTCCGCAAGAGATGCTTTGATTAATGCCTTAAAAAAGACGGATGGCAATCAAACAAAGGCCGCAAAATACCTGGGTGTTTCCAGGATCACCGTGTGGAAGCGCATGAAAAAATATAATATCACCGTGAAAAACCGCTAATAGTTGCTGTTTTTTTACCGATTGGAAGAACGTTTTTTAGAGGTTGATGCAGGCGGCATTGCAGGCCAGATCAATGAGTTCTCCCGCGGTTGCCATCCTACAGGAATCGGCCAGATCCTTTTGCTCTATAAATCTTGATTTTGCGCAGGGAGTACAGACCAGGATCGGTACATCATGGGCCTGGAGATGGGCCAAAGAGTCATCGGCCGAATCTCCTGTGGCGGCTTTCAATGGTTCAACTGCTCCTTTTCTGGCAAGATAAACCCCTTCATCCAGTAAAAATACCGTCACAGTCTTTCCTTTCTTTTGGGCGGCAGCCGCCAGAAACAGACCCCTGGTAGCCCGGTTGGGGTTATCAGTGCCGCAGGCGATGGTGATCAATACATTTTCAGTCATGTTCATCTCCTTGATGCTTTGTACATGCAGGCGCATGGCAGGTTATCTTAAAAAATATGATTATTCATATGAAAACTAATCATTTCTGTAAAGCCACAGAGTGGTACTCTCTTTTTTCTCCGGGGAAATTATGTTATTATCGCTTCCGGTATATTAACAAATAGTTAACATTTAAAACAGGAGTTGGAGAGTTCTGATCAGGTAAAATATAAATTTTTTTGGCGCAAAGATAGGCTTGTTGATAGATATGAACCTTTTATTTTTAGCGTGTTTGCTATAAATCTTTTATTGGCATTATCTTTGCTACGTGTAAATTAATACGATTAGTATAATTAATTGTATTAATTATGTTTGAATTGAATTTAAAAATTTTTGGGGATCTTATCCCGGAAATTGAGCAAAGGATATTAAATGAAAAAAGAAAATATATTGGTTGTGGTACTTGTTGTTTTAGCAGTTGCGGGGGGGTATATTTATAATACAACAAAATCGTCAGAACCACTTGCACAAGGGGTTATTCCATTGAAGCCGGAATCGAAAACGGCTGTGGAAAACAGTTCAAAAATTAACGAGTCTGATATCTCCTGGAAAGGCTACACTCCCGGCCTGGCCCTGGCCGGTAAGACAAACAAACCGATCTTTCTTTATTTTTCTGCTACCTGGTGTACCTATTGTGCAAAACTTAAACAGACCACTTTCAAGGATAAAAGGATTTTGGAATACCTGGAAAAGAATTTTGTCAGTATTCAGGTGGATACCGATAAAAATCAAAAACTTTCTAATGAGTGGAAGGTCAGAGGGCTTCCCACTCTGTGGTTTCTGGAACCGGATGGTACAAAAATAAATAGTATTCCCGGATATCTGAATGCGAATCAATTGCTTCTGGTTCTCAAATATATTCATACTAAAAGTTATAGCACAACGAGTTTTCAAGATTTTATGAAACAAGGATGATCTTTTTATGACCTAATTGTCTTTCGGGTGAAAGTGAGAAAATGATGACATCAAAAATTTCAAGAAGGGTGTTTTTAAAAGGTTCTTTTACTGCGGCTGGATCCGTGGTTGTTTCCAGCAGTGTGGTAGAGGCGGTCTCTTCATTAGCCAAAGAAGAGATAGAATCTTTGGTGACTATTATTGACATCAGCAAATGTATTGGATGTGGGGAATGCGTTATTGCCTGCCGGGAATCCAATGCTGTCAAATATCCGCAACCTGAAAAACCTTTTCCCAAAATGTTTCCTGAACGGGTCCCAATTCAGGATTGGTCTGATAAAAAGGATGTAACTAACCGTTTGACTCCCTATAACTGGCTTTTTATCCAGCCCGCTTTTGTTATGGTCAATGGAGAAAAACAGGAGTTTACCATCCCCAGACGCTGCATGCATTGTGAGAATCCTCCCTGTGTCAAGCTATGTCCCTGGGGGGCTGCCAAGCAGGAACCCAACGGGCTTTCCAGAATTGATGCCGATCTTTGTATGGGCGGGTCTAAATGCAAGAAGGTCTGTCCCTGGGATGTGCCCCAGCGACAGACAGGAGTGGGGCTATATCTGGATATTTTGCCGGCCCTGGCGGGCAATGGGGTGATGTACAAGTGTGATAGATGTTACCAAAAACTTGCGAAAGGTCAGACTCCGGCCTGTATTGAGAACTGTCCCGAGGATGTCCAGATTATTGGTCCCCGATCCAAAATGATTGAACATGCCCACCTCCTTGCAGGGCAGATCAATGGGTATGTTTACGGGGAGACGGAAAATGGTGGAACCAACACCATCTACGTCTCTCCTGTTCCCTTTGATCAGCTCATCTTTGAAACGGGCAAGGGTAAACCCCCCATGAAAAGGGTGGATGATATGATGGCCGATGGCAACAATCTTGCCCGTGCCATGCTCATCGCTCCAATTGCCGGCGCCGTTGCTGCCTTCTCAAAATTTTATAAACGAATAAAGGAGGATGACTAATTTTTTCTGCTAATAAAATATTAAACATTGTCTATGGAATCATCCTGTTTTTTATCACTCTGACCGGGTTTGCCCAAATGCCTATTTTTAAGCGGTATTATATTGCTGATATTCCCGGCTTGGGCTGGCTTGGCAAGTTTTATGTTACCCATGCCATGCATTATATTTTTGCTATAATTCTCATTGCCTTTTGTGTTTATCTGGTGTTGGATTTTGCTTTGAGTAAAAAAAAAATTTCTGGGATCACGGTTTCCGGGTTTGTAAAAGCCTGCATTATCTTAGGCCTTATGGTGTCGGGCGCTCTTATGGTGATAAAGAATCTACCGGGTGTTTATTTTTCCTACACCATGATTTATGTGATGAATCTTAGTCATCTTGGGTTGTGTATGGCTCTGCTTGCGGTAAGTTTTTATACACTGGTAACAAAGAGAGGATGGGTTAAATAGTAGTGTCTGGTTAGGTTGTTGTGTGAAAAAAAATGATTGTTTTTATTGGGAATAAAGTCATTTTCTTGTTAACAGATATTTAATTTTACCCAGCTTTTTTGAAAAAGCCTGCCAGATTAGATCTTATCTTTCTTCAAGCATTTCAGAAATATAACGGAGTTGAAGTGAATTATAAGAAAGAAGCAACTTGTAAAAGTTCATTGCTGTTATAGGATGGTTATGATCAAAGTCGATTAGTTTTTTTTTGGGCAAAACGAGCAGTTTCGTACTTTCAATTGCTTTCACTGTTAAATTTCTTGGGTATTCGGAAAATATATCATACCCAAAAATATGCCGTTGTCCATAACAACTACCCTTCTTGGTTTTGTGAAGATTTTGCTCACCTTTTTGCAAAAGAACCATTCCTGAAAGTATCACCGCTAGGAAATCTGATGGATCCTCTTCTTTATAGACGCACTCACCTTTCCTATATTTATGGATTTCAAAAATCTTACTCAAATAGGAAATTTGAACATGTGAAAAAATACGTAGGCGCGGAAAAACTTCGAGTTGTTCAATACTACAAGAAGACTTCTCAACCATTACAATTCCTTTCTGATCTGCATTATATTTTCAAGATACACATAACATCCACAAATTTATATGCAAAGAATAGAGTAAAACGAGTTATAAATCAATTCAAATTACGAAGAGCACTCAAGACTTGAGAATATACGGGTTCTATATGATTTTTCACCCTGAGTTTGACGATTTCCGGGTTAAAGGGCTTGGTGATATAATCCATCGTTTCCAGAATATCCACCAGGATATCGAAGTTGATCTTTGTATCATCCACTACCAGAATTGGATAGATAAACCCTATCCAATTTTAAAGAGTGTAGTAGTTCAGATTCGCTCCGGGGCTTTTTTTTAAAGTTGTTTCAAGGAGTCTGTTAATATGGGTTATGTATTCCATATTTCGGCAGGGCTTTGATAAATGATCAATATGGGTGTCTTTTTGTTTTAGATATTTTATGGATTCTAAAAATTCTATGTTTCCAGAGATAAAGAGTATGGGAATTAATTTGTCTGTTTTTCGAATATGATTATACACATCTTTTCCGTTAATATTGCCTGGAAGAATATAATCCAAGCTTATAAAATCATATTTTTTCTTATCAAATAGATCCATTGCCATCTGTCCATTATGTGCAATATCAACGATGTGATTACATGGATTCTGTGTCAATATCCGGTATTGTATTTCTGATATGGTGGCTTCATCTTCAACCAGCAGAATTTGTTTTTCAAAATGTGTTAATTTGTTTTGTATCTCAATTTTTTCGTCCTTTGTCAGATCTTTTTTAACAACCGGCAGATAAAGGGTGAATTTTGTTCCCGAGCCAAAATTTGAATCAAGCAAAATACGGCCTCTATGCTGTTCAATGTGTTTTTTTACGTTGGACATTCCATACCCAGTCCCCTTAATACCGTTTTTATAGGAGTTAGTAATATCTTTGGTGCCTTTTAGAGTGAATGCCGGTTCATAAATAGACTCAAGGTGTTCCGGGGCAATTCCACAGCCATTATCTTCAATCTCAACGCAAATTTCATTATTCCGGCAAAAGGAGTTGATGATTATTCGGGGATGATCTGTTTTGCTTGTGGCGTGGATTGAATTATGAAGAAGGCTTATAAGTGTATGCTCAATCATTCCGGGATCAGCAAGCAGGTCAGGTACTTCTGTCTTGTGATTTTTTATCAATTCAATCCCTTCAAGGTCTTTTTTTAAGAGGTCCAGAACCAGATCAATTTTTTCATTAATTTTAAAAAATTTTTGATTTGGGGTTTGATCCTTGGCAAAGGCGACCAGATTTTTTGTTAGATTCTTTCCCCGTAATGTCTGGTTAAATATTATTTCAAGGGATTTTTTTGTTTCAGCTTCCCGGCAGTCCATAAGCGATAATTCTGCTGTCCCCATAATAATGCCGAGAATATTATTGAAATCGTGGGCCATTTTTCCTGCTATCTGTCCGACCAATGCCAGTTTTTTTTGTTCCTCCAGGATTTGTTGATCATTGATTTTTTCTATTTCCGCAAGTTTGCGTTGGGAAATATCGTGGGCGACAACCCTTGCGCCTTTCAATTGTCCTTGATCATAAATAAAATCGCTGGTTAAAATGACACATACTTTTTGGCCATCTTTTTTAATAATATCGACTTCAATGGTATCGGTTCTTAGCTTTTCGGAAAAAATCATTTCAAGTCTTTTCTTTAATCTGCTTTTGCTCTCATTGGTAATGATATCAAATTGATTCATGGATAAGAAATCTTTTTTTGAGTAACCGGAATGGGTACACATGATATTATTCACATGGGTAAATTTATTTTTTATAAAGTCAATTTCGCATATTCCTGCCGGGGCATTATTAAAAAGTTGTCTATATTTTTTTTCACTTTCTCGTAATAAATTTTCTATGTGTTTACGCACCTTGATTTCAAGTTCAAGTTGGGTGGTTCTCCCAGCTACCTGTGCTTCCAGATTCTGGTTGGCCCAGCGTACTTTTTCCTTTTCCTCGGTCAAAAGTTGGGTTAAAAAAAATGCGCGACGATCGTATAGTTCCATGGAATAGCATGCCAGCATGCCAATAATATTGGCGCTGATAAAAAAGAAATTGTTGTTGGTTATTACCTGCCATGGTGTCTGGGCGATCCCTATGGCTGCAATTTCATAAAGCAGGACAACCAGCCATGCAGCCAATGAAGCCCAGAGAAAACGCATGCGAATAAAGGTGTAGCCAAAAATAAAAATTAAAATCAGTCCGGCATAGTAAGAATAACTGATGGGAGGGGGGGCGATGAGGATCATCATGATAATACCGCCACCTGAGATTACCATGAGTCCGGCCAAAATCGGCTGGATATGCCGGCGCACTATCTCAAAACGGGAGAAAATTAATACCAGTAAAATGCTGGGACAGACGAATGCATAGCGAATTGTCCAGATTAAATATTTTTCAGCGGGGATGAGAATCGCGTCAAGTACTCCGAAAATGGCATAAAGAAAGCAGCCTAAAATGAGGGTGATACGAATATGAAGCAGCGATTTTTTAAGATATTGACGTTGATAAAGCTTCTCAAGGTGCTTGATATGCCCGGAAAAATGCAGGGTAAAAAGGTTTAGTTGCATCTGTTTGAAATCGGGTAGATGTTGGTGTGCTTTCGCCGGATTTGAATTGTTTGTTTTCATATGTACGAAAATAAAATTTCGTAAAAAAAAAGTCAAGTTACATTAGTATGAAAGATGAGGTTTAAGCTCTTTTTTCTGATTTATTTATCCAGAGTAGATGATAAATTTTCAATTGTTAGTGGAGTAATCCTATTTTTTTCATTTTGTCCACCATCATTTCTTTGTTAAATGGTTTGATCACATAGCCATTGCATTTTCCCAGGCAGGCTTTGACGGTTTCCGTGTCGGAGTGGGAGGTTACCATGAGGATTTTTGCACGTTCATTTTCATCCAGTCCCCGCTCTTCTTCCAGTGCCCGGATGGTAGTCAGGATCTCTGTGCCGTCGATGTCGGGCATGGACACATCCAGAGTAATCAGGTCATAGGGTTTCCAGTTTTCTAAGGATGTTTGCAGCACACTTAATGCGGCTTTTCCATTTTGAACTCCTTCACAAGAGCCAAAATTACTGACGATTCGCATCATTTTTTTTCGACTGACAATTTCATCATCCACAACAAGAATTTTCATTTTGATTTTCCTTGATAAAGATAAATAAAATTTTGACTTGCATCTGTTTGAGTTTGTTTTTCTATTATAAATTAAGTGTCTTAGTATATCATATTTTTTTAAAAAATTTGAGTTGATTTTTTTTTTGTGGAAACTAATGCCGGGCTTACCTCGGAAAACCAGGCTAACTTGTGGGATGGGAGGATGATAGGTACCGGGGTAAGCTTTTTTTTATGGGAAAGCTGCGGATCTTGGCTTGATAACTTAATTTAATTGTGTCACGCTATACACTTGGTTTTTTTATAATTATAAAATAAAGTTTGTATATATATTTGTATATATAAAGGAGAATAAGATGACATTGGTTGGTATAATAGGCGGATCCGGGTTGGATGATCCCGATATTTTAAAAAATCCCAAGGAGATTGAAATCCAAACCCCCTATGGGTCACCATCTTCAGATCTTTTGTCTGGTAAAATAAATGGGGTAGATACCTTGATTCTTGCCCGGCATGGTAGAAAACATCAGTTCAGCCCCACCCAGGTGAATAATCTGGCCAATATTGATGCTCTGAAGCGTGCCGGTGTAACACATATTCTTGCAACAACAGCCTGCGGTAGCCTGAAACAGGAAATTGACCGGGGACATCTGGTGATTTTGGATCAGTTTATTGATTTTACACGGTTTCGTAAAAACACCTTTAATGGTTCCTTTGAAGGTGGGGCCGTTCACACGGATATGGCCCATCCCTTTGATAAAACCCTTAGAAAAAATCTGTATGAATCGGCCAAAACTTTGGATCTTGATGTTCATGAACGAGGCTGTGTGATAACCATCGAGGGGCCGCGGTTTTCTACAGTGGCCGAATCCAAGATGTTTCGCTTCTGGGGAGCAGATGTGATTAATATGTCCACGGCACCCGAGGCCATGTTGGCCAATGAGGCCAGTATTCCCTATGCTGTTGTTGCCATGTCAACCGATTATGACTGCTGGAAAGAGGATGAGGAACCCGTAACCTGGGATGAAATCCTTACTGTGTTCAACCAGAATGCAGATAATGTTAAGCAATTGCTTGTTAATGCCATTGGCAATATAGATAAATAACCCCTAAATCTGGAGGATTAAAGAAAAGATGGATTTAAAAGAGAGTATCAGGAGCATTTCGGACTGGCCCATCGAAGGAGTTGTTTTCAGAGACCTGACCACATTGATGCAAGACCCTGGGGCATTTGCAGCATCCTGTGACATATTATACGATCGGTATAAAGATATGGGCATTGACAAGATTGTGGGAATTGATGCCAGGGGTTTTGTATTTGGCGCGGTTATGGCATATAAGATGGGTATCGGGTTTGTGCCGGTCCGGAAAAAGGGAAAGTTACCCTGTAAAACCGTTTGGGAAACCTATGATCTTGAATATGGATCAGATACCCTTGAAATCCATGAAGATGCCCTTGCAAAAGATGAGAAAGTCATTATTGTGGATGACCTTATTGCCACCGGCGGGACAGTGGGTGCCACGGTTAAATTAGTTGAAAGACTAGGGGCCGATTTAATTGAATGTGCCTTTGTTGTGGAACTGCCTGACCTTAATGGCCGTGCCCAAATTCCGGGAGTTAAAGTTTTTGCCATCACCGAGTTTGAAGGTGAATAAATCGGTTTGAACTGGTATATGCAAGGATGTTATCTGGCTGGTTTTGCTTAAGGAGATGTTATGGAAAAATATTTGCTTAAAAAAAGTCAAACCTTGATTATTTTGTTTCCAGTAATTTTATTGTTTTTTCTAATCGGTTGTTTGGGGTCATCGGGAAAACTTAAGTTTAACTCCGCACTTTTGGATCAGTACAGGGCGAAAGTTTTGTCCAAGACCTATAATTATTATTATTGCGGCCGCTCGACTATTCCCTATGCCGTTGTCGGGATTGATGACACCTATGAATTTAGCACCAGGTTCTGGTTTAAAATTGAATCTGAACAGGCGGTCTATAAAAAAATCGCTAATCTGAGTGATTTTGAACCCAATAGCGGTCCTTTGGTAGGTTCCGATATTCTGGATGAAAATGGAAATAAAATTGGTGTCTGGTTTTCCCATTATCGTTATACTGTGGTCCGGGTGATCCCGGAATCACGAAGGGTGGAGGTGTTTAATCCCTATAAGCCCAATGCAATGGATAGGATGGGATTATAAAAGATCTGGTCCATGGACTTTTCAGGCAATGGATGGGGCAAAAAGCAATCTTTCCTTGAATTCAAGTCTTGAACGCGGTAATAAGAGGAGCGATTCTGATAAACGATCAGGATTTTTTTTAACATAAATAATGGAGAAAAACCCATGGGCGATAATAGCGGAGCACCAAATAACCTGGATTTTCAGGTTGATAAAACAAATCTTTATAGGGAAATATCAATTACAGATCTGAAAATTGCCAATATCCGGCAATTGATTCCTGTAAATGTCGATGGATCCGATGACACCAGCCGGGAAACTATTTTCATAGGTAATACCCAGCTTGGCACCCCCCAGGGTCCCATCCCCATGCAGGCCAAATTGGAAGCTTCTTCCATGGAAGAAGCCATGGACTTGTTCCCTAAAGCCATGGAACTGGAAACTAAGAAAGTGATTGAGAGTTTCAAGCGTATGGAAGCACAGCAAAAAAAAGAAAAAGAGTCCAAGATTATTATGCCGGGGATGAATTAGTTCCTGATCCGATAAAATAATAAAATCGGCTTGTTTTTTTTGGGGGTTCAGTTCTGACCTGGTTGGAATTGATCCCCCAAAAAAATGTTTAAGTTGTTTTTTCTAATCGTCAATTACGGAATGGTTAATAATTTGAACTTAAAAGAAAAATTTGGGAAAAAATTTATCATCACAACCGAGTTGGGACCTGTAAAAGGTGTGTTAACACAAGCAGCTCTGGAAAAAGCTAGCCAATATCTGCCCCTTGACGGTATCAATATCCATGATTGTCCCATGGGAAATTTGAGGATCAACTCCCTTGCCATGGCAAATCTGGTCCAAAGAGATCTCAAGGTGGCTGCTATTCCCCACTTTACTTGTCGCGACAGAAGTCTTTTGGGTACCCAGGCCGATCTTTTAGGTGCCCATGCCATGGGAATTCGCAATATTCTGGTGACCACCGGAGATCCTCCAAAGCATGGTCCATACCCTTCCAAAGCCGTGTACGATTATAACACCTTTGAACTTATCGCCCTTATTAAAAAGTTGAATAAGGGATTGGATTATAACGGTGAAGAGTTTGGGGGAAAAACTGATTTTACCATTTCCTGTACCGCTATGCCAACCAGCCGGGACATGGATCGTGAAATTAAACGAATGGAAAAAAAAATAGCCGCAGGGGGGGATTTTTTCCAGACCCAGGTGGTCTATGATGGACCCAAAACCCTTGAATTTTTGCAAAAAGCAAAACCTTTGAATATCCCTGTTATTATCGGAATCATGCCTCTAAAAAGTGTGAAGATGGCAAAATTCATGGATAAAAATGTGGAGGGGATTGATGTACCGGACAGTATCATATCAAGAATGGAAAAAAAAGGAGCAAGCGGTATTGAGATTGCCTGTGACTTTATCAAAGAGATCATAGATTACGCCGACGGTATCCATATCATGGCCATGGGGGATGTGAAGGGAACCAATAAAATCATTGAATTTGTAAACTTGATTTTGCAGAAGGGATGATTTTGTAAAGGAGAATTTTTTTGACCATATCAAAAAATGGCTTCAGCTGTCATGATTTTTAGTAAGGCACAATTTATGGAAGTGTTGGGTCAAATAGCACCCAACCGCCATATCCAGGCTTTGTTGATTTTTCTTTTATTAAAAATTAAAAACCACGTCCTGTGGGCGTGGTCATCGTCAGAAGGCTATGCCTGAAGGATCTACCCATGGTATTAATTTAATCGGTTATCCCCATAACAGATTAAAGGAAAAAACCATGAGTAGATTTGACAAA
>JAAELK010000341.1 GCA_024226935.1 Desulfobacteraceae bacterium
ATTTACTATGGAGCTTAAAATTTTAACAGATTCGTACCGGTCATTTACCAGATTCACTATGAGGATGTATATTTTTACCTGATTCGTACCGGTCATTTACCAGATTTACTATGGGATGTATATTTTTACCCGATTCGTACCGGTCATTTACCAGATTTACTATGAGGAGCTAAATTCAACTGGAGATGAAAATGAACCCTCTCATTCATACAAAGGTATGGATAATGGACCCAATGAAAATTCCGTCTTCCTCTTCACGGATCTTTCTACTAATGCTATACCCATAAGGGTAAGGTTAACAGGCGAAAAAGGAGAGGGGCTGAGCACAGGGCTTAAATCCTTCTCCTTTTTTGAGTTTTAAAAGGCCATGGGTATACCCCTTAATGGCAACATGATAGAAGATGGTAGTTAGAATATATCCACCACGGAGTTAGATTATGAAAAAATTATACAGAATTGAAGTGAACCACGTAGGCCCAAGAAGCTCGCATAAAAGCTTGCAGGCCTACATTACTGCTGAAAACGATGAGGAAGTCTATGAAATAATCAAAGCTGAAAAAATACATGGCGTGTGCTGCTCATGGGCCTACCAGGAGGATAATATCACTATCGATGATGAGCCCTTCAAGGATAGGATGCTACGTCTAAAAGGCGATATCAACGACGACTACAATTATAGAAATGGTGTGCCCGGCTTTTTTTACGGATGGGTAGAAGTAAGCGATATACAACTGGATGACCTCAAATTACCTGGCATTCTTGGGAATTGATCCTTTTCTATCTTTGGGTTTGGCTCTGGTTTCCTACGGGGATGCATTGCAGTCGGAGGTACGGCTAATGACTCCATTTGGGTGCCGATTCTGGATTGTCTGCAAATGCTGAAAAGGATCTAGCAAGTGGCGTATCCTCTATCTGGAAGTAAGTCTCTCTATTTTTGTCAAATATATTGTCTAACGTAAGGCGCTCACTTTTTAAAAGTGCCGCTTTGTTTAATTTTTCAAAAATAAGTGCAAGGCTATACATTAGTACACAATCCATCATTTCATCTTCGCTCTTTGCATTATCTTTACCCTTACCACGCTGGTAGCTAAGTATGGATGTCACGCAAAAACACAAACAGTCGAAAGCCTTTCTATTTTCTTCAGTCTCTTCCATCTTTTTTTTACCTTGCGCATCCAGCATGCACTCACCAGCTATTTTTTTCAGGTATTTGAATTCCTGTTTTGGTAACTTGTGAGGCAAGATGGCCTTCAACCCCTTTTTTGCTATCAAATTTACAATTTTTTGCATCATGGCATCACCTTTCATTTTTTTTTAGTTTCAAAACACTACAACCCTACCACATATGAAGGACAATGCCTATTGGCAAAGCTTTGAAAGTAGAGTAACATGGATTATGGCTATGAGATAACCATTAAACGAATATTAGAAAAGAATTAAGGAATGAAATTTGACTTGACCTGAAACTAAAATACTAACCTGGGCTGGAAACGATAGAAGCGATAGAGTTGACATTTTAGGAGATGAATTCTCTACCGCTTCTAAGGTGTTATGTTATGCACACGTATATGCATACCATAGCACTCGTTTCTGTGCTCTTCAAGCCTGAAAGGAAAAAAATGTTAAAACGCAACTACAACACCATGAGGCCTGCTTTTTCAAACGTCATTAACACTCAAGAATATCTTAAAAACAAAATTAAAGAGATAGATCAAGAATTAATCGATATCCGTAATGAAAAAAATCCCCGCTTGCGTGCTGAGATCACACAAAACTTACTTAGTGAAAGGAAGAAGTACCTTTTAAGGCTTGCATCTGTTAAAGAGGATAATATTAAGAGTATTCATCATCCCTACAATCGGGCGTATAAAGAGCCATTTCACTTTTTTAAAATTCCTTTGATTAAAAGACGACCACGGTCTTTAATAAAAAAAACAATAGATGGTGAAACGTATGTAAAAGAGCTTACAGAGTACATCAATTTCCAAGGCATAGAGCTCAACGTTACTTATTACGGTGGTGAGTTAGGTGACCCAGATAGAGTGGTTTGGTTTGCTGTTATGAATAATGGCATTAGACATCTTGAGTTTGTAAAAGAATTTGGGTGGATACCTTATTCTCGTACTGACATTGCAAGAGACGCTGGACTTGGTGAAAAACGAGCATCACATGTGTCTAAATGTTTAGAAAAATTACGCCTAACAGATGTCAAATTTAAAACACCTTTTGGAGGCTTTGCTTATAAAGGCGCCTTCCATATGATCGATACCATCCAAACAATTGGAGCAAAGGATTTAAGGGCTCGGGTAAAAAAAATAATTGAAAGCAAGCACCCAGTTGCTGACAAAGTGTTAATCGAACAAGCTCAAGAAATATTGGGTGGCATTAAGCCAAGAACACCGAAACTTAATTTAATAAGTTACCACCGTAACCTAATGGATGCCATTATAGCAAACCATATTACAACAGTCGATTATTGGTCAGTGAATAAATTTTCTGATGTTGGTGAAAAGAATTTGTACCTATACTTTTATGACATTGCGCAATGGTACAAGTCTGACACGCCTAAAAAAATAAGCTTGCCGGAGCTGATGGTTTTAGCGGATCTAAAATTGCATATTCGAAAAGCAAAAGGAAAAGAATATCCCGAATGGAAAAGAGCTAAGGATCAAATCGAGGCATTCCTAAAGAGTGTAGACTCAGAGGCTAAATTCATCCTTTATTGGGAATGGATTGGTGAAAAAGAAAACACTTGGCTCCATATTTATTTGAATAAGGATGCAAGGCAAATTCCTGCAGCGCCACAAAGATAAAAATATAGTTTTTTGCTAACAGATTGGAAAGCAAAATCGAATCAAAAGGTGAGAATTTTGAGGCCAAAATTCTCACCTTTTTTTGTGGCAAAAAATTATGTTGGGACATTGGGTGGGCAACTTTTGAAAAAAGCGGAATATGTTGGGACATTCTGTGGGCAACTTTTTTAAATTTTCAATATAAATAAACTATATCTTGCAGAGCTAAACAAAAAAGGGGCTATGTTGGGACATTGGGTGGGCAACTTTTGAAAAAAGCAGAATATGTTGGGACATTCTGTGGGCAACCTTCCAAAAAAATGATTATGTTGGGACATCCGGTGGGCAACCTTTTTTCATAACCCATTGATATCACCCAACTACAAAAAAAATAAGGCCGGGAAACACTATGAAACCCTATAAATTAAGAGGGGAAAATTAGAAATTTGGTTTAAAACGAAAAAATCCTAAAATAGTTTTTCAGATTTTGAGTGAATTTTTTCAAAAACCTATACAGTTTTTTGTTAACGGACTGAAACGAAAATTGTGGGTTTTGAATTCGAAGGTCACTTGATGATAGTGATCAAATTTGGAAGAGGCTTTTAAAAAAGGATAATGATTATCATTTGGTGGTTATTGAACGTGTGCAAAAACTAATTACCCACTACAAGCTTTAGGCGCTCTCTATTCAAATAAATAATAGTACCTCAGTAACTGGTTGCTGGAATCTGTTTGCCAGTAGGCATCATCAGGTTTTTTTCTTTCACGCTTCTATCTACTAATGCTATA
>JAAELK010000342.1 GCA_024226935.1 Desulfobacteraceae bacterium
CAATTGATCGAATTACTTTTTTCCTCTTTCGGTGCAAGTGATTTGTCTTGGCTACACCTCCTTTTTCTTAGATAAACTTCAAGCGTGATTATATTACATGATTTTGATGAAAGTATCAAGTCATGTGACCGGCACTATAACTGGGACTCATGCCTTCATCTTCAAAGGGCTGCTCTTGGTTAAAGTTCTCACTGTCAGTTTCAGCATTAGCTGGGTCAGTTTCTGAGTGCAGCATAGTATCTGCTATGACAACGTTGGCACCGTAATTAGGAGAATACTCCAGATTCCCCAAGAGAGTAGGATCTTTTGCAGGATTGGCTTTATCTCCTTTTTCCACGCAATCAAGTTTGTTCAGGATATGGCTGTAGTCTGCGTCAGAACTGCATTTGCCGAAGCATAATTGCATATTCTTCAATTTTGTTTTGTCTTCACCATAATGGGTGCAGGCAAAGTCAACGGCTTTAAATGCCCGGGCACGGGTCCCTTTGGAAATGGCTTCTTTGCTCAAAGAAAATGCTTCAGCTGGGATAATATCAACGGATTTTGCATCAGGTAATGTGATCATGACCGCCTTGAGTTCTTTAGACCAAAGTGCTGTCGCCTCTTCCGGGGAACGTTTTACAAAATTATTTTCATCATCTTTTACCCAGCTTTTGGAACCAAATGTGTCACAACAGACCTGGCCGTCTTCGTTCATATACCGGATCAATAACTGGGGGTTGTTCTTGGATGCAAGGGCTTGCTGGAGTTGTCTTTCCAATTCAGGGCCTATGGTGCCCTTAATGAAGTGATCTGGGCGAGTTTCAAAGGAGAATGCCCGTCCACCAGTAAGAGTGCTGTATTTTATCGGGGAACCGTCTTCTTTGGTCTCCGGTATACCGTTCTCACCTATTTTATCGTTCCAGTCGTAAAAACCCTCAACCACCATACATCCACGAACCAGGCAATCCTGGACATCTTGGGGATTGTCACCCAGGCGATCAACCCAGATGGCCTTATAGTGTTTTCCCATGGGATCCTCTTTTTTATCAAAAGGAATACAGTTTTTAAAATGTAAGACAGCACCTGGTAGAACTTCTTTTGTAATGCCGAATTCTTTAAAGACTCCAGCCCATTTTTCTAGAGAAGGTCTATTTTTATAATCTGCAGCCTTCTCTTCGTTTTTGGGAACGGTCATAAAGAAATGTTCAGTTTTGCCATTCAGAAGATTGGTGCCAGAAACACCGGTTTGTGTATTATCATGTTCATCTTTGACCGTAAAAAACTTGTCAACTTTAACCGCAATACTTTTGTATTCTGCTTTTCGCTTGCCGTTGTTGGATTGTTGTCTGGCTCTCATAAAGAGACCTCCTTGTTTTTTAGCGGACAGGTATCAAACTGTCCTGGTTTAATGGGATGATAAAGGATTTGAAACTATTTATGATTTCACCGTTATGCACAAGCATTGGTGTTTTGACAGGCACTCTTGTTTGGGTTATCAATTGATGCGTATTTATGGCAATGGTGTTTAAAGATTCTTTTGATGGCTGTTGTGATGAGATAGGCTCTTTAAAATTTCCGTGTTCAAGAAGAAATGCTCCCTTAATAAGATCGTTCGGTGTATGAGCAATTGGAATAAGTGAGACTTGGACAGCTTTCTTAAACTTTATTGACGGGTCATTTAGTTTGACCAATAATTTTTTACAGGTAGGGGTAACCCCAACCTTCGCACTAAAAAGCGCAATCTGTCAGTACGCCAACCATGTAACTAATTGAATAATATACCTATTATCTCTTGCCTGTCAGCAGTTTTTCACCGTCGCTACGGATGCTGCTATCTGGTGAAACATG
>JAAELK010000343.1 GCA_024226935.1 Desulfobacteraceae bacterium
CAATTGATCGAATTACTTTTTTCCTCTTTCGGTGCAAGTGATTTGTCTTGGCTACACCTCCTTTTTCTTAGATAAACTTCAAGCGTGATTATATTACATGATTTTGATGAAAGTATCAAGTCATGTGACCGGCACTATAAACCCAAATTTATGGAGGACAATTCATGCCATCACTTGATCTGTTTTTAGAACTGTATGAAGGAGAAATACCTGATTTTTTCCGGCACCTGCCCGGTGTTGGAATATACGAAGATACAAAACGTAAATACGACCATGTTTATTGGGGGGTTGTCATTAAAGAGCCAACTGCCAATAATAATATGGAAAATTATCTTAAATCCTTACCCATAAGCGGAACCGCCAGCCATAGTCACGGCACAGATATGATTCCTGAGGCAAATACCATAAATATCATGACAGAAGAATTAGGGATCTGGTCGCCGCTTTCTCCTCCTTATGAATTTGATGTCTACTCCCCATCAGTATCTTCCCTGCCTTTTTATCTGAGCCCGGCTCCGGGCAGCGATGATAATGACTGGCATACAGATCAGATCGTTCCCACCCGGGCAGTGGGTATCTGGTCTGTGGTTGTAAAGTCAGTAGGCAGCGATTTAGAAAATCTGCCATTAATACAATTTGACGGCTGCAATGCCGACTTCAATCCAGACATTCCCATCCAGGAAATCCAAAGCAATGAATCCAAACAGCCCATGTTAAAAATAAATGTTGACTACCAGGTTGTGCCGGAAGAATGTAACGGGGATCTGCTGGGTTTGGAAATACTGGATGGCTGTGCTCCTGGTAGAGTAAAATTCAAGGCTATCATTGAAAACAAGGATTCTTTATTTGCAATAACCTGGTCTTTTGGCAATCACAATAGAGATGATCAGCAATTTCTCGATGATCAAATCCAAAACAACGAAGGCATAGTAGTTGAACATGTCTTTGATGAGGAGGAGGCCCGGGTGGCCATTGTTACTATATTAAGACCGCCCCTTGGCTGTAGGGAAAATCTTACTGATGCAATGACAATTACCGTTCCCTTGTGTGAACAAAACTGCCCGAGTATTAAAAGTGTAAAAATAGTGGGAAGTGGCTGTGCGCCAGGCGAGGTAGACTTTAAAGCTAAAATTGGGAATCTGGAAAATGTGGATCGGATTAATTGGTATTTTGGTGATGAAACATCTGCGTCCTATTTATCCGATAATATACATAATGGATTAGAAGTATCGCATATGTATTCCTCGTCTGGAAATTTTCAGGTTACCGTGATTATTGAAAGTTCGATTGATTGCGATCCACAGGGTTTCCATTCAGATCCTCCGCTTCAGGTGCCGAGGTGCCAGAACACATGCCCTGAAATAACAAACGTTCAAATTATGGATGGCTGTGCTGCTGGAGAGGTCGCCTTTGAAGCCACCATTGAAAATATTGAACTGGTGGAAGCATTAATCTGGAATTTCGGAGACGGATCCCAAGCTTCCTATGAAGCAGATGACATTGAATCCGGTTTACAGGTCATGCATCATTATGACGCAACCAGAAGTTTCCTTGTAACCGTGACCATTCTCAGGCCGGACGGCTGCGATTCCAAAGTCTTTGAGTTTGATCCGCCTGTTCAAGTTCCAAGGTGCCCCAAACCGCTGCCCCAGCTCCCTCCTCCCCAGGATGATCCAACAGATTCGGATTTCAATCTGTGCACAATTCTGCGATTTTTGGCACTTCTGGGATTCGGGCTCTTTTCTGTTGGTCTGGTCTTATTTTTGTGTCCATCATTTTCAGCCGGTACCGGCCTCGTCCAGTATATTAGTTCCGGCGCTTTGATGGGAGCCGGTGCTACCATTGCTATTGTTTCCTTCATAATATGGCTTGTCATATGCGAACCAACCTTATGCAAAGTGATCGTCTTTATCTGGCAGGCCATAATAATCCTGGGCGGATTAATGGTCTATGCAATCCTGTGTCCGGCTTGTTTCTGGATGATACTCGGGATTGTGGTAATTGGAGCGGGCCTTGCCGGCTTTTATATCTGGGTTGAAAAATGCAGCCCCACAACCTGCAGCATATACTGGGAATTGCTTTTTCTTTTTATCGTATATGATATCTGCCAGATACTTGAATATGCCATGGGTTTTTGTGCCATGACCAGCCATCCGATACTCTCTCTTTTCTGGACCCTGGTGCCGATTGTTGTTTCAGCATATCTGTATTATCTGCTTGAACAAAAAAAATGTATTAAAAAACAAGCCTAAGCCGGTCCCTGTCAGCCACTCAATCTATGACTGACAGGGGATCGGTTAATAAAAAGACTTAACAAGCAACTTAGGCGAAGCGGTACGAAGTACGAAGCGGGTCGGACCGAGCAAGAAGGCTGTCAATTAAGGAGATAGCTTAATAAATACCTGCCCCTCGCATTAATTCGACTTGGCTGAAATTATAGACAATTTTGCTTGTACTTGATTATGATTATCTTACAAAAACAGGTAACTTTTAAACGAAAAAAATGAACCAGGCAAGCTGGTTATTTTCTTGTTAAAATGGAAGAATCAAATTGAATGACCAAAATACAAAGGTTCAAAATATAATTTCAATTTTGCATCGGATTTCCGTTGAGGACCTGTGGGGAACAACGCTCTTCAGCATTTTTCAGAAATTTTGCGGTTTTGGACAATTAACCCCAAAAAAGAAATACTGGATGTTTAAAAATATCTGGATTTTCTAACATCACACACCGATTACAGAGATTTATCCGTTGCAATGTTTTCATTATGCGTTTATTTTCTTAAATAGGTAATTTTGAATCTCCCTCAATTCAATAGATTTTTTGCATAAAAAATCATCATAATTATTACCAATAGTTCCAAGGTTGCCAAAGATATAATTTACAACATAAGGAATATTGTTGCCGTTGCTATCTTTGGAGACTCTCCATAACTCAATTTGCGTACCAATATCAGAACTTAAAGATGCTATGATTATAACCGTGTAGTTAATTTCTTGGGACAATGACTTAAGCTCCTCTCTCCTTTCGACCGAGTAGTCTTCTTTGGCTTTTGCACGAATATTGGCGAAAATTACAATTAGAGATTGTATATTCTTTAGCAACACTTCCTCTTTGAGTAGAGATAGCTTTTTTTTTTCGAGCGAACGGTGAAATTTATATGTTAAAATAGCCGTTATTGAAGCAGCAACTGAAGCAACCATAGCGCATGCTGTAGAAATTGCCGAAATCCAATTTAGATCAATTTCAGTCATTCTTTTCTCCTAAATTTTCCATTACCGCAAATAATTGGGTTGTGTTAAACAAATAGGGTGAATCCCCCACGGAAATCTCAATAATTCTTTGGTATAACAAGATAAATATCATTTTGAATTTTCCAGAAAATTTAATGCATTTGTTCTCCTTTTTCTGGAAGGTTCAAACACATGAATTTTGTATTTTTTCAATTGATTACGCAATATTTCATGGGAAATTTGCCCTAAATATTTAATGGAACCCAAAAAACTATATTTCAAATATTATTTTTTTGGTTAACTCCCAAGCAAGTTTTGCGTCATTTTGCGTTATTTCTTTACTTTTACCTTTTCTGATTTCCACTGCTGGGTGAATATAATTTCTGTATTGTTTTAAAGCTTGAGAAAAATGATATAGTTGGATTTCAATAATTTTATTTGCATCAGCAGTAAAAAGAAGTTCTGAAAGATTCATGGTTATTACTTTTTTTCTTTTCTTCGCGTGAGAACTTGGTAGGTGTGTTGTAATACCTGAATCTAAAACTTTATTCATAATTAATGTCTCAATAACACTACCACTCAGAACAAGAACTGTCTTGTAGGAATCAGTTGTTAAACAGCGTGCAATAATGACCCCTTTTTAAGAAAAACAGCGTCGAAAATTGCCCCCCCTGATATAATCCCTTCATGACAAAAATCATGGAGGTCAGGAGGATGTTAATAGTGGAA
>JAAELK010000344.1 GCA_024226935.1 Desulfobacteraceae bacterium
CATAATTTGACTGCTCTTAATTTGAAATCCTTGTTGTACCGTTTCAGTATTTGCTTTCCCATTTTCATGCTCCTTTATGTGTTTTTTGTTTATTACACATACGAGTGAAAATGTGTCTATTTTTTCAAAGAAAGATCAGTATCCCAGAGGTCAAAAATGTCTCACAATCAAAACCTATTACTACGACTCCTAAATATAGAGAACTTACCATAGTGGTATTACCTGTTTATATCCCAGCCTCTTTACAACAGCAGTATGAGCTTGATGGCCCTTATAGGAAGGTTATAACTTTAGTTGAAGAGGTAGTAATTAATGCAGGTATTAAAACTATTGACCGGCAACATCTTGATCAAGTTATTCAAGAATTGCAGCTTCATCAAACGGCTCTTATTAACAAACAAAGTAAAATAAAGCTTGGTAAATTGTTAGGTGCAAACACCTTATTACAAACCAGCATTGACGATATTAGGATTAAAAACTCTCATTTTAAAGGGTATGGCACAGAAGTAAAAACTAAAGAGGTCACAATTGTAGTTAGTTTATCACTTGTCAGCGTTGAGACAGGTGATAAACTGTTTTCTACAAGGAGAAAAAGCGAGCCAGAACAGTTAATGATAAGCGAGTATGGTGAAATGGAGTTAAATAGTGATTTTACCGATGAGTTGATCGAAAAAACATTTTTATTGATAGCCGCTAATGACGGCCTTCGACAGTTTTTAAAAAATCATAACAGAGGAAAATTGAGGTTGTAATCTCAAATTCCATTCAATGAATTACCGGAAGGGATAAATTTTTATGAAATAGTTATAATCTTCTCTTCGAAGGGGCTGAAATAAAGGATACGCAAGGAATAAGTCTAACTATTATAACATAGGAAGATAATAAATGAAGTCGTACAACCTGAATTGAACGGGGGCGCAATGAATTTGACACCTGGATTTTTCATCTCAATAATACTTGAATACTGGTATTTTATCCCAGTTATAGTTTTGATTTTATTTTTCAGGACCCCCTTTTTTAAAGGTTTTATTGGAGAAGTGATAATCAATATTACAACAGCGCTTTTTCTTGATAAAAATAGATACCATTTGATAAAAAATGTAACATTGCCAACCGAAGACGGCACTACGCAAATTGATCACATTATTGTTTCTGAATACGGTATTTTTGTTGTTGAAACCAAAAATATGAAAGGATGGATATTTGGTAGTGAAAAACAAAAAATGTGGACCCAGTCTATATTTAAACATAAAATTAAATTCCAAAATCCATTACATCAAAATTATAAACACATCAAAACCCTTGAACGAGTATTGAATATCGGACAAGACAAATTTTTTTCTGTTATTGTTTTTGTAGGGGATGCGACTTTTAAAACGCAAATGCCTTCGAATGTTAATTATCCGAGAGGATATCTTGATTATATTAAATCAAAAAAGGATGTCCTTTTGCTGAAAGAAGAAGTGAAAGAAGTAATCCAAAAAATTGAAATGGGAAGATTTGAAAAAACTTATAAAACCCATCGGGAGCACGTGAGACACGTTAAGACGATAATTGCAAAAAAACAAAATGAAAAAGCATGCCCTAAATGCGGTAATGGGATGATTTTGAAAACGGTTAAAAAAGGTGTCAATACCGGAAAATTTTTTTGGGGTTGTTCACGATTTCCAAAATGCAGGGAGACAACGAATATATTAACGGAAAAGCCGTAAATATTTAAGGACAGGTATTAAATGAACTCAAAATTAGAACAGATGATGAATATAAAAACTACCAACACGATCTTGTACTGCAGGAAATGGGAAGAGACTGTTGCTTTTTACAAAACACAGATAGGACTGCCGGTAACAACTTCTTGTGACTGGTTTGTAGAGTTCAGGTTAAATGAGACTGCTTGTCTGAGTATTGCAGATGAAGCCAGGACTTCCATTGACAGCAGTGCTGGTAAAGGCATTACCATCACATTAGAAGTAGGTGATATTAAAATGGCACATTTATATTTAAAGGAAGCCGGGCTTAATCTGGCACCGATAAAAGATCATGCTTGGGGAGCAAAAGTTATTCATATTTATGATCCCGAGGGCAATCGGCTGGAATTCTGGTCTCCAAATACTGAACTTGATTAACTTTTATCGGCGTGCGTACTATGTTGAACAGCTTAAGGAAGGTATTTGGATTTATTATGGGAGGAAGGACTCAAAGTAGTCGAAAGAATAACTTTATTTTTGTTATTAACAGCCGCATGTTCAAAGTTTTCTTTGAATTGGTTTAATTATGCACATTTAAACTATAGATTAAAAGGAGGTACACATGAACTGGAATAAGGGGAGTCTTTTTGAAATATCCGGCAGTTACTGGAAATCTTGTACACTTCATACCGGTGTTGATCTTGATATTTTTACAATTATTGGAACCGGTAATAAATCTTTGGAAGATGTCGCAAAAGAGATCAATGGGGACCTGCGCGGAGTATCAGCATTGCTAAATGCCTTGTCGGCAATGGAGTTACTGGATAAAATTGATGGCGGATTTTCCAATACTAGGTTTTCAAAACAATTTCTTTCTAAAGATTCACCGGATTATACTGGATTCATTATAATGCATCATCATCACCTGATGGCTTCCTGGACAAAGATGTCTGCCTCTGTATTAAGCGGAAAGCCAAATCGCTCAAGTGTTTCCGATACAGATGATGAAAATGAACGGGAAAGCTTTTTGATGGGAATGTATAATGTAGCCAGTGCAACAGCCCCGATGTATTCTAAAATTCTTGATTTGAGTGATTGCACACACCTGCTTGATTTGGGCGGTGGGCCGGGAACATACGCTATTCATTTCTGCCTGGATAATCCTGGATTAAAGGCAACTGTCTTTGATCTTCCCACTACCCAAAAATTTGCTGAAAAAACCATTGCCTCCTTTGATCTTTCAGGAAGAATTCGATTTAAAGGGGGAAGTTATGATGAAGATACTGATCTTGAACAGGAATATGATGCGGTATGGCTTTCTCAAATTCTGCATGGAGAAGGGCCAAAAGAGGCGGAATCGATTGTTGCCAAAGCCGTTGAAGCACTTAAACCGGGCGGGAAAATTTTTATACAAGAGTTCATACTCGATAACACAATGGACGGTCCTTTGTTTCCGGCATTGTTTGCTTTAAACATGCTGGCTGTTACAGATAGAGGGCAATCTTATTCAGAGGCGCAGCTAGGAAAAATGCTTGAAAAATGTGGCATTTCGAATATACAAAGAATTGCTGTTGATTCCCCCAATGATGCGGGGATCATGGTCGGGGTAAAACCATAGAACAGCGGTAAAAGGCGAATAAATGAAACATATCAAAAAATTTAATAATCTTGCTTAAAATAGTCTTACCAACAATATCAGCTTGGCATCTTTGTATACAGGTATTATACACAAAAAAGGAGTAAAAAAACGTGATGGAAGCTAAATTTAAAATTATTCTGATCCTACTTTCATCGTTTCTTGCTGTTAGCGTGGCAAATGCTGAAGATTCCGGGTTGGGACAATTATTCAGGGAACGTAATATAAAAGGAACCATAATTATTTCATCCTTGGGGGGTGAAACCGAATATTTCTACAATAGAGCACGTGCAACAAAAAGGTTTTTGCCAGCTTCGACATTTAAAATACCAAACACGCTTATAGCCCTTGATGAGAAAATTATTGTAAATGAAAAGCAAATAATCAAGTGGGATGGAAAAGATAGAGGATGGAGTCCGTGGAACCAGGATCAATCTCTTGAGACCGCATTTCCCATATCATGTGTTTGGTTCTATCAGGAATTGGCCAAACGTATTGGGAATATTAATTATCTATCCCACCTTGACAGGTTGAATTATGGAAACAAAAAAACTGGCCCCGGAGTAACTACCTTTTGGTTGGAGGGTGAATTAGCAATATCCGCCCGTGGGCAAATTGAGTTTTTGAAAAAATTTTATAAAGAGGATTTGCCCTATAAAAAAAGCCATCTCCAGTTATTAAAAAATATTATGATTGTTGAAAAAAAACCTCGGTATATCATCCGTGGAAAAACCGGATGGGCGATGCATGTAAAAAATCAATACGGCTGGTATGTTGGATATGTTGAAACCGATCAAAAAGTATGGTTTTTTGCCATGAATTCGGATATTGGCAAAAAAACAGATGCTGTTTACAGGAAAGAAATAACAATGGAAGCCCTTAAAGTTAAGGGCATAATATAGTGTGTAACAGGGCTAATGCAGCCGATGTTCTCTGTTTTTCATCATTTGCGGGAACCCGGGGCTTTATTTTTAATTTTTATCCAACTGGCCCCCGGGAAAGTCCATATGCAGTTTGAGTTGTTTGATTTTTTTTTTGGACAAAGGTCTGTTGGCGGATTTAACCAGTCTTGCATCGATGGCAACGCCTTCATTAATGGCCAGCCCATGCTGATGGAATTGTTTGAGAAGTTCACTGTTAATTTTGATCATGGCTTCTTTGGACAGGCGTTTTCTAAAGCGAGAGAAAGTAGAATGATCAGGAGACGGATAGTCCATGGGCAGTTTAAGAAAAGCCTTAAAGGAGATCCGATCATTGATCTGGCTTTCAAGCTCCGGGTCGGATTTAATTTGAAACCATTTTTGTAAAAGAAAGCATTTAAACAAAAGCGTAGGGGGATAGGCCCTTTCACCTTCTTTCGCTTTGCCGGTCTGATAAAATTTTATGAGAAGATTTTCAACGGGTTCCCAATCAATGGTGTTGTCTACTTTGCGCAGGAATAACAAAGAACGGTTTTTGTCAGCATTTTTATTAGCAGCGATATCAGCAAAGGAAAAAGATTGTTCAATTTTTTTGTAAGTCATGATGTCTCCTGGATGTCAATTTCAATGGAGAAGTAATAGCAATATTATAATGCAGAATCAACATGATAGATTAATATTACTAATAAAATGAAACAAAATTATATTAATACAAGAGTAATTACAGGACCAATTTGAAAAAATCTGAATGGTTGCGCAGATCATAAAATACTGGGAAAAAATCAGATGAAAAAGGAAAAATATATAGATTCCTATCTCGAAGGATATCTTTTGAAATATGATAAATGGCTGAACAAAGGACAAATTTCCCACTCTTCAAAGGTTATACCTGTCTTAAAATCTTTAAGCGCAGAGCAGTGGGTGCTCCCGACAGAACAGGTGATGAAAATACTTCACAATGCAAAATCAGTAGCTGTTAAGAACTGTGAATGCAGGGTTCATTATAAGAGGTGTGACAAGCCCTTGGAAGTATGCTTTTTACTGAATGAAGTGGGGGATAGGTTGGTAGCGGGAGGGAAGGCCCGTCACGTTGATTTAAAAGAGATCGGCGATATTTTAATTAAGGCAAATGAAAGCGGGCTTGTTCATCTTGGTCTATATATGCCCGATCATGAACTTTTTGCATTATGCAGTTGCTGCTCATGTTGTTGCCATGATTTACAGATAGTGAAACACTATGAACGAAAGGATTTAATTGTCCGTTCGGAATATTTAGCTTTTACAAATTTTACTGATTGTATTCACTGCGGTGAATGTATCGGCAGATGTGTTTTTGGTGCCAGGGTCTTTACTGATGAAAAAATGGAATACAATGCTGAAGGATGCCTTGGTTGTGGACTTTGTGTTACGAGTTGTCCTGTCGAGGCTACCTCGATGCGATTGAGAGTAAGTCAGAAATACTAAATATGGACAGCTGGAACTGGCTTGTCTACCAAGATATTTGTAATCAAAAAGAAACGGTATACAGAAACTTATAATGGAGAGAATTATCAATGAAATCATATTTTTTGATTGGCGCTAAAATACTCGGGATATATTTGTTTTATCTTTGTCTTCTAAATCTATTTGCTTTTGTTGCTGGGTTAATCGTATTTGCTTCATCCCCATCCAGGCCGTTTTCAATTCTAACAATGGTAAGCTCCACCGGGTCATTGGTGATCTTATTAACGTTGTCGATCCTTTTACTTTTGAAAACAGATAAGGTTGCATCTATCTTGGGTGTAAAAGAGGATCAAGCTGTTTCTAAACGGGTATTAAATGTTCAAGCAGGGACAATACTTATTGGAATTTTTATTTTTTCGACTAACATCGGGGGATTTTTATCCATGTTATATTTTCAATTAAAGGAAGTAAACGCCGGCATGGACCCAATTGGGACCATGCCAAAGGGACTTATTTTTTCAAAAGATTTATTGACTGTAACTCTTACAATTATTTTTTCGCTCTTCCTGATCTTCGGTTCTAAAATGATTGATAAAATTATAAGGCCGAAATAAACATGAATTTAATCCATGGCTTAGCTTGAGCCCTGCAAGGTTAATGCAGCCGATGCAAAAAGCCGCGTCTGCTGAAAAGTAAGCTTATTTTGTTTATTATTTACGAACTTCAAGGTAACTTTTCTTATTTAAGGAATTTATATGGCAATAAAATCATTAATTAAATTCTTTTCAAACACTCCTGTAATGTTGATGCTCCGTATTGGCAAATTAACGAAAGAGACCTGTCGTACTGGTTTTGTCTTAACGGCAATTTCTGAAGGAGTGTATGATATTATGCAATCCGGGCCTGTTACCTTTGAGCAAATTCAAAGGTTTCTCAAATCGGATTTTAATCCGGAAGGACTCAGGGCATGGCTTGATCTAGGTGTCAGTCTTGGTGAACTTAAAAAAACCACCAGAGGTTATTCTATTAAAGGAAAACTTTCTAAAGAACTTATAAGGCCAGCCAATGATACCTGGCGGGCTTTTTTGCAGGTGCGGACGGAGGTTTTTTATAAGTTTATTATTAATACACCTTCAATGCTTAAAAAAAATATGCAATTTGAAAATAGTGAAGCTTATGGAGAATTGGTTGCCAGATCTTCCCGAACGCTTGAGCCTGTTTTGCTTGATGTAGTTGATAATCTTATACCAAAAAATAAAGTCTATCGACTATTGGAGATCGGTTGTGGCTCTGGGATTTATATCAAACGTGCCTGTGAACTGAATCCCTTATTAACTGCCGTTGGATTGGAAGTTCAGCAGAGCGTTGCAAAATTAGCTAGCAAAAATATTAAAACCTGGAATTTTGAAGATCGTGTCGTGATTGAAAATACTGATATTCGTGAGTATGAATGCAAATCTGATTTTGATCTGGTTACATTTTATAATCTTATTTATTATTTTCCGGTTGATGAAAGGATTGATCTATTAAAAGATCTTGGGAAATATTTAAAGCCCGGTGGTGAATTAATATTAACAAGTATGTGCAAGGGGAAGGATCCATCACTGAGTCTGATGAATTTATGGACGTCGATGACAGATGGTTACGGCCCTTTACCCAGCCCAAAGCAAATACATGATCAGCTTAAGAAAGCGGGGTATCGTAAAATAAAAAGTAAAATGCTGATTCCATCTTTTGTATTATTCAGGGTGTTTAAATAACAAACGCTTTTATTGCGAGCTCCGGTTTTGGAGTTACTTTAAATTGTATCAATAAAACAATAAGGGAAAATAATTGATACAACAGGAGCACATTTGATTTTCTTTGGTATTACGAGTTTAATTTGGCCTTTATTGAAACTTGGACTCAATTATACTAATTTTCAATTTAAGTGTTGCAGCGGACTGTCCGGGGACGGCATGACAGAGACCGCACTTGTGGTTGCCAGTAATTCCGCAGACCGGGAAACAAGAAAGAAGGAGTTAAAAAATGGTGGATATCGATTATGAACTGGATGAACATATAGCCATCCTGACCATGAAAAATGGTGAAAACAGGTTTAATTTTGATTTTTTTGAAGCCATTCATAAAGTGCTTGATGAAATTGAAAAAAATAACGAGGCAAAGATATTGGTTGTCAGATCTGCCCATGAAAAAATCTGGTGTAATGGGATTGATCTGGACTGGTTTCTCCCATTGTCAAAAAGTGACCCAAAAGAGTTTAAAAGGTTTCCGTTTGAACTGACTGGTTTTTTAAAAAGGATCTTATATTTTCCCATGGTAACCATTGCCGCCATCAACGGCCATGCCTTTGCCGGCGGGGCAATGATGGCAGCTGCCATGGATTTTCGTTTTATGAGAAAAGACCGGGGATATTTGTGTATTCCGGAGGTTGATCTTGGCATTCCGTTGTTTCCAAGTATGATTGCCATTATGCAAAAGGCGGTACCACAGTATAAATTTCTTGAAATGCAGTATCTGGGAACAAGAATGACGGCAGATGAATGTGAGAAACACAACATTATTACCAGGAGCTGTCATAAGAATGAATTGATGGACAATGTGTTGAATTTTGCAAGACTCCACAAGAAAGATCCTAGGATGATTGGTGCCATGAAGGAACTTACCTATAAACATTTTGAGAAGATTTTTGAAGTGGACGACCATGAATGGAAGGGATAGGGATAAGTAAATGCTTTTTTGCCTTTTTTTTTAACCCTATGACTGGTGAAGCCATCGTCATATGCTTAAGGCAGCCTTTGTCCCGCTGCGCAGGGCGCTGCCCAGATTTCCCAGCTCTGCTGCATCGCCCACGACAATAAGATTGTCAACCACGTTTTCCAGGTCATTCACAAGGCTGTTTTCCGGCTTGCCCGCCATGGCGATCACCACACGATCTGCCTGTATTTCAAATTCTTTGTCGTCTTTATCCAGGAATCGTATACAGTCTTTGTCCACCTGGATCAACCGGGTCCCGGTTAAAATTTTCACCCCTTTTTCAGTCAGCCTTGCCATAAGTCGTTTCTTTGGAATGTTTTTCATGTTGTTCAAAATTTTTGGTAAAAGTTCGACAATAGTCGCCTGTTTACCCAGGTCCGTCAACCATTCTGCTGTTTCACAGCCCACATCCCCGCCGCCGATGATAAGGATATTTTTGTCCGGAATTTTGGCCCCCTCGTAAATATCCCTGGCCAGGATGGCATTGTCCTGATTTATTCCGGCAAATTTCGGGAGAACAGGGCAGGACCCGGTGGCTATGATTAGGGTATCAGGATTAAATTTGGTAATTTTTTCGAAATCTGCTCTGTGGAAAAGCTTCACTTTTACACGGCTTTTCTTAAGGGTATGGATTAAATGGGTCAATACCTTTTTCATCTCATCTTTAAAAGGGGCCATGTGGATCAGCCTGCCCTGGCCCCCGAGTATTTGTTCTTTTTCCCACAGGGTCACGTCATGGCCCCTGGTCTGGGCGGTAAGTGCTGCCTGGATTCCGGCAGGGCCTCCCCCTACCACCAATACTTTTTTGATTTGTGTTGCAGGTACTAATTTCATTTCATGTTCAAGGCCTGCAAACGGATTGATTGCACAGCATCTGCCGATCCCTTTCACTCCCTTGTCTGCACAATCCTCCAGGCAGTAGACGCAGTGCCGGATCTCATCTGCTCTCCTGGTTTTAGCCTTGACTGGCCAGTCTGGGTCCGCAACCAGGCCCCTTGCCATAGCGATATAATCAGCCTGTTTTCCGGCAAGCAGATCATTCGCTTCTCCTGGATCCCCGATTTTACCGATGGCAATCACCGGAATGTTGAGCTTTGATTTAAGGGCGAATGCCAGGGGGGCCATGGGGGCGCGGGATGATTCCTGGCCCGGGATGGTGAGATGTTTAGTGGCCTTATTGCCGCCGTTTGCCACGATGGCGTCAGCTCCTGCTTTTTCCACTTCTTTGGCGATGTGGATACCCTCTTTTATGGTAATGCCGCCTTCAATAAATTCATTGCAGACCAGCTTGACCATAATGGGAAATTGGGGGCCAGTCTCCTTTTTTATATCCTTAATCAGTTGAGTCAAAAAAGAGATCCGGTTTTTAAAATTTCCCCCGAGTTTGTCCGTGCGTTTATTCAGCCATGGGGAGAGCAGCTGGGCAATCAGTCCGCCGTAACTGGCCTGGATTTCAACTCCGTCATATTCCAGTTGTTTTGCCATTTTTGCTCCCGCTGCCATTTTTCCCCTTATCTGCTCTGCTTCATGAAGACTCATGACATTGCCAAGGGGAGCCATCCATCTGTTTTTTTTCTTTTTTGCGCCGGGAGTGTGGGAGGAGGCTTTAATTTCCTTCAGATAGTTCAGGTGCATAAAGGCTTTGGCACTATGATCATGAATAAGCCTGACAAGGTCTAAAATTCCCCGTTGAAATTCTTTGGTATCAAACCTAAGTTGATGTCCTCCCTTGAAAGCTGTCGGATAATCAAGGCAGGGGCAGTCAAGTACGATAAGGCCCACACCGCCTTTGGCCCTTGCCCTGTAAAAGGCCATCATCTGCTCTGTAACCCGGCTGTTTTTTCCATATTTGGTCGGATACAGGGGCATGATAATTCTGTTTTTTAAGTTCAATTCCCCAATTCGGCCCGGAGAAAAAAGATGTGAAAATCCCATAACCTGTCTCCCTTGGATATTTGGAAACGATATGATTATTTATTGTTCAGGTGTGAAAACTTTTTCTATGACATTGATTCTATCACAAGACAGTCAAAAAAGCCTGTCGGAAATTACGGTTTGAGCTGTCCTGCTTTAACGTCGTATTATTTTCAGTAATGCTTGGTCCCATTGATATCCACAAGTCTTTTTATCAACGCGGGTCTTCTTGTTTCTCACAACAACCTGATATAAAATTTTTCCGTTAAAGGATAGATTGAAAAGTATTCATTGAAGATACCTATTTTATCTAAGTTAGAGTTAGAGTTAGAGTTTGATTTTGTAGCTGATTCGAGCTAATGTTCGTTTCGGCGAGTTTCCTTTGTTTTAATGGCCGAAAGTTAAGTAATAAGTATAAAAAGTCTTATGATTTGTGATTAAATCATGAGAAAGTAGCTCAAAAAGACATCAATATCAGACAACTCCGGTCACTCCTTTAACAGCCGGAGAACTTTTTTTTGGGGGATTGTCCCATGCTGATTTGGAACAATTAAAAAATACCCGACCGATTATCAGGCAAAAGATTCGCCGCCTTTGAGAGCGAGTCCAATAAAGGGGAAATTAAATGAAAGATGTATTTTTCTTTGACAACATGCTCACGCCAAAAATTATTACTGTTGTATATTGGCTTTTGCTTTTGGGTGCTGTGATTACGGGTTTGGGATTTATGTTTGGTGGATTTGAAGGGTTTACCTTTGGAAAGTTTCTCCTGGGTTTGGTTTCTATAATTGGAGGTGCTGTTGGGGCGAGAATCTGGTGTGAACTATTAATCGTATTATTTAAAATGAACGAGGCACTTCAGGAGATGCGTCGTAAATAAATTAAACATTCCATGAAGATGGGCAGGGCTTTTGCTAGTGTTTCAGCCCTGCCGCTTATGCGAATGTTGGATTTTATCGGTATTATGGTGTAAGACATAACTATAAGTCATTTATCTGGTTGATGATCCTGTGAAAAAGATCTGTGGGGAGAGCGGCAGTTAATCGCAACGTTCGAAAGAAAGGAGAGAATATGAATCAAAGACCAAGATCAGTTACTGTAATTTGTTGGATTTTAATCATAATGGGTGCAATCTCTTTAGTTACATGTACCATGAGCTTAAATAATCCAATGGCTAAAGAATTAATGGCGAAAAATGTAATTCCAGTCAATGTTCAGTATATAGTGATGTATGTTGGATTGTTGATAATGGTAGTAAGTGGTGTAGCAATGCTAAAGGGGCAAAATTGGGCAAGGCTACTCTATGTCGGCTGGGGCATTATTAGCTTTGCAATTGGAATAGTTACTTCACCAATGAAGGTTGCACTGATTCCCGGCCTTCTAATCTTTTTGATAATTATTATTTTTTTATTTCGTCCTGGAGCGAATAAATACTTTAAAGCAACCGAGGCAGTTTGATATTTCGTAACATAATCAGCATATTTTTCTATGTTATCGGAGGCTTTTTTGTCTATACTGTTTGCCTCATTGCCTTTTTCAATATTCCACAAGCAGGAGGGGTGAAATTCATAATTCTGGGTGGATTCAGCCTACCTGCTATAATTTTTTTAATAATAGGAGCAGCAATCTCTCGTTTTCAAAATTGGAAATCTTCCATGGGTATTGTCCTTCTTTCCGGTGTTGCCTTCAACCTGTTCGTAATCATTGTTTTTATATGTATTTTGTTGACTCCGGAGGTTGATAAATTGTTTCCTGACAACAATCTTGCGTCTTTTGATGATTATTTTTCAGGCTGTTCTGTAATGTTGGTTTTGGCAGTTCTGGGTGGATTCCTTCTTAAATCAAGATCAGAACTCAAATAGGATCTGCCTGGCATCGATGGCTTTGCCCAGGTCCTGGGTAATGGATTCAAGAAGGGGTATGTCTCGGCTGTCACCCTCGGAACAGGCCACCTTGACCACAAGGTTACGTCCGTTTTCCTTTGCAACATAGAGGGCCTTGTCAACCAGATAAAAAATATGGTCGATTCTTATATTTCCGGGATGGTGTTTAAAAAACGGATAGTAAATAAAGCCCAGGGAGCAGGTTATGCTGATCTCTCGGTTGTCTGTCACCTTGAAAGTAGAGTTTTCCACATGGAGACGAATCTTTTCGGCAAGGGTGGAGAGGTGGCTTTCTCTGGTATCCTTCAGGATTATGATAAATTCTTCTCCCCCAATACGTACAATCACATCATCCTGCCTGACCGTTTCACAAAGCCTGGCACTGAACTGTTTTAGCACCATGTCCCCGGAATCGTGACCATAATTGTCATTGACTTTCTTGAAGTGGTCGATATCGATGCTGATCACTCCATAACCACTCAGGTCGGATGGTTCTCTTTTATTGGATCCGTTTTTTTTCATCCACAGGGAATAGATTTCATTTTCAACCTTAGGCTTTAAAATATCAAAGAGATAATGCCTGTTTTTAAGGCCGGTCAAGGGATCTATCCTGGAGATTTTTTTGAGCTCATTGTTTTTCATTACAAGCTTCTGGTTGAGCTTTTCCGTATTGAGTTTTTCCTGGTTAAATTGTTCAACGAGCAAATTATTGTCATAGCGCAACACAAGGAAAATCCTTAAATCAGTATTCATCCTTTTGGCGTTAATGGACATGATCACAAAGAAGATTAGTCCGAGAATCGCCATGGAGGTTGTCATATCCGTTCCAAGGGTAAAGAGGACAGCCGTGGGAATTAAAAAAACCATTGTGGAATAGGAAAAAAACATGGCCAGATTGTTATGATAGGAACCAAGGCTGCCAGCCACCATTCCTCCCATAACAAAATAGAGAAAAACCATATAGGCAAGCTGGTCGGTATTTATGAAAAAGAGACCGGCCGATCCGAATAAAAGGCCTGCAATAATAAAAGACAGGAGTAATACCCATTGCCAGAGAAGATAGTTGTCCTGTTGAAAGCCCCGTCGGTAATAGCCTATCATTATATACCTAACCAGAACAAAGAAAATATTTGTTAAGCACCAGATGCCCAGGTATGATCTTGGGATCACATTCCAGAGAACGATTACAAGAATTATGGAATTGACAAGGCTGGAGGGCATACTCGTGGAGAGATTCTTCACAAGTATATTGGTTCGTTCGACCTCCACATAGGTTTTTCTGCCAGATTCTACTGCCATACTATTGTCTGTTCCCATATCTTTTCCTTTCTGATTTTCCTGTCAAAATAAGATAAAATCAGAGGTAAGAATAGTCCACTTAGTTGTCTGAAAGCCTTTTATGCTTTGCAATAAACTTTTGGTAACACTGATCGCAAAACATGATAGTAAACGCTGTTTATGATAAAAACCTATTCCCGATCAAAAAACAAGTAATTTTTATAAACATCCATAAAAAAGGAGTCATCGTTAAATATCTTTTTTAGTTTCTGTTTCAAAAGGCTATAGTGATCACTAATCCATATGATGGAGCAAAACCTGGCGGGGTTTCACTCCATCGGACCGGCCTATCACGCCTTTTTTTTCCATCAGATCAATGATCCTTGCGGCCCTGTTGTACCCGACCCTTAAAGCGCGTTGAATACTTGAAATTGAGGCTTTTCTCGTGGCAAGGACATATTCCAGGGCAGCCTGGTATTTTTCATCATAATCATCATCATTATTATTGCTGTCATCCATGGCAGGTTCTTCATCTTTTTTTGTGGTCACATCGAGTACATACCGGGGTTTTCCCTGGGCCTTGAGGAAATCGGTTATGGTAACCAGCTCTTCTTCGGAAAGATAGGTACCGTGAACCCTGCAAAGCCTTGCTGTTCCCGGGGGTACAAAAAGCATATCCCCCCTGCCTAAAAGTGTTTCAGCCCCATTGGAATCGATGATGGTTCGAGAATCGGTTTTGGATGAGACCTGGAATGATATTCTTGTGGGAAAATTTGCCTTTATGATTCCGGTCAACACATCAACGGAAGGCCGCTGGGTGGCAAGGATCAGGTGAATGCCGGCAGCCCTTGCCATCTGGGCAATACGGGTCAGTGAAAACTCAATATCCTTACTTGCAGTCATCATCAGGTCCGCAAGCTCGTCTATTATGATTATGATATATGAAAATGCCTCAAAGGTTTCATCTTCATCATATTCCGATAAATCCGTGGTTTTTATCTTTCGGTTGTATTGCTCAATATTTCTTACCTGTAGTTTGGCCAGCATTTCATAGCGTTGTTCCATCTCTCGTACTACCCACTGGAGAGCAGTGGTAGCTTTTTTCATATCGGTGATAACCGGTGTGATAAGATGGGGAATATCATTAAACATTGAAAGCTCAATGCGCTTGGGATCAATCATGATAAACTTTACCTGATCAGGGGATGATTTATATAAAATGCTTGTTATCATAGCGTTGAGGCCAACGCTTTTTCCTGTTCCTGTGGCACCTGCTATCAAAAGATGGGGCATTTTTTCAAGCCCCACAACGATGGGGTTGCCGATGATATCCTTACCCAGACAGATGGGGATTTTGGATTGACTATTTACGAACGCTTTGGAACCAACAATATCGATAAAGGGAACAACGCTCATTTTTGCATTGGGAATTTCAACGCCTATCACATCCTTGCCGGGAATTGGCGCAACAATACGGATGCTCAGGGCACTTAAAGCAAGGGCTAAATCATTTGCCAGATTCACTATCTTGCTGATCTTAATTCCAGGAGCCGGTTTGTATTCAAAGGTCGTAATAACAGGACCTGGAGAGACCGCCATGACTTCTCCTTTAATCCCGAAATAACCAAGTTTTTGTTCAAGTAGTTCCGCATCTCTTCTTATGGTCTCATGGTCTATTTCTATTTCAGTATTGGAGTTTTTGAGAAAATCCAGGGAAGGTAATTTAAATTCAGTCTTGGAATTATTACAGGATTCCAGGGGATCATTTGGATTGTTTCCCGGTGCATTAATTCTCACTTGATAGGATGTCTCCTCCGGTTTAACCTCCAACTCAATTTCCGACTTGCGCTGTTCCAAAGTCTCTGGTTCTGCTTTCGGTTCTGACTCAATCTCTGGTTCAATCTCCGACTCAATCTCTGGTTTAATCTCCGACTCAACCTCTGGTTCAATCTCTGGTTTAATCTCCGACTCAACCTCTGGTTCAATCTCTGGTTCAATCTCTGGTTCAATCTCTGGTTCAATCTCTGGTTCAATCTCTGGTTCAATCTCCGACTCAACCTCTGGTTCAATCTCCAGCTCAACCTCTGGTTCAATCTCCAGCTTAACCTCTGGCTTAATTTTCGGCTCAAGTTTTGAGTTAAGTTTTGACTTAATTTCTGGTTCGGGCGTTGACTTAATTGTGGTTTGTTTTGGTTCTACTAAATTGACCGATTTTAACTGGGTCCCAGATTGTTTGTCGGAAAGAATTTTTTTCCCCTTTGCTTTAATGTTTTTTAATGCCTGGGAACGGGGCAAAATATCAGTAATACTTTTTAAATCATCTGAAATTTTTTCCTTAAATAATAATTTTTTTTGTTCTAATCTTTGTTTATATGTGTCACTTGATTTACAGTGCTTTTGGTAAGAAGCCTTCAGCTCTCCGTGTTTTTTCAGGAGGGTATTATGTTTATCTTCAAGCTGAATGTATTTATCAGAAAGATTTAAGTTTGATAGTAATAGCTTTGTATATGGGTTTAAGTTTTCCTTGGCACTCCGGAGTTTTTTTTCAATTTTTTCCATTTGGTTGACCATTACATCTGCAATGCGTTGTGCATCAGCTAATCCGGTGTCGGTATCTATTTTAAATTTGTATTCACCACATTCGGTTTTGATGATTAAGAGGTTTTTATCGAAACTGTATTTATTTATTTTCACGCTACCAACTTTTTTTATTAGATAATATAATCCATAAACTCAAACTGCAACTTTTTCATATAGCATAATTGAGGAGGGGATACACTATCCATTGTATATTAAGATAGTATTTGTTATTAAGCGTCGACTAGTTGTTTTGTAGGTTTGTCGTGCTTGGGTGAGACATAAACTTGTAATTTTCGGAATGCTGTTAGGCTCGGTGTTGGAGGTAATATGGAGCAAATTCAATGGGAGATTAAAAAATTTAATGAATTGTCTGTTTCGGAACTCTATGAGTTCTTGTGGTTGCGGGTGAATGTTTTTGTGGTGGAGCAGACCTGCCCCTATCCAGAGTTGGATGGAAAGGATACCAATGATCAGACTCTCCATCTGGCAGCCCGCATGTCAGGCGGGAGTCTGGCTGGTTATCTCAGGATTTTGCCCCCCGGTGTCAGTTATCCAGGCATCAGTTTTGGCCGGGTGGCAACGGCCAAGGATTTCCGGGGCAGGGGATTGGGCCACTTGTTGATTGAAAAGGCTATTGAATTGGCCGGGGTGAATTGGCCTGGTATTCCCATTCAGATTGGTGCCCAACAGCATTTGCAATCTTTTTATCAGTCCCACGGCTTTGAAGTTAGATCGCAAATGTATCTTGAAGACGGTATTCCCCACATTGACATGGCTTTGGAATAGGGTTAACTTTATCCTAGAGAATTTAAAAAAATGGAATAGGTCATGTTAAAAATTTCCAATCAAGTGTGTCTTTCTGAGAAAGATGTAGAGTTTTCCGCTATCCGCGCCCAGGGCCCCGGCGGTCAGAATGTCAATAAAGTTTCTTCTGCCGTCCATCTGCGTTTTGATATTCCGGCATCGGATTTGCCGGATGTTTATAAAGAAAAACTTCTGGCACTAAAGGATAGCAGAATTACTAAGGATGGGGTGGTGGTGATCAAGGCCCAGTCCTTTCGAAGTCAGGAAAAAAACAGAGAAGACGGGTTGAATCGGCTGGTTGAATTAATAAGGGGTGCTGTTAAGGAAACCCGGAAAAGAAAAGATAGTAAACCATCCAGATCATCAAAACAAAAACGTATGGATTCAAAGACAAAACATGGAAATTTAAAAGTTCTGAGAAAAAAAATCAGGTTTTGAACGGGAGCCGGAAGAACAATTGTTTTTAACTGTTCTTCCGGCTCTTTTGTTGTTTTGGGATATTTGTATTTTTATGGGATGACTTTTTGCTGTTCCTTCAATTGTTCAAGCAGCCGTGGGCGCTCATCCCTCTGGTAGGTATCCATTGCCTTGGAGGTTTTCATGGCCGCTTCCAGGGCTTTAGGCTCAGGTTTAACACCGGACCATTTTTCCAATAATGCCAGAGCTTGGTTGCGTTGCTCTTCGGGCAGATCCAGAATGCTGATGCGATGATTTCCTTCCGGCACCATAAATCTTCTTACTTCGCGGCGTTTGCTGTGATGCCCTGTGGGATAGGCTCCGGCGGTCCAGGGATCAAATGTGCCATAGAGGGACATGAACTTTTTTGCTTTGTGGGAAACCCAGCGGGAGATGTCCCGCATGGCTCTTTTATTAAATGGTTCCGGTGGTGCAATCTCCTGGGGCAGATAGGGTAAGTAATCATTGGGATCGTAAAGCAAAAGGTGATCTATGGGCTGGGTGTATAGTAATGGATAACCAAGTTGCCGGTAGGCTTGATAATAATAGGCTTCGTACATGCCCATGAGAGAATCTTCCCAATAGGCGACACCCAAAATTTCATCAATAAATGCATATAGTGTATCATCGTCGGCGGTTACCGCCGGGATGTTATCACAGCTGGATGGGGGCTGGTATTGCCAGAAGGCATAGTAGAATTCACTTATGATGTAATCAAAGGCCTGGGAAACGCCGCCGGGCCATCGATGATAGGTGCCCAATTGTTCCAGTCGCTTTTCCATGGCGTCCCTGCGATGCAAAGCTTCCAGCTGGAAATCCACCAGTTTGTTGCGGCATGCAGGATCTCCTATATTTTCCAGAAACCTGTCATAGCGTTTGTCTTTGCGTTTGAAACTCAAGGGAGCCACATAGGCAATGGTGGCATCCACGTCATCGGGATAAAATCGCCGATGATATGAGGCGGTCATGCCCCCTTTACTGACACCCGTTGAAAGCCATGTTCCCGTATAATAGGGACGGATTGCTTCGACAATCCGGTGGTGATCGGCGGCAGCCTGCTCGATGGTCAAATAGTCCCAGATCACAGCCTCCGGGAGGGACTCTCCGAAAAACCGATGCTCTACGGAAAGCTGATTTGCATTTAAAAGGACCGAAAGTTCTGTGGGATAGTATCTGAGATAATAACCGAGGGTACGCATTATTGTCGGTGCTGTTTTATCACGATGGGATAAAACCATTGTCTGGGTAAAATCTTGATCCTCTGGATTCTGATGATCCAGGGGTTGATCATAGGTTAATTTGAAACCACAATTTCCCTGGGGTATGTACGGGTCATCAGTGAGTTCGTTTACGTTCATACCCGGAATAGATTCTAAAAATTCCAGAATTTCATCGCGATCTGAGCATAGTTCCCCAGCAAAGCCCATGGAAAAATTACAAAAACTGAATCCGGCAATAATTGCCGCAGTCCAAACAAATCGTTTCAACCTTACCATTGTTTTTTTCTCCTTTTCCTTTTTTAGACGTACTTATCGAAAATTAACATTGCCGCAATTGTGTTGGAATCCGTAAGAATGGCATTAAGATGTGAAAGAATATAACTCCTTTCTTACGCCTTCACCAATGAATCGATGAAGGTGTGGCCGATGTCGACAATGGCAACGGTTGTAGGATAAGAACTTGTTTGTTGTCAATCATAATATAAAAAAAAATCATGGAAGGTATGGAACAAGGCTTGAATTTCAGGTCTATTAAGCCGCCGAAAGGTGTACATTCCGGCGGCTTAATATCGGTTTTTAACAGAAGGGAGACTGCTTTATTCAAACACACTATCGCATATTTATAATAAAAGTTTTCCGGTTAAGGCATTGATAATAAAAATATTACCATCCTGGCTGCGCACTTTAAAGGCCGGTATGAGTTGATTTCTTGAATCCATGGGACCATAAGTGCCGTAAACCGGCTCTGCATCCATAAGATGTATGGCTTCTTGTCCTTTTAAAACCCTGGCAATTTCATCAACCGCCGATTCTATGGCCTGGCTCACAGTTAAAAGATTTCTCTTTTGTTTGCTCACAAAGGCATCAGCGGTTAAGCCCGGCCAATAACGGGATGCCCCCACAACGGAGTCGGAACCAACCAAAATGGTTAAATGGTCTTGGATGCGGTTACCGCTTATTTGCAGGCCGTCTATATCCCGCCGGTAATGGATGGAGTAACCAACAATTTCAAATTGTCCGTCTGGACCTGCCATGCGCTGGATGGGAGTGGCTCTATCAAATACTGCATCGGCCGGTAAACCCCAGTTTTCTGCCAGCCATGTTTTGGCAATAGTGACAGCTTGTTGTTCGTTGCCGCTTACACTTCCCAGTAAACTAAAACCTGCCGGGCTTGCAAAAGTAATGGTATTGTCAGGCTCAACACTGACATTTTTTTTGAAAGAATCTTCATGGGTTTGGAAATTATTTTCCAGGGTTGTTGTCCAGAAAACACGGTCCGACATTTTGACCATTACCATTTTCTTAGTGCTGCTGGGAATGTTTCCGGTCCTGGCCGAGTATTCCACAATGGAGTTATTTTCACGGACATATTCTGCCCAACGGTCACTGAGGGATGAGATGCCGGAATTTGAAAGATACCAGGTTAATTCATAGCTCTGGTTATTTCCAAGTCCAGCAACAATGTTTTTTGCCACAGTCTCATCGGTGTAGTCATAGGAATAATTTGTGTAACCCATGAAGGTTTTTGCGCTTGAACTAAAGGAATTTTTCCAGGAAGTATCTGTCAGGGTGAGGCATGTTGCGATAAAAGTATTTTCCACCACAAGCGTAGAATCGGAAGCCGTGATCGATCCATCATAGGTGGCAATACTTCCGTTATTACCATGGCCTGTATGATAGAGAGTGGTGACACTCTGGCCTAAATAATTTATTAATTCCGAACTATAGACATTTGTATCTTCCAGGTGCTTGGTATACCCCAGGTTGGTAAGTCCATCTGCTAAATCATACATATCCTGGTTGTCGAGGTTATCTTGTACAGCGGTAATTATAAAGGTTTTATCTCCGGTAGGCGGCTGGCCATCCTGGTAGGAAACCTCTAAAGAAGTGGAATAGGCGGAATAACCATGAATACTGATATAATAGTTTCCAGTTTGGGGATTTGTTACTGTACATGTCTCATCATTATTGGACTTGTATGGACGACAATCGTAGGTATTGCTCGTGGGTTGAGTTCCAAATTGAGTGTACAGATCAGCGTCCCCTGAGCCTCCTGAAATACTCATCACAAGATTGTAGGAATCGGCAGGTACATTTATGTAATAATGTTTCCATTCCTGTTGATTTCCCGAAATATTTATGGTCTGATTATTCGTTAATTCCTGGTCATCTCCATTGGTTGAATAGGAAGTCGTCAAGGTAACATTGGAATAGGAAGAGTATTTGTAAATACCTATATAGTAGTATCCTGCCTGGGGGTTTGCAACTGTGCATTCTTCATTGTTACCGCTGGCATAGGGCCGACAGTCAAAAATATCAGTGGTTGGTTGAGAACTGTAACGGGTGTACATATCGGCATCACCCGATCCCCCCGATATCGACATCGAAAGGTTGGATGATCCCGAAGGTATATTGATTCTATAATGAATCCAATCCGCGTCACCACTGGAAATTGCGGTTATTGGATTATTATTATAGATATCGATGACCTCTATTGCATTGGCAGCACTGATCTGTGTTATGAAACATAAAGATACGAAGCTGAGTGTTAAAAAGATTGCTTTGAAAAATCCTTTCATATTACCTCCAGAATTTGATTAAATTATTACAACTTCTTTAGTAGATGAAATAATCTTATAATGCAGTCTCCCTTCTGAAATATGTGACACCGATTGTATAGCAAAGTATCGGTGTCACGTATTTGGCTTATATTAATTTTCAATCAGGTTGTAGGGTGATAGGGTCATTGTTGCATTTCCGGATGCACCTTTATGCTTGGTGTAGACTTTGCCCTTTTCGATGGTATAATAGACATCCACATAATCGTCGTTATTTGTAAACCATTCATCGGGCATGGCCTGGACAATTTTGTTTGCAATGGTTACCAGACCTGCATATGGTGCAGCTTCAGGAAACATAATCATGACGGAGGCAGTTGCCTCTAAAAGCAGGCCTACTAACTCCTGGTAATTATAATTATCATCTTTCTCGAAGAAATTAATATTTGCGGCTGCATATTTATATTGATCCCAGAAAATTATAATTTGGTTAGGGTGATAGTTTGTTTCATCTTTGTCGAGATAGGGCATTTCAATGGCTGTAATCTGTGCTTCGGATTGAAAAGGCTGAACTCCGTTAACAAGGGCAAAAATTTCAGCATTTCCTGAAATCCAAGGTTCTTGATCATTTTCCAGTCTTATAAAATCTAGTTTTGTTGTTTCGCTATATCCTTTTTCGCTTGTACTTGTGGTTTGCAGACCTGCTTTCTGGAGAGCTTCATTAACCATTTGCAGTCCTGCTCTCAAGTCTTCCTGGCCATCAATCCCTATAATTATTACAGGCTGGTCAGGTTCTTGATAGGGATCTAAATAATAGCTGTTTCCTTCGGTATCAAAGGCTTCAATATATTCCCAATCCTTTTCATCCCCGGCAGGAACGTAAGTGAACAGCGTTTGTTCTTCTCCGTAAAATTTATTTAGAGCAACATTGTTGGGTGATGCCAGGCGAAGTTCCAATAACTCGCTGGTATAATTCTGGATGCCCTTTGCTTCACGAATTCTCCGGTCTAACAGGGATATAGATCTTTGAAAACGTCTCTCTTTTCTTGTTTTCAGGGAGTTGTTATTGAAAAACTCATTGATGGAAATTTGTCCATGGTGCTTTGCAAGTTGGGTTTTTAATATTTTTTGAAATTTTTTGTTTTGCATTGTTTTGGCAAATGAAATCGTCAGTTCACGTTTGTAGGCGTCCAGATTCACTAAATTGAGAGGCTTTGTTTCAAGAGAACTGAGAAGTTGGCTTTCAAGGGCTGTCACGGGAAAGGGGAAGCAAAGAATGATAAAACCGATGAGCCAACGTGCCAGATGATTTTTCATAATAATTTCTCCAATTACATTTTTGTTTAATGTTGAAAATAATGTGAATCTGTTTTTTTTTAAAGCAGGAGATTGTACAAAAAATATGTTCGCCGCAATAAAAAATGAGCATCAGATAACTATAACAGGAGGACTTTGATAAAAAATTGCATCTTATTCGCGAATGACGCGATTACATACTTAGGATAAGCAATTGCTTTTTGTCAACTAAAATATAAAAAAGATTTAAAAAAATGAATTCAGTTTCCCTAGATGATTGTGATTTCTTATTTAGTGTGTTGTCCTCTATTATAAAAATCAAATATCGCTGATAGAGAAAATTCGGGGAGAATCGGCGTGTCGGAATTCGGGTTGTCTTCTGATCCCATGCAAAAATTCGGGATTCCAAATTTTTGCATGGATAGTTGATTTAATTAATTTTCAAGGAGATTATAAGGTGACAGGGTGATGGTTGCATTTCCTGAAGCCCCCCCGTGTTTGGTATAGGTTTTTCCTTTTTCGATGGTGTAATATACATCTACGTAATCGTCATTATTTGTAAACCATTCGTCGGGCATGGCTTGGACAACTCCATTTGCAAGGGTTACTAAACCTGCATACGGTGCTGACTCAGGAAACATAATCATGATGGATGCCGTTGCACTCAGAAGGTTGTCGATCAATTCCTGGTAATTATAATTATCATCCTTCTCGAAGAAATTGATGTTTACTGCGGCATATTGATATTGGTCCCAAAAAATAACAATTTGATTAGGGAAATGGTCCTGTTCCGCGTATTCTATATAGGGCATTTCAACGACGGAAAGCTGAGCCTCAATTTGTGAAGGTTGTACTCCGTTAATTATGGCAAAAATTTCTGCGCTTCCTGAAATCCAAGGTTCTTTAGTATCCTTTAGTCTTATATAATCGAGTTTTGTTGTTTCAATAAAACCTTTTCTTTCTGAAGTGGTTATTTGCAGGCCTGCTTCCCGGAGAGATTTATTAACCATTTGAAGGCCTGCTTTTAAATCTTGCTGTCCATTAATTCCCAAAACTATTACAGGTTGATCAGGCTTTTGAAAGGGATCTAAATAGTAAATAGCTCCCTGGGAATCGAAGGCTTCAATATATTTCCAGTCTTTTTCATCACCGCTGGGAACATAGGTAAATAAAGTTTTTTCTCCATCATAAAATCTATCCAGATCAGATTTGTCAGATGATGCCAGCCGAACTTCCAGCAGCTCGTTGGCGTAAAGTGCAATGCCCTTTGCCTCACGAATTCTTCGATCTAAAAGGGAAATTGATCTTTTAAAAAGTTTCCTTTTTTTTGATATTAATGAGTATTTATTGAAAATTTTGTGGATGGAAACCCGGCCATTGTGTTTGAGAATCTGATTTCTTAATATGTCCTGAAATTTTTTGTCCTGCATGGTTTGAGCAAATGAAATTGTTAGTTCTCGCTTGTAAGTATCCAGGTTCATCAAATTGAGGGGCCTTGTTTCAAGTTCATCGAGAAGCTTATTTTCAAAGGCCATAGCGGTAAAAGGAAAACAGGAAAGGAACAAAAAAATGAGACAGTGTAGCAGATGTTTTTTCATAATTATTTCTCCAGTTATATTTTTACTTAATGTCATATTTCTAGTAATCTGATTTTACTTTTTTTAGCAAGGTTTTTTTATTTGATGTGGGCTGATCAGGAGGTTTTCCCTTCCGGACACGGGCACAAAGATTGTGCCCGTGTTTTTTTCTAACTTGGTATTTTTAATATCAGGCCAATTTTCAGTTTAGCAGTGGAAAGTTGATTGAAGTTTTTAATTTGAGATACAGTTGTTCCAAATTTTTTAGCAATTACCCAAAGCGAATCACCTGATTTTATTTTGTAGTGTCGAACAGATCGATGAACGGCAAGCTTGCCTGACTCCGGTGTTGTATTGATTTTTGAAAGGAGTTTTGCGGCAACTCCTGTAGGAACTCGAAGTTCATAAGGCTTTAGGGGTAAAATGTTGTGTTTTAGTTCAGGGTTAAGCTCTTTTAAAAGTGGATATGGTATGTTTGTAGCTTTGCTAATGCTTTTCAAAGATAGTTGCTTTGATATTTTGACTGTCTCGTATAAGAGTGGAGGCTCCGGAATGATCTGATCAAAACCATATTTTTTTAGGTTATTTACAATATGCAAGGTGGCCAGGAATCTCGGAACAAATCTGGCAGTTTCCCTGGGCAGGTGGTTGTAGAGATCCCAAAAATTGTCACTATAATCCAGTTTTTGGCGCTTGATAGTTCTCAGTACTCGCCCTTCACCGCAGTTATATGCGGCGAGAACTGTTTCCCAATCGCCAAAAGCATTGTGCAGTATCCTAAAATAACGGACAGCGGCTTTTGTGGATTTGAAGGGATCCAGCCTTTCATCCATATATAAATTTCTTTTCAATTCAAACCTATCTCCTGTAACGGGCATAAATTGCCATAAGCCAAGTGCATCTGCTGTTGACAGCGCCTTTACCTTAAATCCGCTCTCTATTAAGGGAAGCCATGCAAGCTCTTCAGGAAGACCAGCTTTTTTAAGCTCTTTTTGAATAAATGGAATATATTTCCCTGAACGCCTCAGTGCATCAGCAAAATACTTTTTTTCATATGTTGTAAATCTTTTGATCTCGGCCTCGACGTGTTTATTTAATCTCATAGGTATAGCACTACAGTTTCTGTCGATATTATTCTGTTTGTATGAATATATTTCATTTATCCGTTTTGATATGAGAAGACGAATTTTATCTTTTTGCTGCATACTTCTAATCGAAACCGACTCATTCATTGTAAGCATAATCTTATAGGCGGCGTCCAGTTTGTCTATAGCCTTGTCTGTTTCTCCATCCAGCCATAATATTTGAGCATCGTGGCATAATTCTAAAGCCGGATATGCTGTTGTTGGCTCCTCCTCAATATATTCTTGATTATCTTCAGTTGAATATGCCTGAAACCTTTTCATAGGGCTATCTGAAATGTCAGGGGCTGCTATGGAAAGGTCATGTTGCACGGGGGTAGGTGGAAGGGAGCTTACTTGAGGAACAACAAACTGGTGTTCTGCACATCCTGTAGTGAGTATGGATATGGTTGCTATGACGATCAATGTTTTTATTACTCTCATTATTACCTGTTGTGTTATATAGTTTCAGATACTCATACAATTTCCTGTGACAATAAAAAAACGATAACAAAAATTAATAACAGGAAAAGGGATGTGACACAGTTTTTTATACTTAAAAAGGGAAAAAAGGGGGGCTGAACACTACCCGTCCTATAATTATAAAGGGTGTTTGCATTTAAATGCAGTTTATATCAATTGGTCAGGTTCATCTTTTTTTTTTGAAGGCGGTATGAATATTTCAGCAGTTTCATCGGGGTGTGCTTCCACATAGAGGGATCGGCTTGGAAAAGCAAACTCGCTGCCGGCATTTTCTATTATTTTTTTGATTTCATAGGCCAGGGCTTCTTTTATGGCAAGCCAGTCTCCCCATATGGTTGTTTTTGTAAAACAATAGACCATAATATTTATGGCAGAATCGCTGAAATTATCTATGCGGACAAACATCGGCACTTCAGGCGGTTTTGCAAATTGATTAGAACTTAACAGGTATTGTTCAATATTATCTCGGATCTGGCGAAGTTGGTCGATGGTCGTATTATATTTAACCCCCAGGCACCAGCGTATCCTCCGGTGTGTCATTGCGCTGAAATTGGTCACAGAATTGTCGGACAGGCTTGAGTTGGGAACATAAACCGGCGCTTTGTCAAATCTTCTTACAAGGGTGGATCTGAATCCTATTGTTTCTACCGTTCCTTCAACAACACCATCGACTTTGATCCAGTCTCCCCGGCTGAAACGGTTTTCACCTATAATTAAAATTCCGGAAATAAGATTTTTGAAAAGGTCCTGGGCGCCCAGTGCTACAGCAACGCCAAAAAGGCCCAGTCCGGCAAGGATGGGCCCTACTTGAATTCCCCAGATTTGCAGGGCTGTTGCAATACCTATGAAGATAAAGCTGGCTTTAATCATCTTGATCAGCCAGTCAACCATGGATGCAGTAAGAAATTTTTCAAGTGATCTCATTGTGTCCGAAAGAATATCAACGATTTTAATCAGGCTCCAGAAGAGAATAAAAACAATGAGGGTTCGAATAATGTTGTCGGTTATTGCTTTAAAGGTTTCGCCAAGTTGAAGGTAGTCAAATGCAAAGAACAGTCCCAGGACAACAGGTGTAAAACCCAGGGGTTTTTCCAGGGCTTTTAAGGTTATTTCATCTATATCTGTTTTTGTCTTTGTGCTCAGTGCAATGATCCGTTTGATTATGAATCTGGTAAAAAGCTGCCGCAGGATGAGAAAAATACTGAAAATTAAAATTGCAATGATGATCCTGCCTATATCAATGCCATAGAGGCCGTCTTTCCATATGTTTGTAGCGACATACCAGAATTGATTTAACTTTTCCATGGATAGTTCCTGTTCATTTTAGTGTTTAAATTTTTTTTGCAAAGATTGTTACCATGTATAGTCAAGTCATGTTGTTATCTTTATGGGCAAATTTTATTGAAATCTATCACATGAAATCTCGTACTGCAAATATCAATTTTATTTCTCCGGGGAAAATTTATAGTTATTATGGTATGCTTGGAATTTTACCCTTTTGAAATGAAAGGATGTTGCATGGAAAAAACAGCTAAGGATTATGTGGTATTCCCCTTGGATTTTGCCTCAATTGAAGAGGCAAAGTCCTATGTCCGGCTTTTGGATGGGCATGTGGGTATGTTTAAAATTGGTTTGGAACTTTTTATTGACCAGGGGCCTTTGGTGGTGGCAATGATTCGCAAGTTAAGCACTGCAAAGATTTTTCTGGACTTAAAACTCCATGATATTTCTGCCACGGTAAAGCGGGCCATGGGACGTGTTGCTGATCTTGGGGTGGATTTGATTACCGTCCATTGTGCTTGTGCCCGGATGCTTGAAATGGCAGTGGAAGGTGGTCAGGGAAAAACAGGGGTGTTGGGGGTGACTCTCTTAACAGATAATGATGCAAAGACGGTTGAGGCAGGTGGGTTTAAGGAACAATTTGTTAACGATCCCAATGAGTTGGTTCTTGTCCGGGCTGGTATGGCCCACGCAGCTGGTTGTGCCGGGGTGGTTTGTTCCGGAAGGGAAGTAGCCCAGGTCAAAAAGGCCTTTGGTCGGGATTTTCTTGCGGTTACCCCCGGAATCCGTCCTGTATGGAGCCTGCTTGAAAATGATGATCAAAAAAGAGTGACTACGCCGGCTCAGGCGGTTCAGCAGGGCAGTGATCTCATTGTCATAGGGCGTCCCATCAGGGATGCAGCTGATCCTGTTCTGGCAGCCCGGAAAGTGATTCAGGAAATTGAAGCGGTTATAGGGCGATAGGTATAGGCCCCGGTTAGGTGTGTAACCTGACCGGGTCCATTTGCTTTCCTATTTTTCTTGATCCAGGCCAAAGGCGGTATGCAGGGTTCTGACAGCAAGCTCTGCATATTTGGCCAGGACGACGCAGGAGATCCTGATCTCGGAAGTGGAGATCAGACGTATATTAATATTTTCCGAGGCCAGGGCTTCGAACATGATGGCGGCAACACCGGAATGACTTTTCATTCCCAGGCCGATCACAGAAACCTTTGCAATCTCTTTGGCTGTCAGTACCTCTTCGGCGCCGATCTCTTCGGCCACGGCTTCAGATATTTGCCTGGCCCGTTCAAAATCATCCTTGGTCACGGTGAAAGTCAAGTCCGTTTCTCCGCCGGATCGGGTGTTCTGGATGATCATGTCCACCATGATTTGGGCTTTGGCCAGGGGAGTGAAAATTTTTGCCGAGATACCGGGTTGATCCGGTACGCATTTCAAGGTGATTCTTGCTTCATTCATATCACAGGTAATGCCCGATACGATGGCGCTTTCCATGTCAGCGCTTTCATTGATTACCATGGTTCCTTCCTCCTCATTGAATGATGATCTGACATGTATTGGTACATTATATTTTTTGGCAAACTCAACCGATCTGATTTGAAGTACTTTGGCGCCTAAAATAGCCATTTCAAGCATCTCTTCATAGGAAATCCTGTCAATTTTTCTGGCAGAACTACAGATTCTTGGGTCGGTGGTATAGACCCCGTCAACATCGGTAAAAATTTCACAGACATCGGCCTTGAGGGAGGAGGCAATGGCAACGGCCGAGGTGTCGGACCCGCCCCGGCCCAGGGTGGTGATGTTACCATCCCCGTCAGTCCCTTGAAAGCCGGCCATGACAGCAATAATTCCATTATCAAGGGCTGTTTGAATGTTTTTACAATCTATGTTCATAATTCTTGCCTTGCCGGCGGCCTTATCCGTGTGGATGCCGGCCTGGAATCCCAGGAAGGATTTGGCTTTGTATCCTCGGGATTTGAGGATCATGGCAAGCAGGGCGGCGGTAGTTTGTTCACCCGTGGCAAGCAGCACATCCAGTTCTCTTTTGTCGGGGTTTTCCGATGCCTGTTTTGCAAGGGTAATCAATTTGTCGGTGACACCTGCCATGGCAGAGAGTACCACCACTATATGGTCTCCTTTGTCATAGGCTTTTTGTACCCGGTCGGCTACCCTGGAGATATGTTCAATATCCGCCACGGAAGTGCCACCATATTTTTGTACTCTGAGGGCCATAGGAACTCCAGACTCTTACTTAAATTAATATTTATAGAACTAAATTGGTTATCATGTTTTCACCGGTATGTCCAGATGGAAAAAGGGAGATGACCCGGTTGTAGTCTGAATCAAACTCAAATTTGATTTCAAGATCAAACTTAAACTGTATCTTTTCCAAAAAATCGGGCCATTCCACCACAATGATGGCATCGGGGCCTGTGAGGTCGTCAAACCCGATATATTCCAGCTCGTCTGCACTGCCTAACCGGTAAAGATCCAGGTGACACAGGCGAACTTTTTTGGCGGGATATTCATTAATGATATTAAAGGTGGGGCTGGTGATATAATAATTTTCATCAACGCCCAATCCCTTTGCTATACCCTGGACCAGGGTGGTTTTTCCGGCTCCAAGATCTCCTTTTAAGGCAATGGCAAAGGGGCTTGAAACAGTTTGCCCAATCTGTTTGCCAAGATCCAGGGTCTGTTCAGATGTATAAGATATAATTTTTTTTATCATTTTTTTATATGAAACTTCCTATATCAGAAGAGAGTTTTAATTTTTGTTGTGAGCGGAACCAAGGGTAAACTCTCTGGTCCGCCCATGGCGGTTATTTTATAAGTTTATGGATGGTTTCAGGAATCGCCGGGATCATGTCCGAGGCAAGAAATCCAAATGGAGTCTTTTTTGCTAAAAAATCCCCGCAGAGTCCATGGATGAATACTCCTGCCATGGTAGCTTTTTCAATGGGAATCCCCTGGGTGATAAATCCGGCAATCATGCCGGTCAGGACATCTCCCATGCCCCCCGAGGCCATGCCCGGGTTTCCCGTGGGGCATATGAAGGTTTTGCCATCGGGACAGCAGACAAGGGTTTGGGCACCTTTCAGGACCAGGATAATCTGGTATAGTTGGGAAAATTTTCTGGCAATTCCTATTCGATCGGCCTGGATCTGTGTGGTTGTTTTTCCGGTGAGTCTTGCCATCTCACCGGGATGGGGGGTTAAGATGGTGGGGGCTTTTCTATCCTTGAGAAGTTCTAAGTGCCCGGCAATGCAATTGAGGCCGTCGGCATCAATAATCAGGGGGACCTGGGTTTTTTGTACCAGCTTTTTGACCAGAGTCCGGGTGGTTTTTTTTGTTCCAAGTCCTGGGCCCAGGGCCAGGGCTTGTTTATCCTTTAAAAGAGTTAAAATGCTATCCAGGTTTTTGTCGGACAGATATCCTTCTGGGGTTTGTGCCAGGGGCAGGGTCATGGGTTCTGTTACCTGGGATTCAAGGATGGGGTTCAGGCTCCGGGGTATTCCCAGGGTAACAAGGCCAGCACCGCTTCTCATGGCAGCGTTGGCACAAAGGGCGGCGGCTCCTGTTTTTCCCGGAGATCCTGCAATGACCAGAAGATGACCAAATTTACCCTTGTGGCTGTCAAAATTTCTGGGTGCAAACAAGGGGGTGATGTCCCTGTTTTCCATCAAAAAAAGTTTGGGATCTTCTTCTTTTACAATAAATTTGGGGATGCCTATATCAATGATTTCAAGGTTTCCTGTATGCAGGTTTCCAGGATGGAGAATATGACCGGCTTTGGCAAAGGCAAAAGTGGCTGTGGCAGTGGCTTTTATTGCAACTCCCTGGATTTTTCCTGTGTCTGAATTTAAACCGGAAGGGATATCAATGGAAAAAATTGGTTGTCGGGATCTGTTTAACAGCTCAATTATCTCTTTATAAAAGCCTTTGACATCGGAGTGAAGTCCGGTGCCGAAAATGGCGTCAATAAAAAGATCATGGAGGAGAATTCGGTCTTTATGCAGGTTAAGGCTTTTGGTGTCCTGGATTTCAATAATTTGAGCTCCAGGGGTTTTCTTGATAAGTTTTTGGGCCAGGAGCATATTAGTTTTGGCATCTCCGGTTAACTTGTCCCGGGTGGATAGCAGGAAAATCGTGGTCATTATCCCTTTTTCCATGAGATATCTGCCAATGACAAACCCATCGCCGCCGTTGTTACCCCTTCCTGCAAATATGCCTATCTTTTGTTTGTTCAGTTTTTGTTTGCCCGGGGTATCAAATTTTTTGATGAAGATATCAACGGCACCCCGTCCGGCATTTTCCATCAATACCATGCCGGGGATGCCAAATGAGTTTATGGTCTTATGGTCCATTCGCTGCATCTGATCGGCTGTCACAAGAATCATCTGTTTATTCCTTTTTTACCATTTTGCAAAATGTTCTTCCACCACTCCGCCCACTTCATCCAGGACAAGGCAATTACCTGTTTGACTTTCTATACTGCCGCTGAATCTGCCACATGGCTGAATAAATTTGCTTTTTACGATCCCAAAATTATCATCGGCTTTTCTCATTCCTTCGGGGGTGAACAACAGGTTTATTCGCTTGTCCCGGCTTTTTATTTCCCAGGGTTTGTCAGGATTGACCGGGTCATAGGTGAATTTAACTTTATCCGTGGGTTCAGGGTAGCCATCAATCCAGATAACATTTTCCAGGATTTTGTTTTCATAAACGCCTGCGGAAAAATTAAATCCCAGGGGTGAACCATTCTGGGAAAGTCCTGCCCCGCAGGCCCAGTTCCAGAAGGTTTGTCTGGGATAGACTCCATGGGTCCAGTCAAATAGAACATGGCTATTACCGGGGGTAAGGTCATAGATAGTCCCATTGAGTTGAATCTGTCCACAGGCTTCCAGCCCTGCAATTTTTGTGGTAAATGCATGGGTATTAGCACCCATTGGCATGAAAAAATGCATGGGATCAATTCCCGATGCCAGGGGCATGATATCAATATCAGCCTGGATGTTTTGCCCTGAAAAGTTGAAGTTTGTCTTAAGTTTTTTGATATTCCAGCCGGGTCCACTTGAAATTTCAAGAAATTTGCCGGGGCTCTTGAATCGGCAGATTCCGTTTTCCGGGTGTCGGTCAAAACAGACTTGTCCCAGGGGAGGCCGGACAATAGTGTGCTCAAGCATTTGTCCGGTTTTGCGGTCAAACCCAAAACAAAAAGCAGATGTTATGTATCCCAGGTGAATCACAGCTGCCCCAAAGATGATATCAGGATGGGTGATTCCTGTATAACACCATCGTTTTTCCCGGAAACGATTTAAAGAAAATCTGGATTTGGGCAGATTGATCAGGCCGATTGTATCCGGGTATGAAAATTTGCCGGACCATGCTCCATGTTCCATGGGCGGGCTGGAAAGGCCTTGTCGGGTCATGGTTTAATTTTCCATTACTTCATGGTATCTGAAGCAGGATACCAAATGATCATTGACCATGCCCGTGGCCTGCATGTAGGCATAGATAATAGTGGACCCTGTAAATTTAAAGCCCCGCTGCTTTAAATCCTTTGAAAAGGCATCCGATTCCTTTGAGGTGGCAGGGAGCTGATCCGTGTAGGTAAAAGCGTTATGTTTTTGTTTGCCTTCAACAAATTGCCAGGCGTAGGCATTAAATGATCCAAATTTTTCTTGTATCTCTAAAAAGGCCCGGGCATTGGTGATGGTCGCATTAACCTTGAGTTTATTCCTGATAATACCCGGGTTTAAAAGGAGTTGAGCAATTTTTTTTTTGGTGAATCTTGCTACTTTTTCAGGGTCAAAATCAGCAAATGCTTTCCGGTATCCTTCTCTTCTCTTTAAAATGGTGATCCAGGAAAGACCTGCCTGGGCCCCCTCAAGGATAATAAATTCAAAGAGTGTCCTGTCATCATGAACCGGAACTCCCCATTCAAGATCATGGTAATGGATATAAGCAGGATCACAGGTTACCCAATTGCATCGTTTCATTTTTTTTGTCCTCTAATTGTCCGTGTTCACCATGGAGGATATATACAATATTCACCGACAATATGCCAATATAAAAAGTGGGATAAACACCCGGCACAATTTTCTTGACTTACTCTAGGGGTTTGGGTACAGATCTATGACATAATATAATTGGTTTAGCTCGTTAATCTTTTTGAATCTGGAACTTAAGAGTTTGATTAAAATTTTTGTCCAGGAAAAATTCACGTTTTTGTTGGCGATACTTTTAATTTACGTGATTGCTACTCCGTTTTTTGCGTTGATCATGAATGAAAAATTATTTTTGAACATCGCATTCTCTGCTGTCATGCTGTCTGCCATCATGACCGTGTCCCATAAAAAAAAGAGTCGGATTTGGGTTGTGTTGTTGGGATTTGTCTGTCTTGTTTTTATCTGGCTAAAAGTGTCTATCATCACTTCGGAAATTATGTTGGCCAGTGTGGTGCTCCAGGCATTGTTCAATTTTTTTATGGTTTTTATTATTATTTTGTTTATATTTGAAACCACGGTCATCACCAGAAATACCATATCCGCAGCTGTTGTGGCCTATCTGTTTGTGGCCCTGTCGTTTGCAGATCTGTTTTTGATGGTAGAACTGATATCACCGGGGTCGTTTTCCATATCCCATGATCGGATCATGTTGGACCCTTCGGTGCTGCGATACTTTAGTTTTGTGACCCTCAGCACCCTGGGGTATGGGGATATAGTGCCGATCTCTTCTCCGGCAAAAAACCTTGTCGTTGCGGAAGCATTGATCGGACCGATCTATCTTACTGTTCTGATTGCAAAGCTTGTGGGAGGATATGGGGCGCAGCATCATACAAAAAAAGAATAGACGATTTTTTTTTCGGGGACGCACAGGCGGTTGAAGACCGGACAATATTGAACGGCTTGGTCCAGGGACAATATTGATTGCACAAAATACCGACCTGTGATAGGCAATTTTTCAGGTAATGAATATAATATATTAAGTTTTGCTTAACTTAAATCATAACGTATTAAAAATAACAGGGAGTAAAGATGGGACTTAAAGAAGAGTTGGAAGAAAAAGCCGATGATTGTGATGCTCCAGAAGAATATATTGCCGTTGCAAAAGAGATAGTGGACGGACTTTCTGATAAGGAGTGGGCCTGGGAGCTTTTGGAAGAAGGTGCCGGCTGGGCTGAAAGTTTTGAAGATTCAGTCGCTTATGCCGGGGCTACCCTTGATCTTCTCCAGGACACCGCAGCTGCAGTTTCCCTTTTGGAACAGGGTAAGAACCTGTGTACTTCAACCCAGGATTATTTGAAACTTGCCGCAGCTGCCCTGGAGTTTAAACTTGATGATCTGTCTAAGGATATAATCGGTGCTGCAAGTACAAAATGTGTCAAAGTAACTGATTATCTGGAGTTAAGCGATCATATCGCCAAAGTTCTTAAAGATAAGGAGCTTGCGGAACAAATTATCGATAAGGCATTTGATAAGTGTTCAAAAATTGATGATTTTGTATTGTTTGCAAAGTCCATTCTGGATATGTTCAAAGATAAAGACAGGGCAGTAATTGTCTATGAAAAAGCAATGGGAAAAGCTTCAAAGGCAGATGATTTTATTGTTCTGGCCGCCGGGGTTGTGAGCGATCTTCAAGATAATGAGCTTGCTGGAAAAATTTATGAAGGTGCCCTGGCATCTCTTGAATCCGGTGATGAGTTGCTCAAATTTGCCAAAACAGTAAAAGAACAACTGGATGATAAGACATTTTTAATGTCGGTTTATCAAAAAGCCGAAACCGTTTTTAAAGATTTTGCAGATTATCTGAAACTGGCCAAGGCTTGCTTTGAAAATACCGGGGATGCATCCTTTGCTTCGGCAGTTTATCAAAAAGCTGCTGCCACAAATCCGGATTGCAGCCAGCTGGTTGATCTGGCCGTTGCCCTGGCAAAGGACCTCAAAGATCTGGATGGTGCTGTTAAGGTTCTTAAACAGGCTGAACAGGCTGTGAAAAACAATTCAGACTTTATTAAAACAGCCCAGGCTGTCCAGGAGATCGTTGCAGATGACGAGGCTTGGCTGACAGCAATTTCCTTTCAATTGAAAAAACGGGAGGAATTCAAATCTTTGTATGCAGATTTCATTTTAAGGGAACAGGAAAATAAAACTTGTTTTCCCATGCGAGCCCTGGCCCATGAGGTCTTTGATAAGACCGGTGACACGTATTATGCAGCTAAACTTTATAAACTTGCAAAATCCCTTACAGTTAACTTCAACGATTTTATCAAGCTTGCTGCTGATATTTATTCGGATCTGGGGGATGAAATCTGGGTTAGAGATATCTATACCGGGCTTTTGGATAAATGTACCAACTTGAGTTATTATGATGAATTGACATCTGCCATTGTTGATACATTGGAAGATGAGACCTGGGTTCGTGAAATCTATACCGATATCGAAAAAAAGAGCCAGCAAAACGCTGACCTTATCAAGCTTGCATCCATTGTGCTGAAAAAATTTAATGACAAGAAATGGGCGGTAGGCCTGTTGACCAAAGCAGGAGAAAACAGCCAGAATCTGTTTGATTACACCAGTGTTGCCGGAGTGGTTTTTAATTTACTCGGGGACAAGGATTGGGCCGAAAAACTTTATCAATCTACAGAATCTTTGTGCCAATCCCAACAAGATTATGCCCGATTGATTTCTCTTGTAAAAGATCAGACCTCCCATGGAATATTTTTGTTAAATATTGTGCATTCGGCCCAGTTGAAGTTGACATCCTTCGACGATCTGTTGTTTTTAGCAGAAACTTCTTTGCTCCAGTTAAATGATCCTGACACCGCCGGAAAAATTTATCTGGAAGCCGAAGAAAAAGCCCGGTCTAATGCCATGCTTTCCAGGCTGGGTACAAGTTTGAGCAGCCGGATGGATGATGCCAAATGGTCTTCCCGGGTGTTGCAGAAAATAAAACAATAACTTTTTTATGGAAGGGGTTTGTAGTTAAAACAAAATTTTACAAGCCCTTTTCTTTGTTTGTATCGAGGTATTATTAATCCATGATTAATATAAAAAATAGTAGAATTAATTATTCTACCCAAAAGAGATGATAATGAAAAAGTGTCCTTTCTGCGCCGAAGAAATTCAAGATGAGGCGATAAAATGTAAACATTGTGGTGAATTTTTGGACATCTCCATGGCTCCAGGCTTTGTGGATGAAAAACTTCAATGGTATTTCCAAAAAACCTTTATTGTTTTGGCATTTTGTTTTGTTGGGCCTCTGGCATTGCCGTTGATTTGGTGGCATCCACAAATGACACGGGCCTGGAAGCTGGGGCTTACCTTGGGAATACTTGTACTCAGCTGGTTTTTATTCCAGGCAACAATGGAATCTATTCATATTCTTAAACAATCCTATGAGCTGATTGAACGATTGTGAAATCAGGTGACAGGTGAAATCAGTAATTACAGCAAGGATTCATCCTTGCTAAGATAAGTTAAGAAATTGTATCAATTTCACGGGTAAAAAAATGCATTAAAGATCCCCAAAGTTTATGTTTTAAATAAATGGCACCTCTTTAATTAATGCGAAACTCATCAAACATAAATGGAGGGTTATACTTTGCTGGCCACTATTAAAAGGATCAACTTCAGTTATTTGAAATTAACGAGATGTTTTGTTTTTTTTGCTTTTTTTTTCCTTTCGATCAGTTCTGTTTATTCGCAAGTGCCCGACGGTTATTATGATAATGCCAGGGGAAAAACAGGTATCGTCCTGCAAGAGGCATTGCATGATATAATTGATGGTCAGGACATTATAGGCTATAAAGGTTTATGGACAGCATACGCAACAACGGATGTTCTGCCCTATCCGGATGATACGATAGTTTATGATATGTATTCGGATATTCCCGCTGGAATACCATCATATTCATATAAGATTTTCAACGATCAGTGTGGTAATTACTCAGGTGAAGGTGATTGTTACAACAGAGAGCATATATTTCCCCAAAGTTTTTTTGGTAAGGCTTCTCCCATGGTATCGGATATTCACCATATTTTTCCCACCGATGGAAAAGTTAATGGAATTCGAAGTTCTTATCCTTTTGGGGAAGTTTCTTCTCCATCAAAAATAACTACAAATGGAAGTAAATTAGGGCCCAACACCTCAAATGGATATTCCGGAACCGTTTTTGAACCCATCGATGAATATAAAGGTGATATTGCCCGGGCATTATTGTATATGGCTACGCGGTATTATAATGAAGATAGTGGTTGGCTGATAAATGACATGGTTACAGGTTCCCAATTAAATACATGGGAACTTGATCTTATGATGAAATGGAATACACAGGATCCTGTAAGTCAAAAAGAAATTGACAGGAATGATGAAATTTACAATAACCAGCAGCACAATAGAAATCCATTTATTGATCATCCTGAATATGTTGATTGCATTTGGGGATCATGTTCTTCAGGTCCAACCATAGATAATATAGCAAATTATCCAATAAGTCCGGATTTACATGATGCAATAGATGTTTTTGCAAATATAGATGATTATGGTTTCATCTCTTCTGCTTATTTAAGTTGGGGAACCGATGGGATTGATTTTCCAAACACCATAGATATGGCATTATTAAGTGGAGATAGATACCAATCAAATTTTTCCATTTTATCTCAACCAGCTGGAACAACTGTCTATTATAGGATATCTGCCATCTATAACGATTTGGAAATTACAGTATCTCCAATTCAAAGTTATACAGTATCAGAGGATCTACCATACTAAAAAAACTCCCAGGTTAAGATTGTTTGTCATTGGGAATTATTGCTGAAGATTTTGTGGGTTTTGACTTTTAAAGAAAAGGTCAATATAATACTGTTTATTAAAAATTAAAAACCACGTCCTGTGGGCGTGGTCATCGTCAGAAGGCTATGCCTGAAGGATCTACCCATGGTATTAATTTAATCGGTTATCCCCATAACAGATTAAAGGAAAAAACCATGAGTAGATTTGACAA
>JAAELK010000345.1 GCA_024226935.1 Desulfobacteraceae bacterium
CATAATTTGACTGCTCTTAATTTGAAATCCTTGTTGTACCGTTTCAGTATTTGCTTTCCCATTTTCATGCTCCTTTATGTGTTTTTTGTTTATTACACATACGAGTGAAAATGTGTCTATTTTTTCAAAGAAAGATCAGTACCGAATTGATCTCTCTATTCCAGTGAAAGGATCCCTCTCTTCTGCTGTACCTGTTTTTAAAATTTTGCATTTGCTCGTTTAGGTTATTAATAGGAGCATCGTGATTATTTAAAGAAATGTTGCTCTTTTCTCCGCATTTCAAACAATTCCCCTCCTTGGATAATCCATCGCTCACCTTAATTTTTAATCCGAATCGCTCGACCAGGATAGTTTTGCAAACAGGGCATACGGTATCAGCCGCGCCTTCTTTGTATAGATTGCCGATATAAACGTATTGAAGGCCTACCTTTTCGGCGATATGCTTTGCTCGATAAAGCCTATCTAAAGGGGTTCGCGATACGTGTTTGTATTTATAAGCCGGATGAAACCTGACAAAATGGAGTGGCGTCTGCTTTCCGAGATTATCACGTATCCAACAAGAAATTTTTTCAAACTCCTCGTCATGATCATTTAAGTCGGTCACGACAAGCTGGCTAATCTCCAGATGTTTTTTATGCGCAGAAACGATTCTTATCGCATCCAGCACGGGAGACAGCTTTGCCTTTGTTACCTTCTGATAAAACTCATCGTTCATAGACTTTAATGAAATACTGAAAATATCGATAACTCCGCATAGCTCTCGTACCACTTCTTCGGATAAATAAAAGGCTGATTTGTAAAGATTTAAAAGACCGCACTGTTTTGCCAGTTTCGCGGTCTCCATCACAAACTCGTGCCACACAACCGGATCGTTATACGTCCATGATAAAATTTTGATTCCTCTTTTTAATGCTGAATCGACGACCTCCTTCGGTGAGACACGGATGATGTTTTTCATATCAACATGCCGCATCTGGGATGTTTCCCAATTCTGGCAGAAATCGCAATTCATCATACAACCGATATTCCCCAAACTAAGTATTTTAGCGCCTGGCATATAGTGGTAAATTGCCTCGGTTTCGATCGATTCTTCGGTGAGGGCTACTGAACAGCCGTAATTGAGGGAATAGAGCGTACCTCCTTTGTTCGTTCTTGTTTTACAAAACCCCAAGCCCTTTTCCTTGATAACGCAATTTCTGGGACATAAAAGGCAAATCACGTTTTCATTTTGAGCTTTTTTCCAAAAGGTGGCTTTTTTAAATTCACTATAATTCATATTGTTTTATAACCAATTTTTGATAAGCGAGCTTTCAAATTCATTATCGTTGATATCTAATCGATGTTGTAAAAAAGCCCGCTCATCTGAAATCGAATCAAAATCGATATTTTCTTCCTGCAAAAGGATGGTTTTCAGCGTCTCTTTCTCTTCGCCGTCAATGACAAGATTACTGACATTGATATGCTTTTTGCTGTATCCGTCTTTTACCTTCTGGGCGCATACTAGTATGGGTATAAAATTGCAATCGGAATGGATATAGTATTTTCCTCTTTTCCAGTTAACCTTTTTCAACACACGCTCTATGGTCTCGTGACCGTAATCGAGCATATCGGGCAGATCTATCCTTTTAATTTCAGGATCAAACCACTCTCTAAGGTGCATGAAATCGTGGTTGCGCTTCAGTTCTGTTTCCGAAATGTCTTCACTTTCCATAAAATTTTTAACCTTTGCCTGGAAGCTTTCATCACTCAGGCAATACCAGTCGATATAATTGACCTTTGCCCTGTTGGCTTCGGTCTTTTTGCACAACCCTCTGATGACGTATCGCAGGCCCGTCCAAGCTACAACCTTTTGCACCGCATAAAAATAACCCTGATGGCACACTGAACAAACTTCGCCATGATTAATAAAAAAACCCCTTGCAAGTTTTTTTAAAAACCGACCGTCTACCGAGTATTGAATAAAATCCACTCCGAGTGAATCGGTGATGCTTCGCATATTTTCACGGGCGATATCGGTTACAAAACCGGTATCAAAATTAAAAGCGATTGGATTCAGGCCGAGTATCTCTTTCGCATAATAAAGGGCATATGAACTATCTCGCCCCCCGGTCAGGGAAATAAGGCAATCATGCTTTCCGGTTTTTTGCTTTTTTATGGTTTCGACTAAACCAGAAACTCCAGAATCGCCGTTATCATTGAGCATATCATCCGGAAAAACAACTTCTTGTTTTTGTGTGGGATTGCAATAAGCGCAACTGTTTCCCTCATCGTCATTCCATTCCCATGAACGTTTGGGCATAAAACAATTTTGGTTCATCAGGATATCGCGTACTTCGCATCAACAGTAAGTATCGGTGCCTTTGAATTATAATGAAAATTTTAAGTCTTGAAATTAAGGAGTGGACATGACCATTTTCCTATTTTTTTGTATTAGCCGTACAAGAA
>JAAELK010000346.1 GCA_024226935.1 Desulfobacteraceae bacterium
AAAGCACACATCCAATCGGTAGCCCCTAAACAATTGAAAAAAGATGCGGTGGTAAATAACGACAAATGTATTCTAGGAATCAGTATGGGTAATCCAAATATGGAAAAAGCAAAGCTGGAAGCCTCCATTCAATGGGTGAGTAAAAATTTTAGCGAGTGTATTTTAATTATAGGTGATAGTTTGTATCGTTACACACTTCAAATTACAAAAGGTATGCCCCCTGAAGAGTCCTTGGATAAAGCATTGCTTTTTGGGGAAAAATTTATTCATGAACACGAACCTTTGATTGAAAAGTACAACCGGAACTGTATTTTTCATTGGTTACCCACAAGCAAATTAGAAAAAAATCCCTTATTTAATATCTACCATGAAAAGTTTAAAAAATTATACAGAGAAAATATCAGTTACCGGAAAATTGTCGATAATTTCATTGGTATATACCTAGGAAGAGTCTTGAGTGATGACAATTTACTCAAAGAAAAAAATCTGTGTGCTTTAAATTATATCCTGGAAGAAACAACATTAATTACCTGTTTATGCGCGGAGGATTCATATATTTTTGTCTATCCAGGAAGTATTAAATCGTTTATCGATATAGCTGAAGGGGTAGTTACAAACATTCCCAAGCCACTGCTAAAGCTTGTTTTTATTTCTCTTCGACTTAAAAGGCTAAAACGTTTGTGATGGCATGGGCGAGACACTATTCCGAGTCCTGTTGAAAACTATTCCAAGCCACCACAGATAGGTGTCCATAAAATTGGCTATAAATCATAGTCTATGTGGAATTTTGGAGATGAAATATTTTTAATATTTAACTAATCGAATTTATTAATTAAATTGTGGATGTGTATGAATTTGACACGAATGACTCTCGTACCCCTATATAGCCTTCTGTTCCTTGAGCAGCCGTGGACATTTCCCTGGTCGGGGTTAATTGTCCAAAACCGCAAAATTTCCGACGACCCGATACAAACCCTTCCTGTGCCTGCGTTTGAGAATCAAAATCTATTTTAGAATTCAACAGTGCTTTTTCGATAACTTCTTGAATATTAATGATATTTTGATTTAGGGGAAAGTCATATTTTCCAATTAAGTTAATATGCTGCCAAGCGATCGGTGTTAACCGGTTTATCAGTTCACAAAGTGTCTGTTGATCATGGATGACTTTTCCACCATAAAATTAACCACAAGGTGGCTGGTACAGCCTGAAAAGGTGGGGATCAGGGATGAAAACGCACCCCAGCCTTGTGGTTAATGAAAGCCTAAAATTTTTGTTTAAAAATGTCAAAGTTTTTTGTAAAAGAATGATCTAAAAAAAAACCCCATGTTGTACTTGGTTAATCTCTGCCGGAAAGCATTACTGGCATATTGGGCCTTTTGGGGGTTCTTCTGCAATACCCCTAGTTATCCATAAATGGCCGTTCCCACAATAACTATAAGATATACGACTATCCATAGACTGAACATCACAGTAAGAGCTTTATCCTTTCGTATTATACAATGCAGTAATAAAGGGATTGTACATAGTATAAATAAAAACCAAGTTATTATTGAAATCCCTTGAGCATTCTTATACAACCATATTTTTAATATTTGTGGAATGGTTGTTAAAGGGAAAAAAAGCGTAACAATAAATACAATCTTGTCAAGAAATGTATATTTTTTTTTGTCGCACATTCGCTATTCGTTTCTTCTTTCACAATTTGGGCTTTGTGCCGCGTGAATCGCCTTATCAGCCCAATCTCCGGTGTTAATATAATCTATTTGATTTCCAAGATGGGAAAAATTCATTGGCACCATGAGAAATTGAAGTGATCCACCTCCTTGCATCAAGATTACCTCAAATTTTTCATCTAATCCCATCAGCCTCCGAATGCGTTTGGCACTGTCACCAAGAATAAATTGGATTTCATCTGTGCGATGGCCAGGGCCATATCATTATCTGTGCCGTTAAAGTTAAATAATTCCGCATGAATACATTCAAGTACAGGCAGAGGAAGCGCACCCGGTCCGGGATAAAAAGATAACACTCGATTTTAATTATTCATAACGGTTTTTCTGCAGTAATCAGATTAAGTTGAGTTGGTAATGGAATCTGTTGATAATTAGTAAAACCAGCATCCATTAGTCGGGAAACAATTTCTTGGCCAATAAAGTCTCCTGCTTCAGGAGCAAAGGCAAGTTTAAGATATAAATCCATCATCGTATCCAGAAAATTTTTCTGTGGATCGTCCTCAATGCGCATAAAATCCTGTACAATAACCAAACCGCCGGGTTGTAATGATTTAAAAGCCAGACGAAATACTTTTCGGCATTCATGTTCAGATTTTATACAAACAATGCCGGATATAAGCACAACATCGAAATCTTTATCCAACTTCATTGTGTTAAAGTCTCCCTCTTGAAGAAATACTCTTTCGCTAAGCTTATTTTCTTCGATAAGTTTTTGCGCCAGTTCCAGAGGTTCTTTTTGATCTGCAATATACGCCTGAAGCGAGGAATTGTTTTTGCAAAGAGCTATGGCATAACTGCCCATACCGCCGCCCAGATCAAGTAATTTTCTTTTTTCGGTCAAATCTATATTCTGAACGAGATTGGCTGACTGGCCCGATTCTGCACGATTATTCTGCCCGTGCATATAATCTTTCCAGTATGTCGGGATATCCACAAAATTATTATCAAAAGGCAGTTCTGTCCGTCCTTCAATAATCAACTTATCCAATTTTCCCCAAGTTGACCAATGGTTCGTAATATGCAACGCTAAATCGCCAATATAATTGGGATGACCGGGAACAAGAAATTTAGCGGATTGTTTAGAATTCCTGTATTTATCCTGCTCTTTTTCAAGAAGAGATAAAGCCACGCAAGATTCTAAAAAGGATTGAACAAAATGAAAATCAGCGTTTAGAGAATCGGCAATAAATTGGCAGGAACAAGGCTGTTTTTTGTCAAGGAGTGAAAAAAGCTCTAATTTAATACCTGCACGTAAAATAGCAGAGTTCCAAAAATGGTAAATTATTTGATGTACATTATTCATTATTAATCTTACCCTTTCATTTCATGTTTAACAATTTGTTATCTGAGTGTAATCCGAACCGTAGCAAGGGAGAAACGGCTCATCAGGATGACAAGTACATGTGTGATTCTGTATACCTTGCATTCTTTTTATAGAGTGACAATGAAATTCAAGTCAAGTACAATTTTTGTAAGATCTCAAAAAGTGTGTGGTAGCTAAAAAAAATGTAGATAATAGTTTTCGGTAGTGGGGTATAATTGCACATTTTGGTGAAGAATTTTAAGTTTTTACTCATACTTTGATCTCCCCGTAATCGCTTTTTTTACAAATCAAGAAGTTTCAAATACTTACATACTCCTGGAATTATTTTCGTTCAAATTATCGTTTCCAATAGCTTTTGTATCCTAGAGTATTTTTGGTCCCTCTGGATTGCATTAATGATTTGGGATCTGATCAACGATTCTTAAAAAAGACCCCATCATGACACCGGTGGGCGAACGGATCTGCCCCCATGAAAGAACCAATAAAATAAATTAGGGGTCTTTTTATGAAGCGCCGGCACACTACAGCAACAAAAAAAGGGATCTTTTTTCCCTCCAGGACAAGTCCGAATCCAGAATAAAAGACCCCTTTCTATTCAATTAAATCCTACCATACTTTTCGGGGGGATGCAGGGTAGCACTAATTTAAATCCTTCAAGGTGTTGCAAAAGGCTTAATGCTAAGCATTCTTCCTGTAAAAGGGAACGCATGCTTTTTTGTAAGTGGCTTGTTGACCTGTTTATTTGTTTTAGGGTCCAGTAAAATACGCCTAGCATTTCCCGTCATTATAATGTGTCCATTTTTTCTTTGTAATGTAAACTCAGAAATTACTTCTATAAGGTATTTTTCTTTTCCATTTTTTGAAAAAGCGAAAGACCAGTCAGTTGCCTCATATTTATTCTTTCCAATTTTTTTATACATCCCATGGGAAACACTTTCAGATCTTACCGGATCTGAACATATGTAAGTTTGGTCAGCATGACCTGTCCATAAATATTGCTGCCCTCCCCCAGTGAACACCCATGTTCCAATTAAAACTTTAGGATTTATTTCCTTTTGTGTTTTTTGATCTGCAAATACTGCTGTCGAAATAAATAGTGATAGTAATATTGCTGAAGTTATTGTCAATAATTTATTCACTTTAGTTCTCCTCTATTAAAATATTTTAGCTTTACTACAAATAGGGATACCTTAACCTTCGTACTAAAAAGCGTAATCTGTCAACTTACTGATCATTCAACATTATAAAGAATGTGAAAATGCTTTACAATAACAGATGATGCCAAACTATATGCAGAGAATGCCATTTCGAATCCTATTCCAACCCACTACATGTAGCGGCTCGGAATAATTCATGAAAAAGACAATTAAATAAATTAGGGGTTTTTTTTCCCTCTATAACAAGTCCTGATCCAGAATAAAAGACCCCTTTCTATTCAATTAAATCCTACCTCACTTTTCGGGGGGGGGTGGGCAAGAAAACCCATTTTGTCTTTTAATTACAACAATAAAGATATATCGTGTATATTATTATCAATCACATTTAAACTTAAAAGATGAACTGAGAAATTATATGAACGGAAAAACCATACCTTCAAAAATGGCAATTTTCCTGGCATCTCTTCTCGTCCTGGGGAATGTATTAGGAGTCGGGGTACTTGCCTTACCTATTTCAGCAGGCCTCGGAGGATTTTTCCCTGCCCTTATCGGAATTTTTACAATGTGGCTGTTGATACTTTTCTCCGCCCTACTCATTGCGTACAGAATCGACGGGTCAAAAAAGAACTTTGACCTACCCTCTTTTTACCAAGCGGAGCTTGGTAACAGCGGCCAGTGGATCGCAATCATCTGCAACTTGGTCATTCTCTATGGCGTGCTGGTTGGTTATCTAAGCGGTATGGCTATAATGCTGGCAAATCTTTTTCCTTCCCTTGCCAACTACCAGCATTTGATTATAATCATCTATTGTTCTATTCTTGTGGCCCTTATTGTGTTTGGACTTAAAGTTCTTCACAAAGGAATGTCGGTTATTATGATAATCCTGTGGACATGCTTTATAGCCATGCTTATAACGAGTGCAGAAAAATTCCATCCTAAACTGCTCACTTTCACGGACTGGAAATATCTTCCTGTCTGCCTACCCATAGCGGTTTTTGCATTTTCCTTTCATAATATCATCCCAACGGTATGCAGCTCATTAAATTTTGATAAACCAGCCACCTACAAAGCAATATTTATCGGTGCCTTTCTCGGACTAACCATAAACCTTTTATGGATTCTTGTTGTCCTAGGTTCTCTGCCTGAAAATCACGCACAAACCCACAGTATAATCTATGCCCAGATACACAATCTTACTGCAAATGTTCCCCTATCCCAAGTATTGCATAATCAATATTTTACCATATCAGCTTTAATTTTCGCAGTCTTTGCTGTCACTTCATCCTTCATAACAAATGGAGCCGGGTTATTTGGTTTTATCAAAGATCTTTGTTTCAACTATGCAAAGACAGATAATAAACTCCTTGTGGGAACACTTTCGTTCCTTCCTCCCTTGCGGTGTGTGTCAAGCAAGTTGTCGCCTTTTCCTAAAAAGATTTCTCAGCTTCACCGCAAAATCTCCTCATGAGTTCCGACGGGTCATTGAAGCCCATTCTCACCCATGAGAAAATTTTGCTATTGTGTCG
>JAAELK010000347.1 GCA_024226935.1 Desulfobacteraceae bacterium
AAGCCTGAAAAAAAAAATCAAAAAAACACCCTTTAAAATCACCATGGATAATGCCTTTGAACAAACCATAATTTCATGCGCCAAGCCAAGAAGGGATAACCCAGAAAACACATGGCTTGTGGAAGAAATGATAGACGCCTATATTCGACTCCACAAACACGGATATGCCCACTCCATTGAGACTTGGCATAAAAACAAGTTAGTGGGAGGCCTATACGGGGTGTGCCTGGGAGGAACTTTTTTTGGAGAATCCATGTTCAGCCTTGAAAGCGATGCCTCCAAGGTTGCCCTGACAGCCCTTGCAACCCTTTTAAATCACCATGGATTTGACATGATTGACTGCCAGGTAACCACCAACCATCTGCTCAATATGGGGGCCGTTGAAGTTTGTCGGGACACTTTCCTTAAAAAATTAAATCCTTCCATTGCAAAAAAAATGGACACAAATATCTGGGACCCTTCCCGCCTTCTGGATCCCCTTGAAGAAGGCGGAAAAAACTAACTAAAAATTATCACATTAAAAGGTTGTCTATGAACTGGTGGCAAGCATTACCCTATAAAATAAGCCCATATTTATTTCAAATCAGCGGGTTTCAGGTGCGATATTACAGCCTCATGTACATTGCGGCCTTTGTCAGCGTCTATTGGTTGGTAACATACCGACTTAAAACCGAATCCTGGTCTATTCACAAAGATCTTTTATATGATTTTTTTGTTTGGGCGGCCGTGGGAGTCCTTATAGGCGGCAGAATAGGCTATGTACTGTTCTATAATTTTTCCTATTTTATCAATCATCCCCTGGAAATCATTCTTCCCTTTGATCTTTCCAATGGATTTAAATTTACAGGTATTTCTGGAATGTCGTTCCACGGAGGCCTTCTGGGAGTTGTAGTAGTATTTTTTCTATATTGCCGAAAACACAAAATTAATATTTGGGATTTATCCGATCTGATTTGCCCTGCCATACCCTTGGGATACACCTTTGGTAGACTTGGCAATTTTTTCAATGGAGAACTGTTTGGAAGGCCAACCTCACTACCGTGGGGGATGTATTTCCCCACCGATCCCACCCATACCCTCCGGCATCCCTCCCAGCTTTATGAAGCTTTTTTTGAAGGCATTATCCTATTTATATTTTTATGGTCCATCAAATGTTATCCCAGGGCAAAACATAAAATATTTGCTTTATACCTTCTATCCTACGGCTTTGTCCGTTTTTTCATTGAATTTGTCCGACAACCTGACCCCCAGTTAAATTATCCATGGCTGATATTCACCATGGGCCAACTTTTATGTGCGGCAATGATGGTCGCAGGCATAGCTCTTCTATTGTTCCAACTCAAACGGCCTTTGAAAGAACCTTGACAAAAATGGTTTCATCATCATTATTCCTAAGAGAGAATAAAACCCTTTAGGAGAAAAAAATCATGCTCATTCGACTTTTTTTATTTTTTGCACTTATACCGATAATCGAGCTTTATCTTTTAATAAAGGTGGGGACGATCATTGGTGGGTTCAATACCATACTGATTGTTATATTGACAGGAGTTGCCGGGGCCTGGCTTGCCCGCAGGGAAGGGATAAATACCATGTTAAAGGTCAGGCAAAATCTTCAGCAAGGCATCGTGCCGGCAGAAGAGATGATGGATGCCATGCTTATATTCATCGCAGGTCTTGGACTCATTACACCTGGGCTTATAACAGATCTATTCGGACTTATACTACTTTGGCCGGTAACACGAAACAAATTCAAACGGTTTTTAAGGAAAAAATTTGATGCAATGCAATCCAAGGGAGATATTAATATCACCCGACTTCGTTAGCCCTTTAGAGGAAAAGAACATATTTTATGAACTCATTAAACAGCGAAGAAGCACCCGAAAATTTAAAAAACAACCCATAGAAAAGGAAAAAATTGACCAGCTTATCGAGGCAGCCCTAAGATCACCTTCCTCAAAAGGTTTCAACCCCTGGCGATTTATCATAGTTAACAGATCGGAGCTTCTTGAAAAACTGGCAGCTGCAAAGCCCCATGGTTCCTCCTTTTTAGCAAGAGCCCCCTTGGGAATTGTAGTCTGCGCAGATCCTCTGGTCAGCGATGTTTGTATAGAAGATGCCTCCATTGCCTCCACATTCATCCATCTGGCAGCACAGTCATTAGGCCTTGGCAGTTGTTGGATACAAATTAGAAAACGCAACCACACCCCGTCCAAAAGTGCCGATAACTACATTAAAGATCTTTTACACATACCCGATAATATAATGATTGAATCAATCATTGCAATAGGGTATCCTGACGCAGTTAAAAAAGGACACCCCAAAAGAAACCTGGAATATGACAAGGTTTCTTTTAACCGATTTAGCGCAAAGGATTAAATGGACGTAAAAACCCAAATTCTTAAAATGGTGCAGAAAAGGGAAAGTGATATCCCTACTCTCCCGGTGGTTATTGACAGGATCATCAGTGCGGCTTCCGATGAAAAAACAACAACTGAAGAACTCGCAGAAGTCATATCCTACGATCAGGGAATGAGTAATAAACTGCTAAAACTTGCCAATTCAGTTTATTATGCCCAAAAGACCAAGGTAGCGTCCATCAAACGGTCTATCACAGTCATCGGGTATGATGAGATTATCGGTATTGCCCTGGGCATGGGAATTTTATCTGCCATTACCGATAAAGCGGGATTGGGACTGGATATGAAAGCCCTGTGGATACACGGAATCGGGGTTGCAACAATCTCAAAAGAATTGGCAAAAAGAACCAACCCCAGTATTGCAAGCAAGATATTTATTCCCGCCCTGCTCCATGACATGGGCAAAATCGTTTTTACCATGTATTTTAAAAAAGAATACATGAAAGTCAGACAATTTGCCATGGAAAATAAAAAACCATTATATTTTGCTGAAAATGCAATCTTTAAACTGGACCATTCCATATTATCCGCCTTATTAATGAAACGGTGGAATTTCCCCCAATCCATTATGGTCCCATGTAGATTTCATCACAATCCTGAATCAGCTCCCATAAAATTTCGACACCAGGCCCTGATCATCAATCTATCAAACTATCTAACACAGAAAGCCGGAATCGGGCACAGTGGAAACCCCATACCAGTCACCATCAAAAATGCCCCGCAAAAAATTGGTGTAAATGAATCTGTCCTGCGCTTGAGCATTGATCAACTCAAGCGTAAGGAAAATGATATAAAAGAATTTTTTAGAATTACAACCGAATAAGAATTAAATATCCTTTAGTTTTCGCTCTCCGGAAGAATTTATAGCCGAACGAGTAAAGATATTCAAACTCTCTTCCAACGCTTCAAATTCCGGTGCATCACTCACCTGGACGCATTTGCCTTCAGGTTGCTCAAAAGCCGTTATCACATCCATAATCGACAATGATTCAATATCCACTGCCGGAGAATACCCCATATAATTTGAGGAAGACGCAACCTGAAACAAAAGATTAGCTTCCAAAAGCTTTTCCAAAAGGATCTGGATAATTCTCAAGGGAAGCTTCAATTCTTTTGATATCTCAAGCTCGGTGGCAGGAAAATTGCCCCGGGCAAACCGCTTGACACACAACAATACAATTCTGAGACTCATTAACTTTTGCAACCGCAAACTTAAATTCTCAAACCTCAATTCATTGGTTTCGAGGGTGGTTGTATTTTCCCAGGAAAAGGCAATCTCCGCCCCATATAATAAAATAGCCCAGGAAATCTGGACCCATATGAGAAATAGGGGCAATGCCGCAAAACTTCCATAGATAGCATTATAACTGGACACACCCACCTGAAATTTTAAATAGCTTATCTGGACAAGCTGAAAAATAGTACCGGCTATAATTGCACCCGCAATGGCAGCCTTGATATCTATCTTCTTATTGGGAATAATCACATAAAAAAAGACAAATAATATCCAGATGGGTAGAAAAGGGAAAATATTGAATCCAAATGAAATTAATTTCCCAAGACTGTCCGGCAGATTAAGAAATACCAAAAATTTTCCAAGGCGGGTAGTAATAAAAATATTAGCACTGCTTGAAAGAATCACCAAAAGTCCTGCTGCAATGGAAATGGTCATATAATCGGTGATTTTTCGAATAATAGGCCTGGCGCCTTTTACCCACCAAATCCGGTTAAAGGCATTTTCAATGTGCCCCAGAAGTTTTACCATGGAATATATAAGCAAAATGATCCCTAAAATTGCCATGGCTCCGCCCTTGGTTTTATCCAAAAGATTTGTTGAAAATGTAAGGACATTATTGATTATCTCTTCCCGGCCTTCAAACATGAGCAGAACCTCACCCTCAAGAAACTTCTGAAATCCAAACCCCTTGGCAATACCAAAGGCCATTGCCATGACAGGAACAATGGCAAAAATAGTGTACAGGGTCAGAGCAGATGCCCTCAGACCACAACGATCTTCCTGAAAACCTTTAAACGCGGAGAAAATAACCTTGACGCATTTTTGATACCATTGAAAAAGTTCTTTTTTAGAATTCAGAATATGATCCTCCTTCCGATAAAAGCCATTCTTTTAACCTTCTGAGCCCTTCCTCGGTAGAAATGACAGGTGTATACCCAAGATCTTTTTTTGCCCGGGAGATATTAAACCAATGGGATGTGGCCAACTCCTTTGCGACAAACCTAGTCATGGGCGGATCTTTTTTTATCCTCAATGTTTTGTATATCAATTCAAACATCCATCCTGCCAGATAAGCAGTTTTAGCAGAGACCTTACCCTTCAAAGGGGGCAGCCCTGCTGCATCCAGAAAGCTATCGATCAATTTCCATTTTGAAATGGGCTCTCCCTGACTGATAAAGTATATATTTCCGGAAAGACTGGTATTGGTCAAAAGTTTTTGGGCAGCAAGAATATGCGCATCTGCTGCATTGTCCACATAAATATTATCCACCAGATCATCGGATGGGCCAATCCTCTTTAAACGTTTGGCCCGGCTGAGAATAGTCGGAACTATATGATTATCTTCGGGTCCCCAAATCAGATGGGGCCTGAGAATAATAGCTGGCAAACCCTTATTAGCAGCCTTGACAACCAATTTTTCAGCCAGGGCCTTGGTTTCAGGATAGGCAGCCAGATAAGTGGAAGGATAAGGAATGGATTCATCCAGATTTTCCATATCTGACTCATCAAAGATCACACTGGGAGAGCTGGTATAAATCAGCCGACCCACATTGTTAACCAGACAGGCTTCTATCACATGATGGGTTCCAGTAACATTGACCGAATAATAACTTTGGTAACTCCCCCACATCCCGGGCTTTGCCGCCACATGAAATATAGTATCCATGCCATGAAACGCCTTTACAACATCGATTTCATTACACAAATCTCCTTGAATCTGCGCAACCCCCATCTCTTCTAACTCCGGATACCAATGCCGGGAAAAAGAGGTAACGTTCAGTTTTTTTTGGATCAATTTACGAACGAGAACCTTTCCTAGGAACCCGCCCCCCCCGGTGACCAATACATTTTTTATCTTCATTCCATCCTTTTCTTTCAATTATTATCTTAGACAAAGCGTTCCTGATGATATTTCTTTTATCAACCGATCAGCATGACAAATGATAACATCCTAATTTCACAAATAATAGCTGTATACTAAAATATTTTTCATAATTAATTTATATCTATGCTTGACAAAGAGCATGTTTTAAAGTAAAAAATGCACACTTTTGCTGAGCGGGAATAACTCAGTGGTAGAGTGCGACCTTGCCAAGGTCGAAGTCGCGGGTTCAACTCCCGTTTCCCGCTCCACTTTTTTTCTTCTAAAGATCTGCCTTCCCTATCTCAAAAATCAAATAATCAATCATTTTTTTTCGGATTGTTTACTTATATATAGTATGGATAGTATTTATGAATAAAAAAGAAAAGGTTTTATGCATTCATCGAGACCGCCTACCTCCATCATGGGTAGAAACTACAAGTATTATACCTCTGAATCTGAGCATATTTATTGAAGAATGTACCCGAAGTAATTTTAAATTTATACATCGCTGGGAAGCAGAAAAAGATTCCTCTTTAAAGCAGATTATTCCATATATTATCCTCCAGACCACAGATTTAAACCAAACCGCCGTCTATAACCGCCAGGGAAGCGAGAAACGACTCCACAACCTTTGGTCATTGGGCATCGGAGGACATATCAATCCGGTTGATCAGAAAAACAAACAAGCATCATTCAAGGACATTTTAATCTCCGGGATGAAGCGGGAATTGGATGAGGAGCTGATGACAAGACCAAATCTGGACAAAATAAATTTTTTAGGAATCATCAGTGAAGATATCACCAATGTCGGAAGCGTTCATTTGGGGGCGGTATTCAGAATTTTCACCCAAAACCCCAGTTCATACCTCCCCGGGCCCGAACTCTTCAAATTTCAATGGATCAAAACCAAAAATTTATGTCAATTGAACATGGAACTATGGTCACAATTAGCCCAGGTATTGATCTCACCCTGAACTAACTATTCAAAACCTTCAGCACTACAGAACTTTCATCTTTAAGCACCCTGGAACCCCGGGTAATTTTGCAGAGACTGATCCCATATTTTTCAGAAATTTTCCGCTGTGTCATCCCGTTATGAAGGTCTTTAAGAAGTTTCCACCTCAAGGAGATATCATCCAGCTCCGCGGGCGTAAAAATATCATCAAAAAACCGATTTAGCTCATCGATGTCCTTGATGGATGAAATAACTTTTAATAATTCTTGATCTATGGTCATATATTTTCCCGGGTTTAAGTTTCTATCAGTAGAAACATACCCTCTTTACCAATTTTTAGAAAGTAAAATTTGTATCCCCATCCAGTTCCCCAAAGGATTGGACCTGGTATGTATGGATAATTAATCCGTTTTTTTCCCACTCATTGCCTGATAACCCGGCTTTCATACAAAGATGGGTTAAAAATTCTTCAGATTTTGGGAGCTGCTCCCATACCTGGGGTAAAAAAATGGCCTTATGATAATTTTTTTCTATTATCACCCCATCCACTCCAGGAGTAAGACGTGAAAGCAAATCCCGGGTATCTTCATAATCCAACTTTGCAGGTTTACTCAAAATGCTGATTTCAATATCAATAAGATCCAGTTCATCCAAGGTCAGGGGTGCAAATCGACTATCTTTAAAGGCTGCAAACACAGCATTTTCGCGAACGCCGTCCATCAACGTTTTCTCAGGTTCAATATTTCCAATACAACCCCTGAGCTTCCCATTTTTATGCAGGGTAACAAAGACCCCCCGTTTTTCCCTTAAGAACTCCCGGCAAATCCCATTAAAAATTTGTTCATCATCTGGATATCGCTCTTTCAATTTTTCAATAATACTGGCCCTGGCCAATCTTAGAAGAGCCAGACCCTCTTTGCGCAAGACCGATTTTTTCATTTATCACCCCTCCACTTTATTTGGATAAAACCACAATATCATTGGTTTAAACAATAAAAAAGTAATTTTTTAAAAATAATAGGCAGATAACCAACGGAGAAGGGATTGACCCTGAATAACTCTAAAAACAACCATTTTTTTGCGCAAATCAATGCATTTTATCGAAAATAGACTCATATAATCCCCCCTCTTCCGTGGAACGTCCAACCGCACAGTCTTCCTGATTTGTCTTACCTTTTTCATCTGGATTAATCAGGATTGACTCGATTATCAATCTCGAATACCATTAGAGCAACCTGGATACATCCCCCCATTGACGAATACTCCCAGATTACCCGAACGCCAAGGCAGTTAACAATGACAATTATCGATCAAAAACTTATTCACAAATTAATCGAGAATGGGGTTGAAGCCTCTTTAATCCCAGGCTTCATCCGCAGCCTTGCCAACGCGTTTTTAATCAATCCTGACATGTCACATTGCCAGGCAAACAAACGGCTGAAATATCTTGGCTGGCATGATATTGAAATTGATTACCACACATTTGTGCTTGCCATTGATTGTCTGGAAACAAGGGGGCTCAACCAGCTAAAGTATAGATCCGCCCCGTGGTATCTAAGTAGCTTTAACATCAAGATCCCTTCTGCCGTTCATTAATTTTATATCTACTATATAAATAAAAAAAAGCGTAGATTTTTTATCCTACGCTTTTTTTTATTTAAATTCTCACAACAACCTATAACAGAGTATCAAGATCGGTATATTCAAACCCAAACGCATCTGAAACCGGTTTACAAACCAGCTTATCTCCTACATAGTTAACACCCTTGGCAAATCCCGGATCTTCCTGTACTGCCTTAAGCCCGGCATTGGCAATCTTCAAGGCATAGGGCAAGGTAGCATTGGTCAGAGCAATGGTCGATGTCAAAGGAACAGCCCCCGGCATATTAGCAACACAATAATGGATCACACCATCCACTTCATAAATGGGATCACCATGGGTAGTGGCTTTGGATGTTTCAAAACATCCTCCCTGATCAATGGCAACATCAACTATCACTGCTCCTTTTTTCATGGTTGACAACATATCTTTTGTTATCAGTTTTGGCGCTTTAGCACCTGCCACCAGGACGGCACCCACAACCATATCAGCAGTTTTAGCAAGCTCTCGAATAATCGTAGGAGAAGACATTAAGGCCGTACAATTGGCAGGCATGATTTCAGAAAGATACCGCAATCGATCAATATTCATATCCAGCATGGTCACATTGGCCCCCATTCCACATGCAACCTGGGCTGCATGGATTCCAACGACACCTCCACCAATAACCAGAACATTGGCAGGAGGTGTGCCGGTAACACCACCTAAGAGCAAGCCTCTTCCACCAAATGTTCTTTCAAGATATTTAGCTCCCTCCTGGGTAGCCAAACGACCTGCAACCTCACTCATTGGTGCCAATAACGGCAGACCGCCGTTTTTATCTTCAATGGTTTCATAGGCAATTCCAATGGAACCGGTTTTAAGCAAGGCCTCTGTCAACCCCTTGGCAGCAGCCAGATGAAGATAGGTAAAAACAATCTGATCTTTTCTAATCAATTCATATTCCGAGGGCTGGGGCTCTTTTACATGCATAACCATTTCACAATTTTTATATACCTCTTCAGGCGTATCAAGAATGGCTGCACCAGCTTCTATGTACATATTATCATCAAAACCAGATCCGACTCCTGCATTTTTTTCCACGTAAACGGTGTGTCCGTTTGATTTCATCACATCAACACCTGACGGGGTCATACATACACGATTTTCCTGGGGTTTAATCTCTTTTAGTATTCCAACAATCATTTCTTGCTCCTTAGTTAAATGGTAATTTATATATATGAAGAGTAACCATTAATACGGTTTTTCAAAAAAACCTATATTTCATATTCCAAAGCAAATACCCTGCCAGACCATTCAATCTTAATTTAACTAACCGAAAAAATTACAAAATAAATATTTTGTCAGGATACAGAAAAACCCATGAAAAATGAATAATTTAGTAACTGTCAAAAGTGGCAACAAAACAAACCAGCCAGCCCAAACCACCCCACTAAAATGCTGGCAAGTTTTCAGACCAGTGGTAATAAAAGTTTCCAAACCATGGCCCGACGACGCAATCTAAATAAATTTTCCACTTTATTCAGGAAAGCGTCGGTTAATCTCAATAAACTCATTTATATTTTTTAAAAAAATATCCATCAATTCCGGATCAAAACTAAATCCTGCCTCATCTTTGAAAGTATCCATTATTTTATCCAGGGGCCAGGCATCTTTATAGCATCGCTTATGACTCATGGCATCAAACACATCGGCAATGGCTACAATTCTTCCGAACACATGAATATCCTTGCCTTTCAAACCCTGGGGATATCCCTTGCCATCCCATCGTTCATGGTGCTGAAGCGCTATGACAGCAGCAGTTTTCATAATGGAACGATGGGAATTGCGCAAAATTTCATACCCGATTTGAGCATGTTTTTTTATAATTTCAAACTCCTCGGATGTCAGTTTTCCAGGTTTGTGCAAAATAGCCTCCGGCAAACCAATCTTACCCACATCATGCATGGGGGAACCCATTCGCAACAACTCCGCTATTTTTTCTTCCAGCCCGTATTTTTTTGCCAGTATATAACAGATTTCAGCCACCCGGGTGACATGATTGGCTGTTTCCTGGGATCTTGTTTCCACAACCTCCCCCAGGGTTAATATGACCTCTTTCTGGGTATTAATAATTTCCCTGGTCAACCAGATATTATCAAACCCAATGGTAATATTATTTGCATATATTCTCAGCAGATATTTTTCAACGGAACCAAGAGGAACATGGCTTTTCAGATACAAAAAGCTGATAAATCCTTCCTTGGATTTAAAGACACCAAAATACTGGTCTGCCTGAAAAACCTCTCCACCAGTTAAAACCAATTGTTCATACTCTTTTGAAACAGATTTGGGAAGAACCTTTTCAATAATGGTTCCTTCCATGTTTGCATAGGAACCGGTTCCCGCCATAAGCAACATTTGACCAGCGGTCAGACCCATAAAATAGGCACCATCAAGACCAGGATCCCTGGGAAATTTTAAAATCACATGCAGTTGATCAAGCACCCGCTCTCCAAATTTAGAAAAGGAGGGATTCTTAAATACAATTGATGAAGCTTTAATGATGGATTCTAGGCCTTCACGATTTCGCTCAATATTTTTAAGACTTCGATATGCACGCAGACAGGCAGTAACACAGGTAAATAATTTTTGATCTGTGAATTCCGGCTTAGTCTTATAATCATTTATATCATACCGGGATATAATAGTATGCTCCGGTGCCTTACCCGGTTGACCGGTTCTCAGCACAATGCGGACTCCATGGTTTTTCAAATCATTCCGGATATACTCCACAAGAGTAAGGCCTGTATCCTCTTCTTCCATGACCACATCCAGCAAAATCAATGCGATCTCTTTTTCTGTAGCCAGAATTGTTTTCACATCCTGACCACTGTAAGCGCTGAGAAGCTTTACCCCCCGCCCTTCAAAGGAATATCCTTTCAAGGTAATCCGGGTAATTTTATGAACATCTTCTTCATCATCAACAATTAAAATCGTCCAGAACCCATTGGTATCTGCCGGAAGTGCTTCCTCTCCAGATAACGGAACCACCTCGTCGGCAAATACAAGGGGGGCATCCAAATTCTCTTCTTGTTCATGATGCATTGAAAAATTTTTCCCTATTTTTTTGTATTAAAATAAGTATCCACCAATTTTTCAGCAAGACCCACATAGGTTGCCGGTGTCAACTGACCCATGCGGTCTTTAAACTTTGAGGGAACCTTTTCAAGACCGTCCACAAAGACCTGTAATTCTTTTTTTCCAATTTTATGTCCCCGGGTCAGATCCTTCAACCGCTCATAGGGATTTTCTTCCCCAAAAAACCGCATGGCGGTTTGAAAGGGTTCCGCCAGAAGCTCCTGATTATTTTCAAGGTCATCTGCAATGGCCCGGGCATTAAGATCTAACTTGGAAAGTCCTTTAAGAGCATTTTTCACCCCAATTAAAAAATATCCGAAGGCTGACCCCAGATTTCTAAGAACAGTACTGTCAGTCAAATCTCTCTGGAATCTGGATTTTTGAAGTTTAACGGCTAAATGCTCCATCATGGAGATGGCAAGCCCCATGTTGCCTTCACTGTTCTCAAAATCAATGGGATTGATCTTATGGGGCATGGTGGAAGAGCCGGTCTCTCCCTCTTTAATCCGCTGTTTAAAATAGCCAAGACTGATATATCCCCACATATCCCGATCAAAATCAATCATAATAGCCGCTGACCGAACTAAAGAATGAAGCACCTGGGACAATGAACTATTAGGATTAATCTGGGTGGTAAACAAAATTGGTTCCAAACCCAGATGATGGGAGAGAAAACGCTCCGATGCACCAATCCAATCAATTTCAGGGCAAACAAACAGATGGGCATTGTAATTTCCAGTAGCTCCATTTATTTTTGCCTGCACGCCCTTGCCTTCCAGGAACATGGATTCTTGACGAATACGCCAGGCAAAATTAACAAATTCTTTGCCAACCGTGGTAGGGGTTGCAGGCTGCCCATGGGTTCGAGACATCATGGGAATCGATTTATATGCAATAGCCTTTTCTTCAAGTTTTTCAATATAGAGATTTAAAAGTTTTGTTGCCAGATCCTTGCCCTTTTTAATCATCAAGGCATAAGCAATATTATTAATATCATCGGAAGTACAAGCAAAATGAACCCATTCTCTGATTATTGAAAGACCACCCTTGTCGAGCTTGTCCTTTATAAAATACTCAACAGCCTTTACATCATGATTTGTCTTTTTTTCAATATTTTTGATCTCTTCTGCATCTTTAACATCAAAATTGATGATAATTTCATCCAGAAGACTTAAATCAAGATCTTCCCCCTGAACAAGCTTAAGATCACTGATAATAAATTTAAGCCACTCTACCTCAACCTGCACCCGATGTTTTATCAACCCATATTCAGAAAAAATATCAACCAGTTCATGGGTCAACCCGGTATATCGCCCATCCAGGGCAGTAATTGCTTTTATCGTTGTCATAACCACTCCATCTTAAAACCAAAATTTAAACCAACTATTTAAAATTATTTGACATCACCATCAAACAATGAATTTTCCAAGGGTAGTGAGTGCCACATTCAAATAGCAAACAAAACTAAAAACAATCTAACACAAAAAGTATACCCGTGGCAATTTCAGATCCCAAGCTTGATCATATCAAATTCAGTACTAAATCTCAATCTGATGAATAAAGCTTCAGGAGTTACTCCCTTGACAACCCTTTAGTTTTTAAAGTATTTAAGAATGAATTTTTTTTAAAATCAACCCCAAGTTTAAAAAGGCTATCCTCAACCCATGTTTTTTTCTGATCAATTAATTACCATCATCATCCTGTCGACACTGATCGGCGGATATTTAATGAATAGCCTGGCCCAGTTCCTGAACATTAAATATCTAAACCCGCAACTGCCCCATGAATTTTCAGATGTTTATGACAATACAAAATATGCCAACTCCCAACATTATCTGAAGGTCAATACAAGATTTGGCTTTATTACTTCCAGTTTTGATCTTTTCATTTTAATGGCTTTTTGGTTTGGTGGAGGGTTTGGTTTCCTGGATACCTTTGTCAGAAGTTTTGGACAAAATACAATCATATCCGGTCTTTGCTTTACCGGAATTTTGCTATTTTTAAAACTCATGGTATCCCTTCCCTTCAGCCTGTACAGCACATTTATCATCGAAGAAAAATTCGGGTTTAACAAAACTACCCCCAAGTTATTTGTTACAGATCTTATTAAGTCCATTCTTTTATCCACAATTTTAGGAGGCCTCTTTTTATCCCTGATTCTCTGGTTTTTTGAATCTTTCGGTCCCTCGGCCTGGCTCTTGTGCTGGATGGCGAGCATAATATTCATAATAGCTATACAATACATTGTTCCCACCTGGATCATGCCTCTGTTCAATAAATTCACGCTTCTGGAAGACGGCCCATTAAAAGAGGCCATTCTCCGTTATGCCGCCTCCATTAATTTTTCATTATCCAATATTTTTGTCATGGACGGATCTAAAAGAAGCGGCAAATCAAATGCATTTTTTACAGGATTTGGAAAAAATAAGCGTATTGTACTTTTTGATACATTGATCAAACAGCAAAATATTAAACAATTGGTATCAATCATTGCCCACGAAATGGGACATTTTAAAAAAAAACATATTGTCAAACGGCTGGTAGTCAGCATAATTCAAATGGGGATCATTTTTTTCCTATTATCACTCTTTATTTCCCAGGAAAGTTTATTTCATGCTTTTTTTGTAGATAAGATATCCATTTATGCCGGCTTAATATTCTTTGGCATGCTCTTTTCTCCCATCGATATGCTCCTTTCCATGATCATGCAGATTTCATCCCGCAAGGATGAATATGAGGCAGATAGGTTTGCAGCCCAAACCACCAAGGACGACCATTCTCTTATCGCAGCATTGAAACAATTAAGCGCAGATAATCTAACTAACCTCACTCCCCATCCATTTTATGTTTTCTTAAATTATTCCCATCCACCGGTTCTGGAAAGAATTCGTGCCTTGCAAAAACTTGGGACAACCAAAAAGGAAATAACACAATGACCCGGTTGTTTGTCACCGCCGACGTACATGGCAGCCTGAATACCTGGATGACCATAAAACAATTGATGGAGCCCCAGGACAGCTTGGTAATTGCAGGGGATCTTTTCGATACCCGCTATGGCAACTATTCCCACACCGATTTTCAACCTGAATTGATTAAGCAAGAATTACAAAACATATCCAAAAAAATTTATTATGTTTATGGCAATTGCGATATTCCTTCATTTTTTCCAGGTTATGAACCAAGATTAGAGTTCAAATCATTTAAAAAAAAAATTTTTTTACACCACGGCCATGGGAACGAAACAGTTCCGGATAATACAGATATTGTCATTTACGGCCATACCCATCTTTGCCTGCTAAAAAAAAAAGAAAACCAAATTTTTATGAATCCAGGAACCATCACAAACCCGCGAAATCAATTATTTACCTACGGCATCATAGATAAATTTCAAATTAAAATTTTAGATTTAAAAACAGGCAATACCCTCAGTGCCATTGACCTTTAATGGGGCGAAACTATCAAGATTTCTTTTTATCCCCAGGGCAATCAACCCGAAAAACAGGTTGTATTTTTTCAATTCTACCATGGTTTTGCTCTCCCCTGCTGGTTCTGGCATCTATTTGATTTTTAAGGGTCATATACTTTATAAAATTTGCATAGGGATAAGGTCTATAATCCCGGGGATGAGGTCTAAAATCCCGGGAATATGACTTCTCATTCCGGCCACAACCCTTGTTTTTTTTGCCAGCAAAAGCCCCAGGATGCAAGACATCTAAAATTGTAGCAAACCTGGCCACCCTTTCTGGTCTGTTTTTGCGCCTAACTTTTGATCTGGGCGATGGCTTAACAAAAGGCCTTGGTGGCTTAACAACTTTTCTGTGAAATTTTAATTTAAGCCCCTTTTTGAGCATCCTTAAAATATCCAGAAGCAATCCATATATCTTGCGCCAGGTCTGCCTACCCTTGAACAAGGGTGGATTATCCTTGGCTATTTTACCCGGCAAGGGATCAATCGAAACCAACAAGGGGGCAATAAAATGAAATGCACGGTTAATCTGTTTCATCTTATTCATCCGGACTTCCGCCTGAACACCCCCGATTTTATCATTGAAAGATAGGTCCGGATGATATTGTTTAGCCAAATCCCTGAAGGCCTTTTTGGCTTGGGCCAAGGATGCTCCTGACTCAAGCCCCAGTATTTCATATGCAGTTTTCCGGTTCATTACAATTAGAATATGCCCCAATACAGAACAAAGTCAACCCAAACGATTTATTTGAAAAATATAAAATAACATGGTACATTACTCGCCTGTAACCCATAAAAGGAAATCACATGTCACCCACCGACTTTACTCCCATACCAATTGGAAAAAACCCGGATTATGATGCCTGGTTCACTGTTTTTTTTCTTGAAAACCATATTGATCCCTTTGCCTATCCCACAAAGGTCAGCACCCTGGAACAAATTGAGTTTATGGTCTACCCGGAAAATAATGAACGATTTTATCCTTGTTCCGATAAAATGTTTAACGCCATCATGTCCCGAAAATATCCTGACTTCCTTAAAAAAGAGTACCAGCGTGTCTACGACAAAATCATTCAATTGGTGGATGATGTCATCGATTCGGACTATGAACGACAATTTCTAAAATCCTTAATAAAAATAAAATATAAACATGAAATTGAAACCGGGCTCCTGATTCCTTCCCGGCTTGAAAAAAGGTTGTATAAAATTTTTTCGAGTCGAACACAGATCGAAAACCCTTACTTCCATGAAAAGAAAAAAGAAAACAGCCGGGCAGAAAAACTGTTAACCTCTGAAACATTCAGCAAAGCCTTGAACCAGATAAACGGCTCCATAGAAGACATCAACAATCTATCCTTGTATGAACTGAGGAAAAAAATCAAAGAGATTGAATTTCGCCGACTCTTAAGTCTTTTGTCTGCTCCTCGTTTATGGAATTGTAAAAATTTTAAAATCCCCACCTTATCCCAGATCAAAACTATTTTTAAAACCAAAATTACAGGAAATGGAATAACCCACCTGACAGAACTGATCCATACCCCAAAAAGTAAAATTCTCTGGCTCGTAGATGAGTCCGGCACTGTGATGGTGGATATTGCCATTGCAAAATTTTTAGCGGAATTGGGGCACATCATTATTATAGCAGTCAAAGAAGCACCTGTTTTTAAAAAAATATCCATGACCGATACCAGAACGGACCCGGTATTGGCAAAAGCCCTTGAAACTGCCCAGTTTATCCATAAAAAATCCATCAGCAAGAACAAACTTGTCCAGCGCCTCAAACAAGATGAAAATATCTATGTAATTTCCGACGGCACCAAGGAGACATTAAATCTCCTGCTGACATCCACCACTTTCTCACGGATTTTCAAGGAAGTAGACTGTATTATATCAAGGGGCAATGAACAGAAAAACCGCCTGATCAACACCCATTTTCAATTCACCAGGGATATCATCAATATCAGTACAGACAAAGACGCATTAGCTGTCACCTTTAAACCCCGGCATCCAGATTTTATTAATTTTTCCCATAAGGATCTTGAAAAAAAAGCTAACCGGATCATAGACCAGATGAAATCAGCCAAAGCCAAAAAAATGACCGTCATGTTCTACAGCGGCATCATAGGTTCCATCCCCGGTAAAATCGAGGTAGCCAAAAAAATCATGGGGCTTTTTATTCAAAATTTAAACAAACAATCCGCCGACCTATTCATCATCAATCCATCCAAATATTATGAACCGGGTATGGATGCGGATGATCTCATGTATATGTGGGAAATTGTCCAGAGAAGCGGCTATCTCGATATCTGGAGATTCCAAACAGTAGATGACATTACAGATAGTTTTGCCCTGATGAACCAAAAAGTCCCCCCGGAATGGATTGGAAAAGACTCAACCTACAGCACAGGCTGCACAAAGGAAATGAGAATTGCCCAAAACGTCCAGAAAAAAAATACAGAAATGCAACTCATTGGCCCGTCACTGGATAAATTCATGCGACGCAATGAATATGGGGTAGGATCGATGTATGATCGGCGTCTAACTGATATAGAATAAACTATCCTTCAATACTGTTTAAAGCGCTGGTAAAGGCTTCCAAAGCATGGACAGCACAATGGATTTCGTTTACAGGCAGAGTTTTTAAATAGTCGACTATATCTTCTGGTCTGATTGTTCTTGCCTGTCCAATCGTGGTATTCAGGGCCAATTTTATAATGGTATTAGCACAAGCATGGGAAAAAAGACAACCCTGAATATCATAGGAAATAGATATGAGTTTTTCATTTTTTATCATCAAATAAAATTCAATGGCATCACCACAATCTCTGACATTCTTTCCATATCCATCAGGTGCCTGGACACTTTCCTGGTAGTCCCGTTTCATGGCCATTTCGAGGAACTCAAGACAATGATCATTCCAAAAATCAAATGGTTTATCTGCCGATTCTGTCATAACACCACCATTTTCATCCACCATCAATATCCTCCAATCATCTTTAATATCAATTAGTTACCGCTTTCACGATTCTACATAACCAGGCAAATATTACACGTTTAAAAAAAAAGAGCAAGGTTTGCCCTGTCACGATCCCGGGAAAAAGAACATGAAAAACATTGTTAACTTAAATAATATGTGTTAACCACACGAATAATAAAATAAAGCAAGGCGCAATCATGTTTATCAACTAGATCACCATGGAGGTGATTTAAACTCTATAATTGTTTGCCCAGGAGGAGAAAAATGAAAAAAATTTCCCGGATCTTATTGCTTATCTTTGTATTCGTATTTATCAACACATCCTTTACAATAGCCAGTGGGTTTGGTGAAAATTACAGCGGTAACGGCAACGAACTTGATTTAAGCCAGCTTGAAATAGGCGATATCATCCTGACCAACGATGCATTTCCCTATACACAAAAACTCATTCCAGGTTTCTGGGATCATAGCTCAATGTATATAGGAGACGGTGAAATAATTGAATCCTGGGGAACCAATGTTCGTATCATGCCAGTTGAAATCACCCTTACCGCCAGTGCAGCAGCCATTTACAGGGTCAATACAACAGATGAGATCAAACAGGCCGCTGTGGAACATAATCTTGATCAGGTCGGCAAACTCTATGATCTTTCCGTTGCAATCTGGCCGGGCCATAAAAATGAAAACAGCATTGCCTGGTATTGCAGTGAATTAAACTGGGCAGGCTATTACCTGCAGGGAGTGGATATAGATGATAACGACGGTTATTACAAATCTTATTGGTATAATGTTGCCCCGGTGGAAATAGCTGAAGATGATGACACATACCTTGTGTCATTTTCTGAATAACCGCCATGGGCGGACCAGGGATTTTACCCTTGGTTCCGCCCACAACAAAAATTGAAACTCTTTTCTGATATATCGGGAATTTCATATAAAACCCTAGGTGAATTATGGACAAAAAACTCTTAATCTATTTATAAAAATACCGGGCACATATCCATGCCTTGTTGTTTAAGATGGGGTAGACCCAGTATCCAAAGGAAGACAAAATGTGAAACTTGTCCCCTGATCCGCTGTGGACAAAAAAGATATTTTCCCCGAAAGATAGGTTTCGCCAAACAATTTCATGGAATAGGTACCCAAACCGCGACTATCTCCTGGTTTTGAGCTGAAATAACGCTGAAAAATTCTTTTTTGAATGGGGTCTGGGATATGGGTCTTATTCCAAACTTCCCAGAAAACAGCATCCGGACTCGTTGTGACGGTGATGCGGATAAAGCCGCCATTCGGAGTGGCTTCCAATGCGTTGATTACCATATTACCAAGAACTCTGGACAAGAGAATAGCATCTGTTGTAATTATCACGTCTTCCCCGGGCCAGTCTTCGATGATTTTTTTTTGCAAAGAACTTTTATGTCCACTGATAATCAAGCCCAATTCTCTTTTGATATCACTCAAAGAGACTGCGCTCTTGTCAGGTGTATAAGTTGCATCCTTATGCTGGGAAAAATTTCTCTGGATCACAACCTCATTGATCAGTCTTTCAACCCCTTTTCTAAGATGCTTGATATCCCCATTGTCTGGATTGCTGAGTTCAAGCAATTGCACATTCCCATATAATCCTGTCAGTGTATTATTGATATCATGGAAAAAAACATGATCCAGGTTGACCCAGAATTGTTGCTGGGTAATATCCTGGGCATAAAAAACAATCCAGCGATTATTATCAACCAGAATGGGCTTGGCTTTCACTTTAAGACAGATATCTGAGATAATTCCGCCCCTGTCAGAAACCAGGGCACAAATCTGTTCATTGGTCAGATCATTCTGGATGGCCGACATCATGGCAACAGCAGCACCACAGGAAGCACAATACCTGGTGGTGCCGCAACCCCCTGGTTCTTCAAAGGCATGAACACACTTCAGACTTTCGCCAAGGCGAAGCCCCAGAGCATCCTGGGCATCTTTAATACCAAGCGCCTCTATGAAGGCATGATTAATTGCAACGATCTGCCGATCTTCATTCAGTACCACCAAAAGACCCGAAGCTGTTCTCAACAGGGCGTCCATGATGGGACTCCGGCTGATATCGACGATTTGATTTTTAAGTTTCCGTTTTTCGGTTCTTTGGACAGGTGCAAAATAAGTATCCATTACCCATTCCTTGATTCAGATTATGTTGGATTCACATATATCATATAATATCCTTTATTTTTATACCTGACAACCAGGAAGCTTGGTGGAAACAAAAGAATGCCCCCCAACCCAGGATTTACAATCTTTGATTATGATTTTACTTGAAGTATAACATTTACCTGCCCGGGGAAAATATTTCAAGATAAATTATCCCTTTTTGGATTGTTCAAAGACTGGTATTGTCATGGATACTATAAAAAATGGATCATCATTTTTTTATACAAAACATCCTATCCATCGATATAAAGGAGAATAAAAAATATGGATACTATAAAAATTGTCCAGGGTGATATCACTCAAGCCTCTGTACATGCCATTGTCAATGCCGCCAATTCCAAGATGCTTGGGGGTGGTGGGGTGGATGGAGCAATTCACAAAGCGGCCGGCCCAAAACTGCTAGAAGCATGTAAAAAAATCAAAGCGGAAAATGGCATTCGGTGCCCAACAGGAGTTGCGAAAATCACCGAAGCCGGAAATCTAAAAGCAAAATATGTCATTCATACCGTTGGCCCTGTTTACGCAATTGATAAAAACCCTGAAAACCTTCTCACATCGGCATATCAGAACAGTCTGGATCTGGCGATATCCCACGGGTGTGAATCAATTGCATTTCCTGCAATCTCATGTGGAGTTTATGGTTATCCCCCTCAAGAAGCAGCCGGAATCGCCATTTCAGTATGTAAAAGACCAGAATATAAATCATTGATGAAATATTTTTATCTATTCAGTGACAAAATGACAGCCATTTGGACGGCAGCACTTGACCACCCATAATAAAAAAAGTGTAACCTTTTATCAGGCATTCCCGTCTTATAGATGAATTTGTATTAATCTCAATTATAATAACCGCCACGGGCGGACCAGGGAAATTCCCCTTGATTCCGCTCACAACAAAGATTGAAACTCACGCCCAGTATATCGGGAGTTTCATATAAAGGAGGTAGAAAATGTCATTTGAAAGCGCACAATCTTTTGTTTCACAGATGAAGGGTGATTTGGATCTTAGAAAAAATTGTATGAACACCCAGGACTCAAAGTCTCTTTGGAAGCTTATGAAAACCAAGGGGTTTAATTTTGATGAGCATGAGCTTGTAAAGGCCATGGCAGAATGTATGAGTGAGATGTCTAAAAGCCCATCCACTGAAATGGATGACAAAATAAAAACACTTATTGCTTTGGGTGCAGCAACAGCAGCCAATTGCATCCCCTGTTTTGAACACATTTTTTTACAAGCATGTTCTTTGGGTATAACACCGGTGCAAATTCAGGAAGCGGTTGATGTTGCCGTAAAGGTAAAAACAGGAGCCTCAATCGCAATTAAAGATACGATTAAAGAGATAATGGATAGTGAAAAAACACCAAAAGAGCAAGATTGTTGTGAAAAGGCGGCATCTGCCTGTTGTCAATAAAAGCAAAGAATGAAGGAGTAGACAGTTCGCTTGGCAACTGGTCTTTCGGTCAGCCATTAAGACAAATGGTTATGTTTGCATTATACTTGGTGCTGACTGACCAACGGGCACACCGGAAGACCAGTTCATCAAAAATTTGAACTGCCCAAAAAAGTTGCAGTATGGATGTTTCGGCACTTACAGTTGACGTAGGTGAGATAGATTTTGACAGACTTAATGAGCTGGGATTTATTAAGGATAGCGATACTATTTACACCAAAAATTTTATATCTTCAGTGTGAAATCTTAAAGATACCTATACAAATCAAAATAATTTTCCATTCATAATTCCGACAATACTAAAGCTAATTAATATTCGATGACGGTGATAAAAGTTGTCCCCATAATTCCGAAAGTCAATGCATATTGATGAGTTCGCAAAAAATCGGGTTCCATTAAACATTTAGGATAAATTTCCACACGACATTTACCGGAATTCTTTAATATCAAAAGAAAAAATTCATCTTTGCATTTATAGGAATTCCAACAAAAATTGGTTTCCTTTTTTGGAAGCTATGATAACATTGAAAAATGTGTAACGATACCCGTGGTTGCTATGGAGATGTTTATTAAAAAATTGTAAAAATAGAAATTTATATACAATAGGAAGAATATGAAACTTGCAAAGTTTTCAATAATTGAAAAATATTTTCAATATTTCCTTTTATTTATAATCGTTGGTATTGTTGTTGACTCCATATATTATTTCATTGAGTTTAAAGAACAAATCAACCCATTCTATATTAATCTTTTTGTTGCAATTTCTCTATTTTTATTATCTTTATTCACTTTAAAATGGAGAGATCATTTAGATAATATTTTCCCAAGAAGAGAGGAGCAATATAGAAATCTAAGCAGGCTGTTTCATCTGTATGATAAGCCCACAGAAAACATGAAAAGTAATGAATTGTTTAGCCAGATTATCCATCTATATGTTTATACAAATAGACCATTGGGTGATGATCCTGGAGAAAAAAGGGAATATTCATATATAAAACTAGATGGAATTCAATTCACTCACAAAGAAAATCAGTTAGAAAATAAATATTATGAGATTTTTTCAAAATTTAAAGTTGATTTATCAAAAACAGTTGATGCTATCTACCGAGCTAATAATTTTAATGATAAAAGTCAATTCGCATACTTCACTACAAAAAACATCGAAGATTTGAACGAGAATATTGAAAATTGTTTTAAATCAAGATGTAAATATTCGGGTTAGTCATTCATGAGTTGATTTAAGCAAAACTCTAAACTTTTTATCAAGAGGAAAGACCCAAATATCTTTGATGGGAACACAAATTTTTCCTGGCTGCCCGCC
>JAAELK010000348.1 GCA_024226935.1 Desulfobacteraceae bacterium
GTCCCTGATACTAAAATTGTTCAAAGCCGATAGACGAATTCAATATTTTATGTTTTTCAAAAATCGGTTAAAACCGAATGGGTGGAGTATTGTCTAAAAAAATTGGTAAAATAAAATATTGACTTTCTCCTGGTGCTCTTTCTTGGAGAAGGATGAAATCCTATGACGGATTTCATCCCAATGTTTAATTTTATCCAATCTTAACGTACTGCCTCTGGATCTATTTTATGGATGTTCTCTTCATCTTAAAAAATCATAGGGTTGATGTTGTTTCGAACGCTTTTTATAGGGTGATTTATTCTTGATTAAATTAGCGTTTGGCATAGGCTTTGTATAGGATGAATATGTGCTAAATTTGAAACATTCATTGCAGATCCGGCGATTATTTGCAGTAAATACAGAGCAGTGACTGCAAATTAAGGCGCCACATTCTCTGCAATGGTGTTTTCTATGGAAAAATGTAAATTCATTATTGCAAAGGACACATGTTCTGGATGAATTATCTGGCATCCATTCCCTTGAAATACAACATGTTTTCACCCAATTTATTAATAACCTTTTTTGGAATTTAATAATGTCTTTGGGGGGGTGAAAAGAATCAAGGTCTCCTGGTACTTTAGCATCATCAACTAAGATACCCATTATGCCTGTCCTGATTCGTGATAGATATGGCCAATAATTCTCATAATCCATGACCACGTATGTTGTTGATTGAGCCATTTGTTCTAAAAACTCAATAACATTTGGATGAAGTTTATAGATGCTTCTTCCATGGGTATAGTATAATTGGTTAAATGCGCTAATCACCTCTGACATATCCGGGTGAGAGAGCTTGGAATTTTTACATATTAATATATAACAATCTCTTATCAATGTAAGGGTGATTTTATCAATCCTACCATGGTTAACTCTTCTATGTCAGCCTTGATCTGATAATGGAATAATCCTCCTGGCTTGAAAGTGCGTTTTCTTCTTTTTTTTCTTCCCTTTTTAAAAAAATAACCAATTTTCTTCATATTCTTTTCTTCTTCTTGAAAGATTTTTTTTTCCGGCACA
>JAAELK010000349.1 GCA_024226935.1 Desulfobacteraceae bacterium
AATTTTCGACGCTGTTTTTCTTAAAAAGGGGTCATTATTGCACGCTGTTTAACAGCGGCTCGGAATAGATCTGCCCAAGGCTCGATTTAATGGCACATTCCCGGCTCTGATTATACGTTACTACGTGAACATCCCGGCTCACATTATACGTTAATAGGCTCGGAATAATCACTTCGGGCTCGGAATAATTCAATCTGGGCTCTGTTTATGCGTTAATAAGCAATAACACCAAACGAGTTTTAATGAAACGAAGACAGGTTCTGCCGGAAGGGCCAAATCTGCCATGGGATAGCCGAATGATGTAACAGTATTAAAGCACTTGAAAAAAGGACTGGTACGTCATAATCAGCCACTTTTATTTTTTATGTTCTAAGTTTGAATTCTCCAAAAATCATATTAATTTGGGCAGGCACACCATCGATTTCAGTTCACCATAAATCATTTAATGTATTTTAAAAACTCTTCCAAAGTCAGCATATCTATCTGGCATTTTGGGCACTTTTTTAAGGATTTATCCTCTTCTATCGGATATGCCTGCTTACATTTGGGACATATCAGGTTATTCACAGATTTTGGTTTCTTTTCTTTTTTCTTTCTTTTACTGACTTTTATATTCAGCCCAATCCAATATATACCACTGATAATTGCAAAAGGTCCTAATATCCAGTTAATACCGGTAAAATCCATATAAATATCGTTCTTTTCCCAAACAAAAGATGGGCTAAGAATGATACGAATCCCGAAAAGAATCAATGCTATTGGAGCAAGTGTATTCATATTGTCCTTTTTAAATGATATCGAGTAGGCAAGCCCTACTCGATATGTATTTGAAATATTCTTTATTTGTAATAATGTTATATATTGTTAATCAATTCGGTTTTAAGCTGCCGTCTTTTTTTTTGATACTTGATATTTCTAAAAATATAAAAACCAACAACCCCGGAAAACATAAAAATTAAAATTATATTAAAGGATTGAATATCCTTTGAAAAATCTATGAAAAGACCTATCAATGTACAAAAAGGCAGACCCGTCTCCATTAAAATATTACCCCAAAAATTGCCCTTTTCCTTAAGCCCCATTCTATGGGCCATCTCTTCTGTCCATGGTTTTGCAAAAAAGTATACTGTTTTAGTCATTAATTCAGAGTCTTGCATTAGTTTAACCACAGGTTTAGCCCATAAATGATAACCATTTAAAGCATTTAAATTAGTTGCGCGCAGATATCTTCCAAAGGCTTCATCAGCCTCATAAATATCTTGATCCAATAATCCCTGGCGATGAAGTTCGGTGCAAATGACCGACCACCCCCCGCCAGAACCTTTGTCAGAGTCATTCTCGGAATAATCATTCCGATAGGAATAATTATTATTGACGGAACTACTCCAAAAATAACCATCATTGTCTGCTCTACTCCGAGAATAATTCCTATTAACGGAACTACTCCAAAAGTAATTACTGTTTCCCAAATTACCATAAGAATTATTATTGTTGTTAACTGCATTACCAAAAAAATCATTCGATAAATAGTTGTAACTAGTCGATACTACAGACCCAATTGCCCCAGCCCTTGAATATGTCCCATCTGAAGGCAAATTAAATAAACCAGTAGTAAGCGATAAAATATCAGTCTGATTTTTAGAAACAAAATAATAACCTGTCAGAGCTTTAGTTACAATTGTTGGGTTGCTTATCGCTATCGGGATACTTTCCGCTAATAGAGCTGTAGAGATTACACCAACACCAGTTATGATGGCTGTCTTCTTTACGGTTGGAACCACTTGTTTTTTGAATAAATGCATTCCAATATTTTCCCATTTTCTTTTATAATAATTTATCACATTTAGATCAAACTCATAATGTGAAGGTTGATGTCCATCAGGATCGATATACTTGAGAGGATTATTCAAACAATAAGTATATCTGTTCAAACTCTGGGGGTCATAGACCCGGCCGTTTTCCAGATCGGTAAAGTTCGGGATGGCGGTGTCGGTCATGATGAATAGTCCGGTCACAGGATCATAAAGCCTTGCGTCGTAGTTATAAAGGCCTGTGGATTCGTCTTTTTCCTGGTCGGTGAATTTGTAGTCTGTGACCTTGGTGCCGGTATGGCTTCTTTCTCCGCCATAGGGCAGGTATTTGGTAGTTTCAACCTTGTTGCCTGCGGCGTCACTCATGACAGTGGAGCTGCCAAGATGATCCTTGTGGAAATAATAGGGAGTATCACCCTTGATCTGGGCAATACGAAGATTGCCTGCAAAGATATAATTTGTAAACTGGGTGGTGGTGTCTTTGCTTTTTACCTGGAAGTATTTATTGATATAAAAAGTAGTGGCACCGTTGGAGACGCTTTTTTTTGCCCTTTGCTGGTCACCACCATAGGCAAAGCTTACTGTGGTGGTAGTGGTATCCAGGGTATGATCAATATTTTGGGGCATGTTGTCACTGTTATAGGTGATGGTCCGGGTTCCGGTTTGTGAGAGATTGCTAAAATCAGGTCCTGACAAAAGGTTGCCGTTTGTGTCATAGGAGTAGGCGTAGCTTAATCCTCCCATACTGATACTGCTGACGGCATGGGGGCTGTAGCCTGAGTATCTGTAGGCCGCAGTATTACTGCCCATGGTTTTGGAGGTGATATTTCCAATGGCGTTGTAGGTGTAGCTTAATCCCAGTGTGTTGCCGGTATTAGTTTCTTTGATCAGCCTGTGGAGCTTGTCATAGGTGTAGGAATAATTGATATTGCCTGCTGCATCATTGATGCCTGCAATATCTCCTGCCGGGGTGTAGGAATAAAAGTTTTCCAGCACGGGGGGAGTGGCACCTGCCCCGTTTGTATCAATGGAGATCAGATGCCCCGATAGATTATCATAGGTGTATCTGGTATAGGTGTCATTGGGAAAATCGATAAGGCCTATCTTGCCTTCCGGGGTGTATTCGCTGATTTTAGCATAACTGACACCGTCGGAACCTGTCACCTCTCCCAATAAGCTTGTGCCTGGAATATAAATATTGGTGATACTAAAACCTTGGGGATAGGTTGTTGTAACCGGTCTTCCTGCAAGATCATAGGTATAGCTTGTCGTATAGGATTCAGGGGCGCCGGTTATGGTTTTTGTTTCCGAAAGGAGGTTTCCAATACTGTCATATCCATTGACGGTTATGGTTACATCATCGTTGGTTGTCCGATAAAGCTGGCCCTTGCCGTTGGTAATATTAAGATTATCATAGGTATAAAAAACGCCGGTGTCATTTGCGGAATAGGTCTTAGAAAGAACACGGTTAAGATCATCATATTTAAAAGCAGTTGTCTGTTTTTTAGCGTCGGTCTGGGTGAGCATGTTATTATTGGCATCATAGGTATATGACCAATATCCCATATCTGGGTCATCAATGGCAGTTTTGCGTCCGAGACTGTCATACTCCATGATTGTCAGATTACCATGGGCATCTGTCACCGATAAAAGATCTCCCGGGACATTATAGGTATAATTTGTCTGGAAATCTTCATCTGCGTGTTCTGTAACCTTAACAATGCGGTCTAGGTAATCCCTGGTTTCAGTTTTACTTGCCCCATCGGGATCCGTGGTTGTGGTGGATAAGCCTGAGTAGGACAAGGTAGCTGTGACTGTCCCGTGGACCCCGTCGGGGGTTTGTATTAAAACCGGACGGCTTCGATAGTCAAAGTTTTTCCTGGCCCAGGGAGATGTGGAGGGTGCCTCCTGGGGCCAGGTGTTATTGGAAGCATAAAAGGGACCCTGGCTAAGATATTCCCGTCCCATGGAATCATAGGAGGTCTGGTTTATGATATATTTATTGTCATCCCCGAAAGTAACGGTCTGGATGGTTCTGTTGAGCCCGTCCAGGTAGGAAATGGTGTCGATGGTGGAACCCAGCGCATTCTCTTTTACCTTTGAAGCCATATATCTGGGAAATGCGGTATCATTATATTCCGTGGTGTTTTGCCCCCCGTTGGGCAGATCTTCCCGGATCAAACGCCCGAAGGTATCATAGGTGTAAAAAGTCCGGTTGCCGTTTTCGTCCTCGGTGACCAGGGGTTTGCCGAACCTATAATCCATGGAAGGTATTGTTTCCACGTGGGCTACCCCGTTTGTTTCTGGATGTGTAATCCTGACGGCAAAGGTGTAGGTATCACTGTCATAATCCGTTGTTGTAAGATTGCCAAGGGCATCGATCTGGGTAACAGGATTGCCAAAACCGTCGTAAATGGCAGAGGTTATGGGATCGTTCACACCGTCCAGGCGAAGGGTTGTGGACAACAAATTACCCGTGTCCGTTTCATAGTCATATTCCATATAACGGCTCTGGCCACTGGTACTGCCGGAAAGGTTGGTGGATGTTGTGCGAAAGACCCATGATCCAAAATTTTCATAGGTGTTAGCGGTGGTGACTGATTCCCCTCCGGTTCCGCTTTTAATGCTTGTCAGCAGATTACCGTTTGAGTCATCATAGGTATAATTGCCTTGAGAAAAAGTGGTCTCATCGTCATAATTTTCCGACCGTGTTTTATTAAGTTTGACAAAACCCCAGGGGTCATCCGGATCATTGGACAACTTGGTTTCCCACTCCATGGTGGATTTTGATAAAAGAATCTTTGAGGGATCACGCAACTCTTCTTGGTATTGGCGGCCTTTGTCAAATTCTCCCTGTAAAAATTTTGTTTCTATTTTAGTTCCGTCGGGGTTAGTTTTGGTAACGGTTTCAAATCCTCTGAAATCCCTGGTGACATAACTAAAGTCCCCTCCTTCATAATCATAGGAGGTAACAGAATTTATTCCGTTGCCGTCATTTATGGTCAGGCTTTTAACCGGATGGAGAATATAGGGCAAAAGTTTATTTGAAAGATCCGATGAATTGCCATAGGCAAGGGAGGTTTGCGCATTCTGCCCGTTTGTTAATTTAGTTATTAGATCCGGGGTAACAGGCGGCGCATAGGCTATTAGCCAGCGACCATCACCATTATAAGAGCGGTATAGATAATCTGTTTTACCATCACCATTGAAATCTTCAGTTATTTCGTTACCAACAGTATTTATACTATTAAAATTGGCCGGTAATGTCGGTTTATTATAATCTGGAGTTGTAAAACCTGTTTCTGTACCATAGGCTATTAGCCACCGCCCATCGCCATTTCCAGAACGGTACATATAGTCTGTTTTGCCATCTCCATTGAAATCTCCATTTCTCATATATTCAGGATGGGGATTAGTAGTTGTATGTCCATTGATACTATAGGGTAACGCAGGATTATTGTAATCAGGTAGGATGAAACCGGTTTCAGTTCCATAGGCTATGAGCCATTCCATTGAATTTGGAGGGATATACATATAATCTGTTTTACCATCCCCATTAAAATCTCCGATTCTCATATATCGTGAACCATTAGGATAAGAAGTTTTCCAACCATCGATGATTGCCGGTAATGCAGGCTTGTCATAGTCTGGGATTGTAAGTCCTGTCTCTGTACCATAGGCGATGAGCCAACGCCCGTCACCATTGTAAGAGCAGTACATAAAATCAGCCTTTCCATCCCCATTGAAATCACCACTTTTCATAGTTCCAGGCTCTTTGCCAAAAGTATTAATTTTGTTGATATTAGCTGGCAGTACAGGTTTATTGTAATCTGGAATTGTAAAGCCAGTTTCAGTACCATAGGCAATCAGCCACCGCCCGTCACCGTTATAAGAACGGTATAGAAAATCTGTTTTACCGTCACCATTGAAATCTCCGGTCATTTCAGTACCAACAGTATTTATACTATTGATATTGGCCGGTAATGCTGGTTTATTATAATTGGGGGTTGTAAAACCGGTTTCAGTACCATAGGCTATGAGCCACCGCCCATCGCCATTATAAGAGCGGTACAAAAAATCTGTTTTACCGTCACCATTAAAATCTCCAGTTCTCATAAATCGAGATTCACTGCCAAAAGTGTTTATACCATTGATATTGGCCGGTAATGCTGGTTTATTATAATTGGGAGTTGTAAAACCAGTTTCGGTACCATAGGCTATGAGCCATCGCCCGTCACCATTATAGGAACGGTACAGAAAATCTGTTTTGCCGTCACCATTAAAATCTCCAGCGATTTCAGTACCAACAGTGTTTATACCATTGATATTGGCTGGTAATACAGGTTTGGTATAGTCAGGAAAGATAAGCCCATTTTCACTTTCCGACCAGGAAATATCCATGGCGGGCAGTGTTGTTCCACCAATTATAGTTCCGGAATCATCCAAGGTGGCGTCATTTCCATATTGTTGGATTTTGTTAAGAAGGGAACGAAATGTACTGGTGCTATTGGTGTATTCAAGCTTATATGCCCGCACCAATCCGGCAGAAGATTTTATTTCGATGGTCGCAAGTCTTTTAGCAGTAATAACTTCAAAATTAATACTATATTGTTTTGACATATCGGATCTTTGATCTTCAAGATGAAAGATCACAGCATTGGTGGGGTTTAATCCGAAATTCCCCGTATAATCAACCCTTGCAGGATAGATCTGACCCTGGTCTTTTGTATAGGAAATGGCCATATAGTTATCATTGGTATCAACTACCTTGTCCAAGCACCATTTAAAGATTCGGGTTACATCTTTTGGGTCATCCTGGCGGGAGACTGGCGTGGTTCCGAAAAAATATCTCAGGCCGTTTTTATCCGTTGCCTCCCATCCCTTGGTGGCAGAGTTGTAAAAATATTTTGTAAACTGGTCTTCTATTTTAGCACCGTAAAAATCTGCTCCCCAGTCGGCCCTGGAAACAAGTTCGGAACCACCTCCCATCACTGATTCATAGTCATTTGCGGTAAAATTTACTCCCCTTTTGGTGGAACGCTGGATGGCCCCCAGGGTAATATCCCAGCCCATTCCCATCCAACCGTTTTTTTGGTAACTGTTGTAGGTCAGGTTGATTTCAGGCTGTAGTCCTGCCCTTCCGGGAGGCAAAAGAATGGGGATGGAAGCCGATGCTGCTCCGCTGAATAAAGAAGCATCTATCTTGGGCAGGGATATCTTTGTGCTTATATCTTCGGCATCTTCCGTGTCTGTATCATCAGAATCTGAAGCCATGGCCGAAAGTTTGGCGGGTTCTTCTTCAGTTTTTTTTTCTTTATCTGTATCTTCGGCCGTTTTTTGATCTATATCTTTTACTTCTTCCGTTGGTGAGTCAATGTTCTCCTGGGTAACGGTTTCCCGGGTTTCGTTCAAATCAGATTGGGCAGACACAGGAGCACAAAATCCCAGAACAGCAATAATCATTAATATGGGGATTACTTCCAGAAAGCTATTGCAGTATTTAATTGACAGATAGTTGTTAAGAGACCGTTTTTTACCCAGAGTTTGAAACATCAGAACATTACTCCTAAATTAATAATTGAGAAAATAACTCAGGAGTCATTATTATAGAAATCCATGGAATGCAAGTAATATGATTATATTTTTTTCAAACCTTTCAGGAAGTGCAATTTTTAAATTCTTTTATGCAAAAATATTAGTCTCAAGAAACGGTCGTTTGATGAAACAACTTTTATTTTGATTCCCAAAACAGAAAATCAGCACTTTTCATGTCTCAAATCCCATCTTAAAAATCAAAATCACATTTTCTTGACATTCTGTTTAATAGATGAGACCATTCTTTCCCAAGGAGCATCATATGGGACAATTTATAGGCTACGCTAGAATAAGTACCGGTGATCAAAACATACAATCTCAAATCGACGAACTGAAATCTACAAATTGTGTTGATGTTTTTTCTGATATCTCTAGTGGTTCAAAAAACAAAAGGCCTGGTTTAGACAAGTGCTTACAAACCCTAAAAAAGGGTGACACTTTGGTTGTCTGGAGATTGGACAGATTAGGAAGATCAATGACACATTTGGTTTCTATTATTAATAATTTAAAATTAAAAAGTATTGGTTTTAAATCTTTACATGATGGAGTCATTGATACCACATCTGCATCTGGAGAGCTTGTTTTCAATATCTTTGCTGCTCTTGCACAATTTGAACGGGAGCTGATCAGAGAAAGAACTTGCTCTGGATTATCTGCAGCAAGATCCCGGGGAATAGTTGGTGGAAGAAAACCCATATTGCCTGATAATCCAAAAGTCAGAATGGCCAAAAAATTACATGCCGACAGAAGCATGAAAATAAACGACATTTGTAAAACCTTGAATATTTATAGAGCTACATTATACCGTTACGTTTCATTGCCAGATGTTGGATAATAACGATGCCTTTAAAAAAAATTCCTGAAGAACGCTTGTTTGAATTAATCAATCGCATTAATCCCTTACCCTTCAGAAGTCCAGAAAAGAAAGCGATAATTGCCGATTTTGCGGATTTGTACGGGGTTTCGATAAATACGGTATATCGACGTTTACGGGAACGTCAAAAGCCCAAATCCATTCGACGATCTGATTTAGGTAATCCCAGAGCTATAGATGAAAAAGAGCTGAAAAAATATTGTGAGATTATTTCAGCAATTAAGGCTAAATCAATGAACAATAAAGGTCATCACCTATCAACATCTGAGATCTTAAGAATTCTTGAGACATATGGAGTGGATACCCCATATGGATTTATTAAACTTCCAAAAGGACAAATTTAAAAAAGCACCGTAAACAAATATATGAAAAAATGGGGATATACCATTGAACTACTTGCCATTGAACCTTCAGTGGTAAGATTTCAAGCCCGACATTCAAATGAATGTTGGCATTTTGACTTAAGTCCTTCTGATTTGAAAAAATTACCCACTTGGCCATTGTGGATAGATTCAAAAAACAAAAGGCCTCAATTGATGCTGTATAGCGTAGTTGACGATCGCAGCGGAGTGGCTTATCAAGAATATCATGCTGTTTATGGTGAAGACGTTGAAGCCGCACTGCGTTTTCTTTATAAAGCTATGACCCAAAAAGATGTAGAAGGATTCCCCTTCCAGGGGGTGCCCCAGGTGATCTACATGGATAATGGACCTATCTCAAAAAGCAGAGTGTTTACAAGGGTCATGAATTTTTTAGGTATTGAGATATTAAAACATCCTCCAAAAGGTAAAGATGGCAGGCGGTGTCAGCCTTGATCTGATAATGGAATAATCCTCCTGGCTTGAAAGTGCGTTTTCTTCTTTTTTTTCTTCCCTTTTTAAAAAAATAACCAATTTTCTTCATATTCTTTTCTTCTTCTTGAAAGATTTTTTTTTCCGGCACA
>JAAELK010000350.1 GCA_024226935.1 Desulfobacteraceae bacterium
TTATGTATACTATTTTTAAATTTCGAATTATTATTGCTGTTGCTACCTGTAAATTACTTTGATAGTGATTGAGCTGCAAGGTCCGTTGTTTTGTAATGTTATACAGAAAAAAATGTAGAATTTATTGTTAAGCGTAAAGAAATGAAATATTTAATCTACTTGATATTATTCTTAGTTTTTTTAGCATCATTTTTAATGGCAACATATTTGCCAATAGAAGATATTTGGAAAGGTATTGCTACAACACCGGCGATTGCTGCTCTAAGTGCAATTATTTATCAAATATTGAAAGATCATACAGCACATCAACGAAAAAAGGAAATTCAGCAATCTGGGCATGATTTCTCTCTTGGAGTGACATCTCATATGGCTCAAGTAGCATTCGACAAACATGTTGAGTTTTGTGAAAAATATATGAGCGAGGTTCACGAAACGATGTCAACATTATGGCGTGAAGGCCCAACTAGGGAAGCCAAGACTCACTCTAATAATTTTTTCATGTTAAGAGTTGAGTATGCGACTTGGGTAACAGAAGAAATAGCTAACAAGCTAACAAACTTCGAAGATACCCTTCTCAAAATTGGAGCTAAAGCCGCACTAGCTGAGGCCCTAAATCAGAAAACAGCAGACGAAGCCTTCCAAGCTGCTGATGACTCATGGCTCGCTGTATTAGGAATCGCTATAGATAAAAAAAAGACCCCAGATGAGAACATTGCTATAGAATCTATCAAAAACCGAATTAGGAACATACTTGGTGTTCAGGAGCTTACTGAATTAAGAGGGGCTCTTATCAAGAAAGCAATTTCGAGCGTAAACACTTAACTATGCGCTCAAGCAAGGGGCCGCTAATCGCATGCGCCGCTTAACTTGGCATTTCAAGGTGGCTCCGCTGGAATTTGATTCTTAAAATCAGCGTCCCATAATGATACGTTCTGTAAACTTTTTACCAAAGTGTGTAAAATCGACACACTTTATGTTGTTTGCTCCTGACATCGTATGAAATCATTTTAGCCGGAGTATTGTCCAGGGATATTCAACCTGGGGGACCATTCCTGACTGTCTGAAATTCTTATGGGGAATTTACCCTAAATGTTTAACGGAACCCAACTATAGCGGCCTGCTTATAATTGACCCTGGCTCCAAATCCAATAAATTCATACCATAAAAGTTGTTTAAAGCGAAAAAGTTTACATAATAAAAAATTATGGGACGTGGCTATTTTTAAAATATTCAGCCTGGGCCGGTTATCTCTGATCATGGGCAAATAAAGGTTTGTAATCTCTCTGGAAAAACACCCGAAAATTTAAAAATCTGGATCTCTGGATAGCTCCGGATTATACCGAAATCCTAACAATTCGTGTTGTGAATCCATTTCAACTTGACATCAAGAATAATTTCAAGTACTTACGCCACCTAACCGGTGTCGGTCCGGTCGTGGACATCGAAAACGCTTTGCGATTTTCAAAGTCCAGCGATCCGGAATCCCGCTATTTAGGGCTACGCCCTTTGAAATTGATTTTCTTTTTTGGCGTAAGCGCCCTGGGCAGCAAAAGAGACTGAGTAGTTATGCGCTATATACCCAGTCGCCCTTTATCTTTAAAAATACTTGAAATGAAAGCGACGAAATAAAAACAGAGGCAAAGCCCTGCTCCCGACCAAAACCCTTAAAAACAGCACTTTTTGATGCCGGGAAACGCTATATTTTAGATATCTTCATCATTTCCCTTTAAATAATTAAAAAGTTACCCCGTGAGTCGTAGCACTATTCGGCAGATTGACAGCGCTAGCTGCAGACGGTCGTGTGCACTGTGAGAATAGTTGAAAGGCGCGCCGGTAGGCGCATCATTAATAGGGTTATAAAGGACGTGAGCGGAGAGACCACCCGAGGATAACGGGCAATAGATATTCTCGGATCTGTTCTCGAGGGATTTGAGTCTCGCGACTGAGGTTGGGTTAGCTCTATAGGTTATAAATGGTTATAAAAGGTTACAGCAAAAAAAAACGCTCGAAAGCCTTATCCCCCAAGCGTTTAAAATTTGCATATGTATTGTTAAACCGACTTTTTTGTATTGTTAAACCGACTTTTTTGTATTGTTAAACCGACCCTATGTATTGTTAAACCGACTTTTTTGTATTGTTAAACCGACTTTTTTGTATTGTTAAACCGACTTTCTACAATCGAGTATATGTTAGTATTCCAGTTTTGCTGATTTTGCCGCTTGATATAATTTCAACCCTTTCTAACTCTTTTAAGGCCTCTTTTAAAGCAGTCGTAAAATGGTCTGTTCGCCGATCTTTCTGACCGCACCACCTCTTTAGTTTTTCTACTCCAATGCGTTGCTCTCCCTTTGTGTTCGATGCGATATAAGTCTGTAGCCATTTGGCTAAATTAATGCGTTTTTTGATTGCTTTTCGTTTGTCCCAATCGATAAGGCCATATTGTTGTTTCCGGAATAAAAAAAGAATTTTTGGGCTAATTTTTAAATAGTGTGTGCCGTCTTTTTTGTTGTATGTATATTCGTCAATTAACGACAGCTCTTTTTCTTGACTCCCTGTCTCAATGGTCAAAACCCCCTTTTTGAGCCGTTTAAAAGACGCTCTTAACCACTTTTTGTTTGTTGCTCCCGGCTTTCTTTTTCCTCCCCTTCCTAGAGCAAGCAAGAAACCATATGGTAGGATCTGGAACTCTTCGCCCAGGTCGTGATCTGCTGCAAGCTTAATCGCGTGCATAAAAACATCAGAATCGCCCATATCAAGCTGTTTTCCTGAGTATCCAATGCTCACATCGGATCTTGATGCTATCATCACTTCATCATGATATTTTCTACGACCACGGGCTATCGGGGCAAAAAGCGCGCTTCTAGCGATTGTGTTCGGCATTGCAGCCACTTGTTTGCTAAAATCTGGAAACAAATCAAGCTGCTCCGTGGCCTGGGCGACTTCTTTTTGCTCCCTCTCCCTCAGCGCTCTTTCTGCTTCTTTTGCTGTCTTAAACTTTGCGCCTTTTAATAGTTGTTTCGGATCTCTGTTCTTGACCATAACACCGTTACCGTTACTGTTAAGTGTAGAATGAACTTTTTTCAGCATTGCAAATTCATGATCAGTCATGCTATTTTATCCTTGTAGTTTTTCCCCGCGTTCCGGGGGTGTTTTCAGGCTTCCCGGGAGTTACAGCTCCAGGGAAGCCGGCTTTTTTTGATCAAGGATATTTCTTACCCCCATACCTTGAATCGCTCTTAAAACGCAAATTTTTAAAAATTCCAGCCCATCAGGTCTGACAGCTTTGATGTGTTTAACGTATAAACGTAAAACTCCGGCCCTGGACCGATTTCTTTGACATAAGTGATCAGTTCATTTTCTTTTAATGTGTCAAGCACTTCATAGAAATCTTGTCGTACCATTTGGATATTCATTCTTTCTGAAATCCGCTCCAGCCTGAACACTAAATCTTCTGCTGGCGTTTCGGTGTAGCCGCGCATGTGATCCAACGCCATAACTGATAATACAAAATACTCTCTGTCCTGATCCGCTTTCAAAATACCCATTACGCCTCCTTCCATAAATCAATCCGCCCGTTAGTGTGGCCCTCCCCCAGGGGGACCGCTAAAACAGACTCGTTAACCTCATTCTGCCCTCGTCCGATTCTAATCTCTGGCTTTAAAGCTTGTGTCATAAGACCGACAGCGTGAACAGCTTCAGTCATATCTTGCACACAAGCATCCTCAGTGCTGAAATCATAACAACCGACAGCCTGTAAAGTGACTGATACACGCCGTTCTTCATGCTCTTCAGAATAAAAGTCACAAGCTAACGCCTCAAAATCTTCAACGCCAACGTCCACAACTCGATAAGCACAAATCCTGGCTATCGGCCTTTCATCTTTAAAAACCGCTCTTACCTTTTTCACAAGCTCTCCGCACCAGCGGTGCAGATCCGTGTTAGTGTAGGTAAAGCCGCTTGTCCCTAGCTCACTGCATTTAACTGTCTTTTCCATCTTCTGTGTCTCCTTTCTGCGCCTTGGTCAGCGCGCTTTTCAGCACTTCATCGTTTTGTTTTTTACGCCGTCTTTTTTTTAATGGCAGAACAATTGGCCGCTGCTCTTTTGAGTTAAAAAACGGCCATTTCATGCGGTATAATCCATTTTTGCAGCCCCTGAACATAATCAAACCAGTGCAACCGCCGCGCCAAGGCATTAAAAAATTTTTGCCTTCAACTCCCAATTCTGACGCCAACTGCCATCCCTGTATCGCCTCACGCTCAACGTCTTTCGATGAGTTTTGCACCGTCTTTTTGCCTTCTGTTCTACTGTCGCCTTTATTAAAAACTCGAACAACCATCTTTCCGGCATTTTTAGAAATAGCGTCTTTTGTAGTATCTTCATCAATGCTGAATATTACTCTAGTTGCAAAAAGAGAGGTGAAATTTTTCATCTTAAATTCGTTATAGACGTCAGAGAGCTGAACAAATGACTGAAGCCCGCATAGTAGCCGGAGCCCCTTCGATCTGCCGACTTCTAGGATTTTTTGAATGCCTTCCAATTTGCCGAGTTGTATAAATTCGTCAAGAATAAACCAAATCCGCCGCGTTTCAGAGTTCGGAAATTCGGGTCCGTTTAAGTGCCCCGTCATAAGTTTTAAAATAGCAGGAAATAGGGATTTCAACAGTGTTCCATAATTATCATTATTTTGTAAAATAAGCGTTTTCGGTCCCCTGTAATCGTCTGCTAAAAAGCGTTTAAACGAGACGCGGATCATCCCTTCACCATCGCCCCAATGCCGCTTTAAATCGTATATAGAAGCAATCCAGCTCGTAAAAGTTATCATAATGCCATCAGTTGTTCGGCTCGGTTCTTTAATGATTCGTTTCGCTTCGGGGTTGTATTTTGCGATGATCTCTTGTAACTGACTGTCGTCACAGTCTATGCAGTCAACAAGGGTTTTCCAGCCCCATTTTGTGCCATATTCTGCTTGGCACTGCAAAAGAAACGTGACAAGGACAGCCTGGGCTGAGTTTGACCACATCGGATCAGAAACATTGTCCGGCTGCCGGATCATGCACGCTGCTAACTCCCGCGCTTCATTTCGTTCCCGACAATCTTTTCCGATATCCCAGTAGACTCCGCGCCGATCCCAAATAGCCAAGCGCATAAATGATGGCTCTCCTTTGTCATGCTGATCAACGCGAAATTCAGGAGCATCAAAACAAGATGAAAAATCCCCCTTAATATCGTGAATAATCATTTTTTCATTTCGGCCGAAAATCTGCATTATCAGCGGCCATATGAACGTTGTTTTTCCTGTACCGGAGGCACCGACAGTGAGTATATGAAAAGATTCCCGGATAGATGAAATCTGTATTTTCGGATGCAGCCAAAGCCCGGGTTTTCCCGGATCTTTTTTTAGCTCTGCCCTGGCCGCTGCCGGATTTGCATCAACAAACCGCCCACTGACATACATTTCTCTGAAGCTTCCCCTGCTCATTAAAATGCCGAGCCAGATAGCCACCGATGCCGCTAAAACAACAGTCGAATAGCAGACTATATTTATCATTCCGGTAAAATCTGGGTATGCTTGTATAGCGTATGGCCAATAGATATCAGATCTCCACCAATCGATTTCCGCAAACCAGCAGATGCGCTCAAGGATATACGTTTTAAACGTGTACCAATCCACTGCCCATCCCTCAATTTTTGATGTCAATAGATGAGCTGCGCGAGTGATGCCGTAACAAACAGTAATAAAAACAATTGCGCCCACTGCCGCACCGGCCAACAGTTCGCCCGGATGCCGGTCGTTGCTAACGTTCAAAATCATTTTGATAACCTATAAGAGCTGAAATTGCATTGTAATGGAAAGGATTTGTAATATATCCCGCACCCAAAGCAGCCCCAAGGTAATCTTGTATATATGGGGTCAAGCCAAAGTCATTGATCGCGCTCACCGGGTCCAGTTCGTACGCTTTAAAAAAATCTTCCATTAGAGCATCCCCTATAAGCTCCCGTCCGTTGTCTGCCATGCGCTTTTCTATTTGCTTTTTTACCATCGACAACAGCTTAGAATGCCCGCCTGAAGCGAACTCTTTTAAATCGCGGATCATTTCTCTAAGCTCATCCGGATCAAGCATATCATTCAAGTCTATTTCAAACTCCGTTGAATCCAGACCGGCCGCTTTACATAGTTCACGGACCTTTTCATTAAACAACATCAATTCATAACTAACGTCTTCCACTATACAGCCTCCCTTCTTCTCTTTTTATCCATTGTATCAATCTGGCTATCACCCCCCGAAGCAATTTTTTTCTTCATGTCCTGCTCGCCCGTCGTAATAGCCAACTTTATAATGATAATCTCGTGTGCCACGTACACTGTCAGATGCATCAAAAATATATTTTTCAAGTTCAGAAAGTGGCTCTAGTGGGGCTTCCGGAAAGTATTCCGGATCCTCGTGCAGCGCACGACCGGCAAAAAATCCTTTGAAATAATAAAAGTCCGGATCTTGGCGCGCTGCTTGTGGTGCATTCTCGATAAAATGTCGGAGCTGCTTAACAGATACGTTTATAGCTGCTTCGTCTAAGAGTTCAAAAAATAGGTCTTTCGGCGTGCTTTCAGATACAGTATAAAAATAATCAGTCATGATGCTTTCTCCCTTGTAGAAAGTGTTGTGATCAGGCCTCCTTGAGCGTTGGCGCGCTCTCGGGGGCTGTTTTTTGCTGTAGTTTTAGTATGTTGTAGTATGTTCACATATCCCATTATATACGCGGGATTTGAAACCTGTCCAGACCACCCCCTTTCGTTCTTTTTCGGCCTAAACCCTTACCATTCGTTGTTTTCAGCCGTTTTTTGTTCAAAAAATCGTTAAATATTTTTTTTATCTTTTTTTTATCAAAGCTCTAAACCCCTGTCCTTACTGGTTGTCAGCTCCTTATGTTTTTCGGCTGCGTGCTCAAGCTCTCGCACAGGCTGTTGTAACCCTGTGTCAAGTTGTCTATTTGCGTCTGCAAGCTGTTGACTTGCTCCGTTAAGCTTTCGATTGTTCTCGTCTGCTCGTTCTGCGTACTTTCCAGCAGTTCGATCAGCCTTGTCTCTAGTTCTGTCATGCTCCTTAATTTCCTTTTCTATTTTTTTTAAATCAGCCCTGTCTGGCTGCGCTCGTTCAAAAGAAAGATCTTTTGCTTCATAGCCCTGGCAGCGTGCTTCTTTGTAATAATCTAGCAACCATTTTTTATCTGTGCTTGATACAGTTATCCCTTTCCAACCTTTTTCCCGGGCTAACTGTATTCCGGCCCTGGTTGCGAATTTTGATTTGCTTTTGAAAGTGACTTCATTTCCTTTGTCAACAAAGGCGACATGATCAAATTTGCTCCATTTGTAAATACCGTTCTCATTTTTAAATATGGAGTCCAGGGTCTTTTTGCGCTCCTTGTCTATTTCCGGATTATTTGCAGGGCTTCTCTCCCATCCTGCATCCTGCCCCCGATCTGAACGGTCACGCCCTGGGGAAGAATGATCCAGCGATTTCCTTGGTCTTCCATCAGATATATGCCCCACGTTTGCATACTGTCCAAAGTCACCTGGGCCTCTGCCTTTTGCTGCTGTAGAGACTCCACCTGGGCCGTCAAACGGTATATCTGAAACTTGTTCACGCCCCAATTGATTCCCAATGAAACTATCAAGATCAGCGCAGCGTTTAAGATTAGCGTCCAGCGTCTTTTCTGATTCTCTTTCCTGATGTCGGCCATGGTCCCGGCCATATCGTTTTTGATTGAATCGAAAGCGCTCTTGAGTAAGCGTTTCAAGGCGTTGTTGTACTTTTCCAGCTCTGCGTCCTTTATCTCTTGAGTTTTCTCTTTCTCTTTCTGCAAGCGTTCGGTCACGCTCTGGTTCAAATCTCCAAGATTCTTCATATATAGCCCCTTTCAGCCGTGTTTTCTGGCCTGAAACCGAGTCTGTAACTGTTATATAATTCTTGCCTTGGCGGGTAACATCAAAGCCCTGAACAGCATTTAGGCGTTTGATAATATCTTCTCGCGTCTTGGCCTGGCCGTTTGCTATTTTATCAAGGACAAGGTCATGTACAGCCGCTTTAAACTGATTTTTATTTGCAAATTGCTGAAGGCCTTCGCGCGTGGCCTGGGCTCGAATTTTTGCCTCGTAATCGCTCTCTCGGCTTAGCTTCTGCCGTTCGATTTCAAGCGGGTCTGAAAACCCATATTCTAAATTGATATGGCTTTGCCAAGTATCCTTTAACGCCCGATTGCCCTTGCCAGGCGGATCTGGGTTAAGAAATTTTCCGGATGTTAACTCTTGTGCGGGCGTAATGACGTGCAGCTCGTGGTGATTCTCGTGTGTATGTCTAACCCATAAAGTGTGGTACTGGTCTGACTCAAGGCCAGCAAAGAACGTATTTTCAAAGGATTTGATAATATCTTTTTCCTGCGCCGGCGTGACAGTTTCGCCAGCTTCCCAGGAAAGCACTCCACTCGTGTATTTTCTTTTGTGTGGACAATTATCAATCAAGGCCTGTGCTAACTCAGGATCGCCTTTAACGGTGACCGGTTTGGGGTCTCGTTCATATGTAAGAACATGACCTAACTCGTCCCGCTGCGGTTGACCAGTCTCTGGATCAAAATGCAGGCCTCTATCTGCTGTGGCATATTTTACCGGACCGGACGCGCCGGATCCGGATCCGCGTCCGCGCGCAAAATTTTTATAAATCATTGTCCTTGATTGCCCTCTCGATCGAGATTAACCTTTGAAGCACTTGGATCTCGTCAGCCTTGTCTCTATACGTGTTTACCCATTTAGCGATCATATTTAAATTTGAATTAATCCGGTTGAGTGTGGCCAATTTTTTCAGCTCGTCTTTCCGGTTCCGGACCTTTCTTTTTCCGGCATCATCCCGCAAAAATTCAGCCAGCGTTTTTTCCGCCCGGGCAGCCATTTTTTTTAGCCGGTCGTGTTCCGTTTTATTCATCCGGACCGGTACAATTTTTGTTCTGATTTCTTTAGCCAAATTTCAACCTTTCAATTGCTTGTACAGTCGTTGTTTTTCCTGGGGGTCAAGGGGGCGTAGCCCCTTTGCAAGACTTCAATTATAATCTCGGAGAGTTATACATTGAGGGGTCTTGTTTCCATAACTAAAAACTGAACCATTTTTAACAGCTAAAGTCAAATAAAAAAGATGAATACAAACACAAATGACTGCCCCAAGTCGCTGCGGAGCAGCATCTATTCTATCTATAATAATGCGGTTCGCTCCGCTCACACTATTTGTAAAAAGGAGGCTCCCTGTGGTCGCACAATTATATTTTTGGGGGCAATATGGAAAAAAAATTCACTGTCTCCTTTTCTTTATTTTAATGTGTTACTCAAAACATTCTTGACACGTTATTTCTAACATTGTAAAAAAGCTCATATTACGTTACATATAATATTAATTTTAACGTAATAAAATGTTACTACTAACACTCATAAAACATTATAATAACTTTTGCAAGTGTTAATAGTAACACATTAAAACGTTATTAAAAACATGCTAAAAGGAATTAAAAATGAACACCTTATCAGGAGAGGAACTAAGAAAAAGAGGGAGAGATCGAGCAAAAAAATGGCGCGAATTATTAAAAGAAAAAGGTTATAAAAACATAAATGTGATGCTTTCTCCGGAAGCTCAAGAAGTAATTAGTAATTCTAAGGAACACCCGAAAGACTCTACAGCAGACGTTCTTGAAAGAATTTTAAAAGCATACAAAAAACAAACTTCAAACGTTATTAGTAACGCAAAACAAACGCAGAAAAAACAACCAAAGCGTGTTAGTAGTAACGTAAAACAAACAACAACAAAACAAACTTCAAGCGTTAAGAGTACGGTAGTAAAAACAGACAGAGAGGAAGCGAAACGAATTATCAAAGAGATACAAAAATCTAATCATAGCTTATCACCACATTTGATTGCAAAAGAGATGAACAAACGAGGGTTGGCGACTTTAAGAGGTATTGGCGAATGGAGAGATAAGGCTGTTAAAACGCTATTGGCAGAAATGGATGAATAAAAATGGCCCTCCAGGTTAAATATTCCAAGGCAACGCTCCGGTCAAAATAATTTCATACAATCTCCGGAGCAAAAGTTAACATAATGGATAATTACCGGGCCTGGTTGTTCTGGGAAGGATTTCATTAATTCAAGATGCCAAGGGTTACTTTGCCGCTAAGAACCGCTTGAACTTTTCCCGAAAACGTAACCCATAACCAATGTAATCACCGGCGTAATAATATTCCAATAGATATCAGCATTTAATGATGCTTTAAAGAATATTGTTCCTATACCGGATAATACCAAAAGAATGACAAGCGCTCCTGAAATATTATACGGGGCCGCTTCATTAGAACCAAATACTTTGCCAAGATATCCGGCCTTTAGATCCATTTTTTTTGATTGTAGCATATAATTATTAGGCTCTAAGGGTGTGTCAAAATCAGCTTTTTGATTCATTTTTATTGCCCTCCCTTATCTTGGGATAGCAATCCGAGAACACCTACTGCATGGGAAGATATAGCCCCACACTGAGTACACACAACTTTGACGACCGGCACAGAAGGACCGCCAAGCACCATAGCACCAGTAAGTTGCATGTTTAGCTGTATGTTAGAGAAACCATCTATTATTGAAAAGTTGACATTTCCACAACGGTGGCACGGTTTAGTTGCGCCTTTCTGATTAAGTTTTTGAGTAATTTGATTTCGGTCAAACTCCATGTCTTTTTCCTTTAATGATTAATTTGAGTAACGTTTTATAACTATGGGTTCCATTAAACATTTAGGGCAAATTCCCCACGGCGTTTAGCGGAACCCATTGGTATCAAAAGATAAACACCATTTTCAACCTTCCAAGAATTCCAACAAAAGCATGCTTCTTTTTCTGGAAGTTATGCCACCACAGAAAAACGCAGGAAACCGGTGAAAACAAGAGACCAGATTTTCCAAAAACCAGGCCGGTTTTTACATTATTTTTGGAATGATATTTGTGATTAACTGAGGATCACCGGCCCAGGCTGGAGATTTTAAAAATGGCCAGGTCCCATAATTCTTCATTATGTATACTATTTTTAAATTTCGAATTATTATTGCTGTTGCTACCTGTAAATTACTTTGATAGTGATTGAGCTGCAAGGTCCGTTGTTTTGTAATGTTATACAGAAAAAAATGTAGAATTTATTGTTAAGCGTAAAGAA
>JAAELK010000351.1 GCA_024226935.1 Desulfobacteraceae bacterium
CGAATCGCTTTTTGTCCTAACAACAAACAACCAATTTCTCAGCGAGTTAAAAATGAGACCATATTAACCAAATTCAATAGAAGTCATTGTGACGTTTGTTCCTTAAGAGCCAAATGCCCGGTAAAGGATTCCAAAAAAAACACCTATATCCGCTACAACCTAAAAGATTTCAGACTCGCCAGAAGGCGCCAATATGAGAAAACACCAGCTTTTGTTAAAAAGTACACGTTTCGGGCCGGGGTGGAAGCCACCATGTCAGAGTATAAAAGGATCACAGGCGTCAATAAACTAAGAGTCCGAGGGCTAAAGCCCGTCGCCTTCGCTGCCACTCTAAAAGCGTTAGGAATTAACATCCTAAGATCGGTAAAAGCGTACAATAGAAGGACTATTCCCCCACGAACACCACTTAGTTCACAAAGTAGTAGTTACTTCTATTCTATGACACTGTTCCGTATTTCAGTGTTTTTTCAATCAATGCTTTTTAAATTGAGACTGATCTGGACCGAAATATTGAAAACTGGCTTTTATCCCAATATTTGTTATTCTAGCCAATTCGGAACCGAGTTCAGTTTTTTCAAGTCAGAAGCTTGTTTTAGCTTCTGACTTTTTTACATTGCGATCAAACTTGATGAATCGGTAAAAAGTCGATTTCGTTAGTTTATTGAAAATATTGAATAAAGTATCACTTTCTGGTTGCTTTTTTGGCTCAGTTTTGGTATATTCCTCTTTAATATCAACATAATAACATAGAGGAACAATGATCCACGCAAATAACCCCCTTCAGATGACATTTGTCGATTCTTTAGAGGATTTTGGGCCCAAACGGAAAAAACTTATGGAAACGTCTTGGGCTTATTTCTTCAGACATCATATTTTGCCGGGAATTCCGGTTCGAAAAGTATATAAGCACTTTTCTCAATTTGGGAGACCTACCAAAGAACTATACGCCTCTTTGGGAACTCTAATAATTCAACAAACGTTCGATCTCACTGATCACGATATGTTATATCAACTGGCGTTTAACACACAATGGCATTACGCCCTTAATATAACAAAAGCTGACGACAATAGCGCTTACATGTGCCCAAAAACGTTATACAATATCCGGTACGTCATCATTGAACACGATCTTTGGGACAGCCTATTCAACTCCATTACCGGGTCCTTGGTTGAAAAGTTTAATATCGACACCGATAAACAGAGACTGGACTCAACCCATATTCAATCCAACATGAGATCCCTAGGGCGAATCGGCGTACTTTCACAAACGATCCATAAGTTTTTGACCAATTTGAAACGTAAAAACCGCTCCTTGTTTGATCGCCTGCCAGAGGAACTTGTCACTAAGTATTTTAAAAAGAAACAACTCTCTTCATTTTCCATGATCAAGCCCTCAGAATCGGCCAAGACCTTAAAATTTCTCTCCGAGGATCTCCTTGACTTAGTTCAACGATTTTCAGGTAACTCTTTGACGGAACGAATGAAAAGTTTCGCCTTGTTAAAGCGAGTTTTAGATGAACAGTGTGAACTCGCTCCCCAAAATAAATTGGGGAAAACTCGTGTCACGGCAGAACCTAAAGCATCGAAGAAGATCGCTAGCTATTCGCTTCAAAATCCGTCCGATCCCGATGCTGGTTATGACAGTCATAAAGGAAAAGGATATCAGGTTCAAGTCATGGAAACTTGGTCCGATGACAAATCGGATAACAAACCAAACCTGATCACCCATGTAACCGTTGAACCCGCTCACAAGCATGATTCTAAAGCCGTGATCCCCGCTATCGAGGACGCTGAGGAAAAAGGTGTCAAACCCAAAGAATTATTAGCGGACTCTCTCTACGGCAACGACGAGAATACTCAAAATGCGAAACAGTTAGGCGTGACCTTAATCTCACCGACTTTAGATGGGGCCACAAAATCCGAAAAGCTCCATTTAACTGACTTTCGTCTCAACGGCAAGAGTCGAATCGCTTTTTGTCCTAACAACAAACAACCAATTTCTCAGCGAGTTAAAAATGAGACCATATTAACCAAATTCAATAGAAGTCATTGTGACGTTTGTTCCTTAAGAGCCAAATGCCCGGTAAAGGATTCCAAAAAAAAC
>JAAELK010000352.1 GCA_024226935.1 Desulfobacteraceae bacterium
CAAATCTACTCATGGTTTTTTCCTTTAATCTGTTATGGGGATAACCGATTAAATTAATACCATGGGTAGATCCTTCAGGCATAGCCTTCTGACGATGACCACGCCCACAGGACGTGGTTTTTAATTTTTAATAAAAATTTTAAGTTAGGAGTCAAAATGAAAACAAAGATATCTAAAACACTGATCATGGCCATGGTAACAGGCCTGATAATTATAACCACCACCGCAACCGCAGAGGATACCAAAGCCCCCTGGATGCATGACCAGATTGTGGATGCAAATTTTGTTGAATCAAAGGTAAGTGTTCCCATGGCCGCAAATGTCATGATCATCGATGCCAGACCCTACAAGATAAAATATACCAAAGGCCATATCCCCGGAGCTGTCAGTATTCCCTATTCTAAGTTTGATAAAAAAATTGATCTGCTGCCCGGGGACAAAAGCACCCTGCTCATCTATTATTGCGGCGGACTTAAATGTAAACTGAGCCATAAGTCTGCCAAAAAGGCCAAGGCCCTTGGGTATACCAATGTCAAAGTTTTTGCCAAGGGATTTCCAGAATGGAAAAAACAATTTGGCACAGCCAATACTGACATTGCCATCAAAGCAGGTGTCGTAGAGGGTTCCATCGACCTTAAACGCTTTAAAAAAATCATAATAAACACCCCGACAACCGTTACCCTGATAGATGTCCGTGATGCCGATGAGTTTGCCAAGGGCCATTTTAAAACGGCTGTCAACATCCCCGTTGAAGATCTGGAGTCCAAACTCAAGGAGCTTTCCTCAAAAAAAACCGTGGTATTTGTCTGCTCCACCGGGGCCAGAAGCGGTGAGGCATACTACATGGCCAGGGACATAAGACCTGCCTTGAACACCTATTATGTGGAAGCCGAAATTGACTATAAAAAAGACGGAGCCTTTGAACTCAAAAAGAACTAATTAATACTTGAACGAAAACTCACCCATAAAAAGGAGATACAATGCTAAAAAAAATAATTATTGCAACTGTTCTGGTCATGTTCACGATGGGATCTTCAATCACATTTGCATCGGAAGGACCCAACGGCAACAAAAGAAAGGGCAAATACACCTATAGAAAAGTTGTAAAAAGATGTTTTAAAAGAGGAAACGTGGATTCTGCCACTCCCAAGATCAGCCCGGCTGATAAAAGCCAGGCAGAGTGGAAGGCCATTTTTGAGGGAAAAAATTTTAGTGAATTTGGCTGTAGTCAGGAATGGGCCGGCTTAAGCAATACCGACACCCTGGATATTTATTCCTATTTTTACAATTTTGCATCGGACTCTGATAACCCTGCCAGCTGTAAATAATCAGGAATACCGATCCTGTGGCCCAACTGATTTTATGCATAACCACTCTGGAGATCCCATGGAAAAAATAAAAACCAGCCACGGCACACAAATCTTGGGGACACTGCTGATCCTGATATTTGCAATCTGGATCATACCTATAGCCTTTGCCGACCAGCAGGTTTCAGGCACCAACAAAATCCCGGGAATGAAACCTTACAAACTAACAGTTCAAAAAGACAAACACTGGACCACCACAGATCATTCAAAAATAAAAAGTTTGAAACAAGATTTCAAATCCGGTGACCAAATCACCCGGGCCTGCCTTTCCTGCCACACCGATGCGTCCATGCAATTTAAAAAGACCATCCACTGGACCTGGAAAACCCCTTCAGGAAAAAAAGGGGTCACAAACGGTAAGGCCGGCCATGCCATTAATAATTTTTGTATTTCCAGCAATGCCATGGAAGATACGGGATGCCTGGGATGTCATGTGGGTTGGAAAGGGACCGAAGGAGAAGTCAACTGCTTGGCCTGCCATGGCAAAGAAAAATTTGATTATGAAGAAGCCTTTGAGGATCTGAGAGCCTTTAAAGGAGATGATGATCCAGATACCCTTGAAATCATAAATGAGATCCAGGCAGAAGTAAAAAATGCTGTCCAAAATATCACCATGCCCCAGCGGCAAAACTGTGGTGAATGTCATTTTAAAGGTGGTGGCGGTGACGGAGTCAAACATGGAGATCTGGACACCTCCCTTGCCAAACCCGGAAAAAACCTGGATGTTCACATGGCAGTCCAAGGTGCAAACTTTAGCTGTACCAGATGCCATACCACGGTGAAACACAATATTGCGGGACGGCTGTATACACGCCCTGCAACTATGGAACGTACAAGTCTCATTGAAGATGACATGGCCACAAAAATCACCTGTGAATCCTGCCACGGCAACCTACCCCATAAAACAAATTCCAAAATAAATGACCATCTAAACAAAGTAGCCTGTCAAACCTGCCATATCCCCGAATTTGCCAGGGTCAATCCCACCAAGATGTGGTGGGACTGGGCCAGGGCAGGCGACCTCAAAAACGGCAAACCCTACCAGATAAAAGGCAAATTCGGCAAACCCACCTATAAATCCATTAAAGGAGAATTTAGATGGGAAAAAAATGTAAAGCCTGAATATTTCTGGTACAATGGAACGTTTTCCAACAAAGGGATAAAAGATACGATCGATCCATCCACAATTGTCCAGGTCAGTCATCCTATAGGGGATAAAAATGATCCGGACTCACGGATACATCCCTTTAAAATCCACAGGGGTAAACAGCCCTATGACAAAATCAACAAACAGCTTGTCGCCCCGCTTTTATCAGGTCCCAAGGGATTTTGGAGCAGTTTTGATATGAACGATGCCATTACCCGGGGAAACAAAACCCTGGACGTGCCCTATTCCGGTGAATTTGATTATATCCAGACCACCTATGCCTTTCCCATTACCCATATGGTGGCACCAAAAGAAAATGCCCTGGACTGCAATCAATGTCATATCCGGGAAAGTTCCAGGCTGGCCGATCTTACCGGAATCTATCTGCCCGGACGGGACAAGTCCAATTTCATCGACAGCTTAGGCATGATTGCAGTACTGGGCGCCCTTGTGGGTGTAATACTCCATGGATTTGGACGTTTTTTCACCCGGAACGGGAAGGAGGATTAGAAAATGACAGTTAAAACAATAAAAAAAATCTATCTTTATACACGATTTGAGCGCCTCTGGCACTGGCTCTAGGGATTGATGATCATAACCCTCATGATCACAGGTTTTGAGATCCACGGAACCTTTAAACTCATGGGGTTTCAAACAGCCGTTGATATCCACAATTTTGTGGGTCTTTCCTGGCTCGTCTTGTTTGCCTTCTTTGTATTCTGGCTCTTAACCACCGGAGAGTGGAAACAATACATTCCCACCACAAAAAAATTATTTGCTGTCATCTTCTACTATGCCTTCGGCATTTTCAAGGGACACAAACATCCGGTACAAAAATCAAAAGGGGCCAAACACAATCCCCTACAGCGTCTTACATACCTGGGTATTTGCGCCATACTTCTGCCTTTGCAAATGACAACCGGACTTTTCTATTATTTATATAATTATATCCCAGCAAGCATTAGTCTGTCGAACCTGGCAATTGCGCACACCCTTCCGGCATTTTTCCTGGTAAATTTTTTGATCATCCACGTGTACATGACTACCACAGGCCATTCTCTTTTCAGTCATGTGGCCGGTATGATCTTAGGATGGGAAGAAATTTATGAAACCACCCACATCCAAGAATGGGAAAACAAGGCAACTAAAAATGATTGATCAATTAAAGGGTTTCAATTAATCTGAAATATTCTTAAGAATTCATCCTGATATTTTTGCAATAAAACCAAAGACTTGTATCTATTTCCCAAATTCATTAGTATGAAAGAGGTTACTATTCAAATCAGGAGATATTATTTATGACAGGTTTAGGATATAAATTACATGGTCAGGGAGATCAAAAAGTTATTATCTATAATGATTGGATGGGTGACTGTAGTAGTTGGCACCCTGTGATACCCTATTTAGTCTAACGTAGAAACCCTGGCCCTCTGGGCCAGGTCAGAGTGCAGTGGCTTTGCCATCTGTACGGCTCAATGTTACTCAATACTCTAAGTTGTCCCCACAACGAATGAGTAAGGAGTAACGAATGAGCCGATTCCAAAAGCTATCACAGACAATATGGCATTGCCAATACCATATTGTCTGG
>JAAELK010000353.1 GCA_024226935.1 Desulfobacteraceae bacterium
AAAAAAACCAGTCGTACAATCCGGGACGAAGTGCTGATCACCTCCGTAAACCCAAGAAACTTACAGGATAAGATTATCCCTCTTTTCGGGCACAAATTGATTTTCCTGAACCACCACTTCAAGAATAAGAATACGCCGGCAAATTACCTGGATTGGTTGAATTTATTTTACGAATCCACACACAACCCCGAGAAATATACCCTAAATCTGGAGAACAAAGGGATTAAAAAAGCGGTGGAATTGATCGATTTCGAAAAATTAAGCCCACAACAACGCCACAACATGAAAATTGATGCACAACGCAAAGTCGTCCGACGCCTGAATCAGGAAGAGGGGTTTGATAAAGGTAAAAAGGAAGGGATAGAAGAAGGTAAAAAGGAAGGGATAGAAGAAGGTAAAAAGGAAGGGATAGAAGAAGGTAAAAAAGAAGGGATAGAAGAAGGTAAAAAAGAAGGTAAGGTCGAATCGAAACGGGAAATCGCAAAAAAGTCTCTTGAAAAAGGGATTCCCCCTGATTTAGTTGCCGATATTACCGGCTTATCCGTGGAAGAAATCGAAACACTGTAGCACCGCAGTGCCGGTGGAATAGAAAATTACAAACGCCATTGATTCCTTTTTCCAGGCTCCTGAATCCGGGTCATATCCGCATCCAATTGTCTTTGACGTGATAACACCTGTTTTTTCATATGCCGCCCCCCTACAGTCGCTGCAACCGCAGCGGTATTCACAATATTTGCAGCTATCTATCTTATTTTTGGTTAGTTCCCAGTATTTATCGAAAGCTCCATCAAAAATAATTTCTTTAATGTGATTTTGCCGGACATCATCTTTACCGGACTGTCCCCTTTTTGTTCCTCCCCTTTTTGTTCCTTTTTGTTTCCCGGGCAGTCACTTTTCTACCCGGCGATATTTCGTTCTTTCATTTCCATGTTGAATTATACCGGGTTTTATACTATACTATTTAGAGCGTGCAAAACTGGTAAATGAAGGAGTTGTAAATGCTTTCACCGTTGGATAACGAAACGATTTTCAAAGCGGCTTTCACCGATAAAACGGTTTTTAAAGCCTTTGTAAAAGACATCATCGGTATAGATATCGAAGTAGACAAAATAGAGACGGAAAAAAAATTCGAACCTAAAGTCGGCAATATTGATTTTTCTTACGATATCTTCGCCGAATCAACGGACCACAGGGTGATCGTCGAGATTCAGAAAATCGATTACGACTACAATTTCGATCGGTTCCTCCATTACTTTATAATGGCCATTGCGGAGCTTCAACGCCGTGCTGCCGAATATAAAATCGAGCAAACCGTATATTCCGTCGTGATATTAACCGCCCCTTACAAACTGGACAAAAAAACCAGTCGTACAATCCGGGACGAAGTGCTGATCACCTCCGTAAACCCAAGAAACTTACAGGATAAGATTATCCCTCTTTTCGGGCACAAATTGATTTTCCTGAACCACCACTTCAAGAATAAGAATACGCCGGCA
>JAAELK010000354.1 GCA_024226935.1 Desulfobacteraceae bacterium
CCAGCGCCTGTGTCGATATCCACATTGTCGCTCAGCGTCACCGCGTTGGTGAAGGTCACGTTGTCGTCCGAGGTGTCGATGTCGCCTGCCGTGGAAAGCGTGCCGGCCTTGGCGGCTCCAAAGGTCACCGCCCCGCCGGCGACGATGTCGCCGGCAGCCGCGATCGTGGTCGTGCCCGTGGCGTCAACGTCCACCGTCCCGGAGACCGTGATCCCCGCGTCGATGCCGATCGTGCCGCCCGCGTCGTAGTCCAGGTTCGTCCCGCTGGTGACCGCACCCGTCTGCACGATCGTGCCGCCGCTGTTGACGTCGATCGTGCTGGTGGCCGCAATCGGTCCGTTGAAGGTCACGCTGGTGGTGGCGTCCAGGATATCCAGCGCGTTGACCGTCAACGCCTGGTAGGACTGCACCGCACCGTCGCGGACCGTCAGGTCGCCGCCGTTGGTAACTGCGGCCGAGAGCGTGAGGTTACCGTTCTCACCGGCATCCAAGGCCAGGTTATTCCCATCCATGTCGATGGTCGAGCTGAAGAGGATGTTGCCCAACCCAGCGCCTGTGTCGATATCCACATTGTCGCTCAGCGTCACCGCGTTGGTGAAGGTCACGTTGTCGTCCGAGGTGTCGATGTCGCCTGCCGTGGAAAGCGTGCCGGCCTTGGCGGCTCCAAAGGTCACCGCCCCGCCGGCG
>JAAELK010000355.1 GCA_024226935.1 Desulfobacteraceae bacterium
TTCGCTTTTTATATGGCGAGCACGACCTATTCTAAAAAACAATAATTTCCCTTGTGCCGCCTGGAACACCCCACATATTTGGTTCACCAAAAGAAAAGAGGAGGAATGAAAATGCAATTCCTTGATGTATTAAAATTGGTTTGAATAATCGTCGCAGGGGTGCCTAAAAAGATCGCAGTTATGTTGTTGGTTTTATTACAAATTTGTAAATATGTTTGTAACATGCTGTTATTAAAGAGAATATCAACTTCCGCGCTTAAGACCAGCTAATGCACTGCTATCAAGGGGATAGGGCGACTCGCAACATAATGCAAGAAACCTTGACTCCCGGGCGATCAACTTATTTCTGTAGTACGTTTACTGTTACATTTTTTAGGGAAGTGGCAACTACTCCCACCTTTAAAAAAAATCCCCGATTTGGTTTTGGATAAATCTATGAAAAAACAGATGATGGATTTGGGGCAATCATGTCAAGGCAATATGTTAACTTGACAAAAAAAACTATAGATTTTACTGTATAATACTTTTAAATCGTAATTCTATAATTCCAAGTTTTTTTCATATTAATAAATATTAAAAGGAGAATTATCATGAAAAAGGTAAGTGGAATGCTTCTTATTTTATGCATCGTAATAGCCGGATTTTTTAGTGTGCAAAACGTACTTGAGTCAGCAGAGTCCAAGAAGATATCTCTTTTAGGAAAATGGCAAGTCACCCATATAGAGGACATATCATTCCATCCTAAAACAGGAGTAACGACAACTGTTAACGGTGTAAACCTCTTATTCGAAATTTATAAACAAGAGGGTAATTTTTTATTTGCCAGAATGCACTTGACATTTGCTCAAAACAATAAGGCAATTCACGATATTGGCGGCAAGGAAATACGGAGCGAAGTTGAAGAACGTATCGGTATGTTAAAACACGACGGAAAAAATGTCATATTTCTATGCACCACTGATAACGGTCGGCTTGATATGGAAATTATTGACGAAAACACAATATCTGTATATTACACTGAACAGGGGCACGATGAAGCTGTCATTGCCTATTCGACATTCAAAAGAGTCAAGTAAATCACTATAACCATTTTAGCACCAATATTTTATCTGAAAAGAATAACTCCAAGCTTTTTTGAAAAAGCCTACAAAACTTTTACCCCACATATTTAATTTTACTTCAAGAGAAATTAATCAAACACGGATCTGCTCAATATTGTAGATAATCAATTAAGTTACTATAAAATTTGAGAAAATTTATGCAATCAAGCATTATTATCCTTGTCAATACTATCCCAGGGGCCAAAATGTTCAAGGATACAAAAAATATACTCAACCAATTCCCCGGCAAAAAATTGTTTCAAATAATGCAAGTAATCATAACCTCCATTTAATCAACTGTATCTTCAATGAAGAACATTTTGACAGTTTGCTGCACTTCTGTTAATGTATTCCCATGTTGGGCGGACACAATTAAATGCAGCGGTCGCAAATAACCGCGCCACTGATGTTAACGATAGATGGTATAGTTTTGTAAACTAGTGCTTCAACACTGCCTGATATTACACACGATATATGAAAGAAAAGAACGATTCACTGAGAGAGAGATGTATCATACAAGGTGGATGTGTGCTTTTCAGTGGAAGGGAATACATATGAAACATGTACTCATCTTGTTTATCTTTGTGCTTACCATCGTAGCTGAAATCTGTGTAGCTAAAGACATCCAGGTCACCTTTGCTACAGGAGAATGGCCTCCATTTACTTCAAAAGAGTTACCTGAGTATGGTGTAGTAACGGAATTAGTCTCAGCAATTTGTCGAGCGAATGGCATCCAACCAGTTTATATGTTTTATCCTTGGCCGCGGGCAGAAGATATGCTTAAGAATGGCGAGGTGTTTGCAGCTTTTCCTTATGCGATCACAAAAGAACGAAAAGTGGCCTTCAATTTTTCTGAGGTGTTATTTTATGGCAGCAATGTATTCGTGTATTACGAAAAAAACCCGAAAACCCCAGCTCCTGTGCCATATGAGGAAATAGAAGATTTAAAAGAATATGAAATCGGAGGCCTACGCGGTTCATTTCTTGAAACCAATTTTGAACAGAAGGGTCTCACATATAACGCCACCACCACGATAGACCAATCAGTTCGCAAACTGGTCACAGGCCGAATCGATTTCTTGATTGATAATCAGGTTGTCATTTTTGATATCATCAAACGGTTATATCCGGATGATATCGAATACTTCAAGACACTGCCGAAGCCGTTCGGGAGGAAAATGGCAACTGCCTTGATGGTCTCACGAAGCTATCCGGAAGCACAGGAAATTCTCAAAAAATTCAATAAGGGACTCATGATCATCAAACAGAATGGTGAGTATGATCGCATCACTAAGAAATATCACATGACAAAAGCTGAATAAGGATGTTCACGCTTCATACACATTGATGATAAAAAAACTCTCGGAAGAGCAGATGATTGAATTTGCTTGATTTGAAAAACATTAATTAACGATTGTCCCTTGAATAAAAATCTGCACAATATTTTTATAAGTTCCGTCTTTTTGTATTTTTTCAAGGGCTGAGTTAAATTCACTTAAAAATTTCCCCATTTTAAGTTTTTTAGGGATAATCAAATATCCATTATTGATAGAAAAAGCATGCGGCAATGAAATAATTTGATCATTAATTCCCATAAGTCGAATATATGATTCTCCTGATAGCTGATCAAGGATTAAGCAATCAATTCTACCATGAGCGAGCATTTTGAAACTGTCATTTGGATGGTTGTCTATATTTACTGTGAATAATTTGCCCGCTCTGGCTGTATCAAACTCTTGCCCATAAGACCAACCTCGATTAACACCGACAACTTTTCCTTTGAGATCTTCGATAGTATTAAATTCAAATTGTTTGTTTTTGTTGACAAATAAAACAAGTTTTTCCTGATATAGTGGCATGGAAAAATCATACTTTTTAACACGGTCATCATTTTTATAAGCACCGCCAACAGCCCCTTTGCCAGCATCTCCATAAAATAAAGCCCTTTTCCAAGGATAGGCTTTGATTTCTACTTTATATCCTGCCTGTTTTACAATTTCTTCCAGTAGTCTTGGATATAATCCATCTGCTTCTGTGCCTTTAAGTTTATACATATATGGAGGATAACCATTATCTACAAAAATAGTTAATTTGCTATCATCTTGCCCGTGTGCATTGGAAAACAGACCCAATATCAATACGGCGATAATAATAACTCCATATCTAAACTGAATGTATTTCATAATTTTACCATTCTCTTTATTTGGCATTGGGTGTTGCGCTAACAAATAACTACTCGAACCTGTAGCTCGTGTAAATGTGAATAATATCCAAGCAGTTAATATAAAAATAATATAAAAATAATATAAAAATAATATAAAAATAATATAAAAATAATATAAAAATAATATAAAAATAATATAAAAATAATATAAAA
>JAAELK010000356.1 GCA_024226935.1 Desulfobacteraceae bacterium
ATTAATACAAATCGGTTGCAGGCATTACATGGTAATGAAAAAGATCTAAAGTCACCTGACTATCTTAGATTAAAAGATCAGCTTAGAAAAATCAGAAAATCCCACTCCACTTGCCGTTTTCTATATTTGATGGGTCGCAAAAAGGATGGCTCTATCTTTTTCTATTTAGTGCCTGGCCGTAAAAACAATAGTTTCAGTTTTAACGGGGGTTGACGAGGATCAATTACAAGTAAAATTGGATTTTCTAGATGCATTTTTTAGATGAAAAAAGGTTTCGAATTGTATATTATGTAATTGATATTATAAAACATATACACTTCATCACGGTGACAGCCCTGATGAAGATATACAACCGAAACCCTTCAACTTCATTTGAAATGTTATGAGAAAATTGTTTAATGAGCAAATGAAAATTGGTGCAGTTGATATTTCAAATATCAAAATCGATAAAAAATCCAGAGACGAGATCCCAAAAACGTTGATAGGACTGCAATCAATCTTTACAAATTCTCGAATCAGAGAACGTGTTTTTGCAATATTAAAGCAAGCGATACCTGCAAAGAGTCTCAAAGGACTGGGCAGACATGGAATGAGCGGGTGGGAGATTTTTGTATTGGCAGCTATTAAACTCAGTTGTGATGCTGATTATGATCACCTGAAAGAGATTAGCGATAATCATAAGAACGTCAGGTTAATGCTAGGTCTGTCTCCTTTGATAGATGAAGAATTTACTTATGGCCTCCAAACCCTGAAAGACAATATTGGATTATTAACGGAAGAAAAATTAAAACAGATCAATCAGGTTGTAGTGGAATACGGACACCAAATCTGTGAGGCGACAAAACAAGGTGACCTGCATTGCAGATGTGACTCTTATGTCGTTCTGACCGATGTGCACTTTCCAACTGATATTGGATTAATGTTTGATGCAATCAGAAAAGTTATCATATTAACCGGTAGATTGTGCGATCGGTTGGAAATACCAGGTTGGCGGAACTATGATGCAAACATTAAAGCCATTAAAAAACGTTACCGGCTAGCTCAGAAATTAAAACACTCTACTTCTAAAAATGAAGAGATGAGGAAGAAGCGGTCTAATATCATCAAAGAAGCCTATCTCTCGTATATTGAATTGGTGAGAAACTATCTTCAAAAGACGACTGATACCCTACAACTGATAGAGAAGGAAAATCCTGGATTTATATTGGAAACATATGGAATCGAATATTATATTGAGCATGCTGAGCGCCAGATCGATCAGACGTACCGCCGAGTCATAGAGAATGAGAAAATCCCTCATCATGAAAAAGTGTTTTCGATCTTTGAAACCCACACCGAATGGATCAGTAAAGGTAAGGCAGGGGTTCCCCAGGAATTAGGAAGAAGAGTGGCAATAATAGAGGATCAATACGGATTTATCCTTGATTATTACATTGGTAAACAAGAAACAGACGATCAGATAGCAATCCCTTTGATTCAGTCAGCTAAAAAGGCTTTTTCCCAAATTAATAGTTGTAGTTTTGACAAAGCCTTTTATAAACCTAGTAACAAAAAAGATTTAAAGCCCTACTTGAATTTATTGGTGTTACCTAAAAAAGGAAAAAGAAACAAAGCTGAACAACAAGAAGAGTCCAAACTGGAATTCCAAAAGGCAAGAAAGCAACATTCTGCAGTTGAGTCTGCTATTGCATCATTGCAAAACCACGGTTTAAAAAAGTGCAGAAACAAAGGTGAGATTGGGTTCAATAAATATGTAGCAATGGGCATTTTAGCTTTCAATATCCATAAGCTGGGAGCAGTAATTGGGGAGCAACATCGAAAAAGTGAATCCAGGCGAAAGAAGTATTTGAAGACATACGAAGAAAACCGACATTACCTAATAGCCTGAGCCTGAAAAAGACAGGTGAATACAGGTTGGACAGTCGAAGTGCGTCCAAAATGCATAGAAGAAAGAAATTTTATCATGAATTTTACCGATCACACTATTTTCTGAACAGAAAACTAGCTGAGTAAGAAAGATTCCTTGCGAAAATATTGATCGGAATTCAAAAATCGGTATTTTTCGTCCAGACACTAGTTAGTATCTTTTAGACTTTCCCAATCACTCAGATTATGAGACCTACTCATAGTGAGTGCGAGC
>JAAELK010000357.1 GCA_024226935.1 Desulfobacteraceae bacterium
GACATAATTTGACTGCTCTTAATTTGAAATCCTTGTTGTACCGTTTCAGTATTTGCTTTCCCATTTTCATGCTCCTTTATGTGTTTTTTGTTTATTACACATACGAGTGAAAATGTGTCTATTTTTTCAAAGAAAGATCACTTCGACATCAGCACAGGTTTCTTCACAAAGAACGTCCCGTGTAGCGGTTAAAATTGAACTGTCCGATAAAAGATCATCGGGCATCAATAGCTCTGTAAAGTCTGCAATCTTTTCAAACAAAAAGGGCATGATATTGTTATAATCGTTACAAACGGCTACCAGCAACACCCTATAAGCTTCTTGCTGGGGTTCAGGGCTTGGTATGGTTTCGTTGAGAAGTCCAAACACCCTGTCCCTATCAATTTTTAATTCTGGATCAATATGGCCCTGCTTGGCTTCCATCAGGATCTCAGGCTGGAAAAACCCCTTTGCAGGAGAGACCACACCCATGGTGGTATATCTGTTTGCATCCATGAATCTCAAGGCACAAAACCGATTAAACCAGATATAGGCTACTTTTTCTATGACTTGCTCTTCAGATCTTTTTGAAATCTCTTTTTCAAGGTCTGTTACAGCTTTTTTATTTTCCCTTCTGGCCGCACTATTGCTATCCAGGACCATGGACAGTTTTGTTGATACAAGCTCTATCAACTGCCTTCTTGCGGACTGTGCAAATTGTTTCAATTGTGATGTCTTCAAATCTTACTTAGGCTCCGTTAAATTTTTTAGGCATTTACGTTTTTGCTATACCTGCACACGTTTTCCGTCGTTGATCTCTTTGATAATGGCCTTTTTCAATACCGACAAATAGTCTTCTACTTCAGATTCATTTTCAATCCAGGCTTTGGAATAGTTCACTTTGATTTTTTTGATACCCACAACTTGCCTGATAAATGTATTGTTTTTCTCTTTCGACTGGACCGATCCCTCTTTTATTTCACCTGTTCCAAAATCAGTGTCTTCAATCTCAGTTTCATATTCGGCTTGACCTGATTTGTATGATTCAGGTTTAGACCGTTCTGGTTTATATGATTCAGGTTTGGAAGGTTCTGGTTTCGGTCTGCCAAGATAGCTCAACTGACTGAGAAGTTGATTATAATCTTCATCTTCAAAGCGGTGCAGGGTATCACTTATCATGGCAACCAGATTCTGGTCCTGTATCTTTTCAAGTAGTGCTTCAAAAGGTTTTTTTAACTCATCCTGCTCTTTTTGGGATAATTTTAGAAAATCATCCATACCAATCATTTTATCCACCAGGACATTGACCCTGTCCGATGCCTCCTGCTTGGTTGTTTTAAGCTTTTTGTCAACCTTATCAGATACTGTCTCAATCAAAGATTTAACCCGGTTCATCTTGTTATTTTTGTAACTATTGCTGTCCTTGAGTATGGTAAGAATCTGATCTGATTCATCCCCCTCAATATAAGAAAAATTATGTTCCTGGCGCTTCAAAAAATTTGCTGCATCATCATAGATCGTTTTCAAGGGACCTGTCATAAACCGTTGAATCGGATCAACAACATCTTCTTTCAGGTCAAGAAGATTGTCTTTGATTTTGTGCAAATCGGTTAGAAAAAAAGTATAGGCTTTGGTCTGGAGTTCTTCCAGGTTTTTTATAATTATATCCAGCCCGAACAAAAACGGATAATTCTGTCTTTGGGCAGCAAGGCCTGACAACACTTGGATTTTTTCTTTAATGGCTGCTATTATTTCCTTGCCCAGGGCTTTAGCTTCTGTGGAAGATGTGGGGCTGTCAAAAAATTCTTCATAAAATTGTTTCAGGCTGCGGATCTGCCTTGCTGTAAAATCGTTTAAAGGCTCAATCACCAGGTTTGCATGGCCATGGGTATTCAATAATGTTTTTTCAAGCTGGTCATCTTCAAGAATATTACTGTCGGAATTTAACTCAACCTTTCCTGCCGCACAGAGTTTGGCCAGAATGCACAAGACAGCAGCATAATACCAGCCATAGGATTTTTTCTCGAATCGTTGGATAAGGCTTTTGACCGTGGTTCTGATCCCATTGGCTTTATTGCCTTTAACAAATGACAGCATCTCCTGTTCTGCTTCACTAAGCATGGAAGCATTATTGCCAAATAAAGATCCTCCTCCATTCTTCAAGCATTTTGACACATAGCTTTCTGTATAGGTGAAGCCCAGAAGCATCTTAAGATTCGGATAGGTCCTGACAATCAGATCATGGAATCCTTTTATAATCCGCCCCTGGGGATCTGTTCCTTTAATATCAACCAGGTTTGTATTGATAAACATCTTAGATTTTCCAAGAATATTTTCAATATGCTGTTTAAGATCGGCATAACGCTCATGGTTTTGGTGAGTCTTGTCCGCTAGTATCCTTTTAATGGATTCTTGCTGGGTGGTGGAGATGTTCTGGCGAATATACTTATTGGTTCTTTCATACATCAAAAGATCACGCATCATCCGCTCATCAGGAGGCATAATCACTAAAAGTTCATCTCGTCCGGCGGACTGCATGGTCAATACCTGTTCATTATCAGCATGTTCATTGAAAGGGCTGATGACATGGATTGACAGTTCATATTCCCGGCCAAAAAGTTTATCATCCATCTTTCTTGAAAATGGATAATCCTGGTCATTTTGATCATATCGTATTTTTTTCAAGCGTATAATGCTGTCAAAAACGATTTTATATAGGTGGTCATTCACAGCAGAGATTTCGATATCTGTATTTTTTATTTCCTCTTCAACATCCTTTTCTTCGTCGGTGAGAAACTCAAACACTTCACCATTTCTCTGGATATATGTCTGCTGTTCAAGAATATTTAAGGCGCAAGTCAGATCAGAATTTAGCTGTTCCATGTTCTTGTTAAATTCATCCAGCATCAAAACAGTGAGGTTTCTTTGGGTGGCCCGAAATTCTTTAATATATTTTACAAGAAACAGGGCCTTGAGCACCTTGACTGCAAACTTATTATCAAGATGTTTTTCAGCAAGTTGAATAGAGCGTTGGATCTTTGCTTTTAAGGTACTTCTGATTCCTTCAAACATGAGATCAAAGGAGGCAAGCTGGCCCACCTCATGGTCTGAGACTTGAACTGCCACCTGCTGGAATACTCCAAGCATGGAGCGTTCTCCCACAGACCTATGCTTTCCTTCAGATACATTGTGCTTGGACAGGTTCTGGATGGCGGTCTGAAATAAGATAAACTGATAGGGTATAAAAGGATAGGTATGGATGAAATGGTCCCTATCCTGAAAATTCCGGTATAGCTGGGCGCCGTCTGCAAAATCGAAAAGGGTTTTAAAATTATTAACCTGATCGTCATATACCTTTGACAACTTGTGAATCCCGGTTTCATTTTTTTGCAGCAGCCTTTTTTGAATGACTTCAGCCACATCCGCACTGGTCAGCTTCATCCGGTTCTCAAATCTGGCCTGGATTTTTGAAAAGTCATTACTCTGCTGCTTGTTCATCTCTCCTACAACCGTGTTCATGTCCTCCTGGGCGGTCACAATAACCCAGGCCCGACCACGGCTTTTGGTTGCAAGGCTCTCTGCAATGGTCTGAAGGTTGGTCATCAACTTGACGTTATCAGCAACATATTGCCCTACCTCATCCACAAAAAAGTTTAAGCGAAAATCCTTTTCCTGTTTTTCGATATAAATATGGACCTGTTCGGCAAAATCCTCAATGGACAGGCTGTAATCGCTTCGATATTTATCAAGTATGTCTGACACCCCTTGACCCGTTACAAGCTGATAGGCTTTGTCAATATGGGTTGCCACACGCTTGGCCCTCATCCGTCCCCAATCCCAGTCTTTTGAGGAGGCTTTTTTAAAGGCATCTCTAAACTTGCCAAGCAGATTGTCCTGGTCAAGTTCTCTTTCAAACTGGGCGATATAGGCCTGTTTTCCATAATATCCGCAGGATTCGTCAAATACTTTTACAAACACCGCCACCAGCGCATCTATTTGAGTTTTGCTGATCACATCAGCTTTCTGGTCAATGTTGAACAGGATACTTTTTGAAGGAAGACTAACAGCCCTTTTCAGATCCCCCCTAAGGATTTCATTATCTTCGCATTTGGGAAGAATAATGTCTAAAACTTTAGCGCCTTCAACCTCACGATTCTCCATGAGAAGAGCCAGTATTTTCAGCAGATGGGACTTACCAGAGCCAAAAAAACCGGATATCCATACGCCATTGGCACCATCATAATTGTTATAGGCATCAAGAAAGGATTCCAGGCGTTTTTCGACTTCATTGGTTAAAACATATTCCTCAACTTCAAGACGAAGGCTTGCGTCATCATCAGCCTTAATGACACCTTCTATGGATCGGTTTACCGGCTTTTCAAATATGGTTTTTAACGGCATCTTCAGTTCCTTAGGATTAGATCTCGCAGTGGTATATATTGAATGCTCTATAGTATTTATCATCGTGCAATTTGCCAAACAGATCCAGGGATGCGCCTGATTCCAGTGAATGGGTGTATTGCCCGGGAAAGAACATGACCATGGGATGATCCTTGGCTGTGCTCTGCAAATTGTTCAAAACGTTATGGGATCTGATATATGGGAACACTTCACCTACACCGGACATAAAAATGACATCATGGTCTTGTTTTATTATCCTTTTTGCTATGGCAGGTACTAGAACGGTTTCAATATCGAGAATGGACTGTAACTCTTCTTGCAACTCATCCTTGGTCATTTTGACCTCTTCTTCAAGATACCATTCCCAGTCCCCATTTTCTTTCAAGATTTCAACGGATATGTCATATAAATTTATCCCCAGAACCTGAATGCCCATTTGGGCCAGTTTGTTTTTCAACTGTTTTTGCATTCGTTCCATTTCGATGGCTTCAAAAGGGCGATATGGGCAAATATAAAAAGGGACTTCTTTTCCAAGCCCCTGCATTTTTAAGAATCTTTCGCTGCTGATCAGTGTATGAAGATGTTTGAACCTTTCTGGTATCGGTTGTGTCTCTGTATCAACGGTCATTTTATCCACTCCTTAAAATCTGTATCTGAGACCGGCAGTACAATATATATTCCGGATTTGTCAGCAACCAAAGCCCTGGCAACTCGTTTGGTTAATATTGAGGGCAGTATTTTATTCATCGAAGATGTGATCTCGGCTTCCCTGAGTATCCTGAAAAGAACCTGCTTAAGCTTTTTTTTTGTTGAGTCTTTGAGTCTTTCCAACTCTTCATGCCATTCAGCCTTGCTATCAAAAAAAATGGTATAGTCCTCTTCTACAAGAGAGTAGTCCATGAACAAAAACTTTTCCCGGATAACTTCAACAGCAAAGTCATAAATAAAGCCATACCGTTTACAGACAGCAATCCATAATATCTGAAGTTGTTCCTGTCTTAAACCGTTTTGAAGTATTGTCAGTTGTTCTGGGGAAAGGAGCTTAAGACGGGATACTACTTCACGGCATATCCTTTCCAAAGCACTGCTGGTCCTAACCTGTAAAAGGTTGGTTTTTAATATTTCTTCCCGGACTTTTGCCCAGTTTTTACTCGTTATGTATAGATCTGCTGCTATGATGGCTTCCTGGTAAAACAATCCTCCAACTGTAAATGACATTCGATATTTTAGTGCTGAATATTTGTTTAACTTTTCTTCCATAATGCAATTACCCGGATTTTTTTTTAAAATTCTAAAATAGTACTTTAAAAGAATGCTCTCAACTACTTAGTTCATTTTCCATACACAATACAAGCTCTATTGCTCTTTTTTGCGCCATATATATTTTCTTCTCCATACTCAATTTCCAATCTAATTAATTTGGGGACGTATCTATCACGCAAACACTAATTTATCAGTGTTTTATAAAAAAATTGATCAATTTATCAAAAGAATTTATCAGTTTTATCAAAACATTCAAATAGTCATCTGCAAAATTAGAGATTTTTTAACAAAATAGGAAAAAGATTCAGCAAAATACAATTGTTTGATGCTGACTCATTGCCGACAAAAAACCTTGTCGGATACAAATTAGTTTTACATGATTTTTAGAAATAGATAGCTTTACGAGAAAAAAAATCCGCAACTGTTATCAGGTTGCGGACAAGGAAGGAATAATCAGCGTGTCATTTTTTTGTCTCTACTTTTCAGCACTCAAAAAAACGACAGCAACTAACTAATTTTATTACAATTTGGTGGAGGCGGCGGGAGTTGAACCCGTAACCTCTCGTCAAGAAACCTGTCAATACTGACTCTGTAAATAGGTTGTCACTTTTTTGTCACTATAAGCATTCCCAATTCAATTCCCACTTTAGAAATCCGAACCATTATCCCTCTTCCCCAAATCAAGCTGAAATAGGAGGTATCTCAGCTTCCCCTTTTCCAACTTCCTCTCTCAATTTCAAAACACGTCCTTTTATTGTTCCGTAAACAGTAAAATAATCACAAATTGACAAATTTTCTAATTCTCGCAACAAAGAAAAGAGTTCTTTTGCAGTAGCAGGATCATTAAAATCTTTAAAAAGTTCCATTTCAAATTTCACAATTTTACTCTATGTCAACACCGTCAATAATTTTTGTTCATGCCATTCCAAACATCTAATTCAGTTCTACCAACCACCTATAGGATTAAATTAAAAAGCGCATACGTTATTCCATTTAAAATTTTTTGTAAAGGAAATTCCATGACCGATTCTACAACATCTTCTCAAGTAACGGCTTTCTTTCTACAAAAAGAAAGAAACAACGGGAGTCAAAACAGCACCAAACCCCTCAATCAAAATTAAAAATGAGAATATGGCCCAGGAAATTTCATCGAGATTTAAACTGGTATCATTGATACTTTGAAGGACTAATGGTAATTATCATTAGGATAATACTTGAGCGGATAAAATGCTTGATTGATACCCCACAATAAATTATATTTCCAGCGGGTAGAAACAGTGTTGGGCTGTTCACAAACTCAAAACATAATTGTCAAAATGTTTTAAGTTCCGATCTTGTCTGAGGTTCAAAGCACCATGCCTTGGCTTGGATTGATGACAAAAACTCAATATAAAACAATTTTGATCAACAAATATTATGTTTAATTATTATTTTTATAGCTACAGAAGTGATTGTTGTAAAACTTTTGTTCCTCTTGATAATTAAGCTTTCTGCTGATATGAGTTTGACGTATTTAAAACTGAATTGTTTAATATGGAGCGCAAATGCCTACGTTAGATTGGATCGGTAAAAAGGCCGTAGTAAATCATCATAAAGAAGTACCCTTTCACCTACTCAAGTGCGACCCTGAATTATCAGTGGGCGAACCGGAAAGTGAAAATTTGATTGTCCAAGGTGACAATCTTTTGGCCTTGAAGGCACTGTTGCCCTATTACGCCAGACAAGTGAAATGTATTTATATTGACCCCCCCTATAATACAGGAAATGAAAAATGGATCTACAATGATAATGTGAACAGCCCTGAAATAAAAGAATGGCTAGGGAGGGTTGTTGGTGCTCAGTCAGAGGACCTTTCACGCCATGACAAATGGCTTTGCATGATGTATCCTCGACTAGTTTTACTTAAACAACTTCTATCTGAAGATGGTGCTATATTTGTATCTATAGACGATAATGAAGTAGCATCCTTGCGTTTGCTAATGAATGATATCTTTGGACAAAATAATTTTATTACATCAATTGCTTGGCAAAAAATATACACATTGAAAAATAGTGCTCGTCATTTTTCTGAGATGCATGATTATATAATTGTTTATGCCTTGAATAAAAAGAAATGGGAAAGAAATTTATTACCAAGAAGATTAAAAACACAAGAGGACTACTCTAATCCTGACAATGACCATAGAGGAGTTTGGACTACTAACGCTCTCCAATCAAGAAATTATTATAGCAAAGGAGTTTATAGTATTATATGCCCAGGAGGAGACAAAATTGAAGGTCCCCCTAAAGGTACATATTGGAGAATGGAAGAAAATAAATTATGGGAACTTAACAACGATAACCGTGTATGGTGGGGATTGACCGGGAATAATAGCCCCCGAATTAAAAAATTCTTATTAGAAGCAAAAGATGGTGTCGTTCCTTCGACATGGTGGCTTCATAAATTTGCGGGTACTAACTCAGGAGCAAAAACAGAATTACGATCAATTCTTGGCGAATTAGAAGAAGAACTGTTTAACACCCCAAAACCTTGGCAACTGATTCAAAGGATCTTGCAAATTGCAACAGATAGGGACTCGATAGTTCTTGACTCGTTTGCCGGTTCTGGTGCAACCGCTCAAGCAGTCTTTGAGCAAAATGCAAAAGATGGTGGAAATAGAAAATGTATTCTTGTTGAACTTGATGAAAATGTTGCTAAAAATATCACTGCAAGAAGGGTGAGAAACATTATTGAAGGATATCCTTTTAAAGGAAAGAAACGAGAAGAATTATATAACGTCGTCTTAAATCTGAGAAACTTAAAAAATATACCTGAATATATTAAAGAAATTGAGGATATCGAAAAAAGCAATAAAGAAAATTACACAAACATAAAAAAAGAATTTAAAAATAATGAGTTAAAAGTATATGGGGAGCATCAGGTCAAAGAAAAAATGCCTGGTCTGGGTGGAAGCATTAAGTATTGCAACATAGACTCCCCTCTTTTCGATAGCACTGGTCAAATTACTAAAAGTGTTTCCTTTATCGACCTTGCTCGGTTTGTATTCTTCAAAGAAACTGGCTCTCCATTGACGGACGACATTTCTGGCAAATCACCACTTATTAGCATACATAATGGTACTGCTGTTTATTTGCTTTATAACGGTGTTTTAGGTGATAAAACCCCACAAGGAGGCAATGCCATTACCCGTGCAGTTCTTGTCGACTTACCGCCCTATGACGGCCCTAAAATAGTATATGGAACAAGTTGTAGAATTGGATTGACTCGGCTAAAACAGGAAAATATAATTTTCCGTCAGATTCCCTATGAATTGAAGGTGGATTGATGTTTGTACTTAAAGACTATCAGGAATGGGCCTTAGATGCCTTGCACGAATATTTTCAGGAGTGTTCGAAAACCGGAGACAGTAATGTTTCTTTCTACTCAGTGACTCCCAAAACTTTACGGCAAGGAATACACATTCCATACAATGAGGTGGGAGAATTGCCGGGTCTCCCTTATGTCTGTTTGCGGATTCCCACAGGTGGCGGTAAGACCATCGTTGCTTGCCATAGTATTGGAGTTGCGGCGAAGGAACTTATTCAGACTGAAAGTCCGGTTGTTCTATGGCTTGTTCCTTCCAATGCCATTCTTGAACAAACCATTCAGGCTTTGAGCAATAGCAACCATCCATACCGACAGGCTTTGGAATCAACTGTTGGTTCGGTGAGCGTTCTTGATATAGAATCTGCCCTATATGTAAAACGAGCCCAGCTTGATGGTGAAACTACTATTATTGTAACAACTATGCAGGCATTCCGAGTGGAAGATACGGTTGGTCGGAGGGTGTACCGGGATTCCGGTGACTTGATGGATCATTTTAATGGGATTCCACCTCACGTTGCTGACACTCTTGAAAAAGGAGAAGGTGGTAACACCATCCATTCCCTTGCTAATGTCTTAAGATTGAGAAGGCCGGTCATCATTGTAGATGAAGCGCATAACTCCAGAACAGACCTTTCTTTTGAAACTCTGGCCCGTTTCAACCCATCCTGTATTATCGAGTTTACCGCTACACCTGCCAGACAAGAGCATGCCAGCAATATTTTATATAGCGCATCTGCCGCCGATCTCAAATCCGCACAAATGATAAAAATGCCGATCCGTCTTGATACCAGACCGGAATGGAAAGAACTGCTTTCCGATGCCATCAATTGTCGAAATGGACTTGAAAAAACCGCTAATTTGGAACGGCAGCAAACTGGTGAATATATTCGCCCGGTCATGCTGATACAAGCGCAAGCGCAACGAAAAGGGCAAGACACTCTTTCCGTGGATGTGGTAAAACAATGCTTGATAATTGATCATAAAATTTCAGAAGAACAAATTGCTATTGCTACTGGTGCGACCAAAGAACTTCAAGGAATAGACATTTTAGATACTGACGTGCCAATTCGCTATATTATAACCATTCAAGCCTTGCGGGAAGGCTGGGATTGCCCATTTGCCTACGTGTTGTGCAGTGTGGCGGAATCTCGTTCGGCAACGGCCATTGAACAGATATTGGGGCGAGTAATGCGTCTACCAAAGGCAAAATGGAAAAATCATGAAAACCTTAATATGGCCTATGCCTTTGCAACTTCGAATAGCTTTTCTGAGGTTGCCAATACCTTGACCGATGCTCTTGTGCAAAGTGGCTTTGAAAAACAGGAGGCAAAAGACCTGATTATCTCTGGTAAGAAAGTGCAACCAGACCTTCCTTTTGGAAAAATTGAGCCATTCATGGGTGTAGTCACGGTAAAAATATTAGAGAAACCAAAGATTGAAAAACTCTCCAAAGAAACTCGCAAAAAGGTTACATTTGATGATACTGAGAAAAAATTATCTTTTAATGGAGAAATGAGTGAAAAAGAAAGAGAAGAGATAAAAAAAATTTGTAACACAAGGGAAGGTAAAGCGAGTATTGATAAGGTGTTCTTTGTTTCCACTGGAAAAAATCCAGAAGAGGAAAAACGTACACCGTCTGAAAGAGAGATACCCTTTTCTTTACCAGTATTGTCGATCAAGCAGGGAAATCTTTTTGAACAATTCGAAGAAACACATTTTCTTGATCATCCCTGGGAACTGGCAAAATGTGATGCCTTACTTGCCGAGGAAGAATATTCAGATAGAAGACCGGACGCCCAAAGCGGTAAAATTGATATTACTAAAGAGGGTAAGGTTGCTGCCCAATTTGTATCTAAGTTGCAAAGCCAAATGGAACTTTTTACAAGTGACGTAAACTGGAACATTGCCGGGCTTGTTGTTTGGCTTGACCGCAACATCCCACACATCGACATTTCCCCACAAGATACTGGTATTTTTCTAACCCAGCTTGTCCAGACTCTTATTGAACAGCGGAATATGTCTCTTGATAAGCTTGTCCTTGATAAATATCGGCTCAAAAAAGCAGTTGAAAAGAAGATCAATCAACACCGGCAGGACAACCGGCACAAGGTTTATCAATCATTATTATTTGATGAAAATGTGGCAGTAACCGTTACCTCTGATATCTGTTTTTCTTTCGCTGTTGATCCCCGAAAATATTCATTTTCAAAGGCTTACCGTGGTAGATATGAATTTAAAAAGCATTATTATCCGGAAATTGGTGATCTGGAAGCACAAGGAGAAGAATTTGAGTGTGCACAGTTCATTGATCAGTTAGATAATATTAAATTTTGGGTTAGAAACCCTGTGAGACATCCGAATCAGTCTTTTTGGCTACAAACATCAACGGACAAGTTCTATCCTGATTTTGTCTGCAAATTAAAAGATGGCCGTGCTTTGGTGATTGAGTACAAAGGTGGGCATCTGTGGAATGATGACACGAAGGAAAAGAAAGCTCTGGGCGAATTATGGGCGTTGAGGAGTAAAGGGACCTGTTTGTTTGTAATGCCAACGGCTAAAAATTATGAGGAGATCTCAAGCGTAATAGCAGTTTCTGCACCTACAAAATAAAGAATGTTTCTTTTTAAATTTTCATTCAGTAAAATCGGTTTGATTTAAATCAATAGGACCTGGCCAATGAGCTTGATATATTGTTTGCCTGTATTGAAATGCTTCCCTACCACCTTCCATGACCTCGGTGAGATGGTGGACGACTTCACCTGAATCGAGATCCCCTGTTGATTTGATTTGACATTCTTTCTCACCGACTCCCTGAAGTATGATGGCTTGCTCAACATCTCCTAATACTGGAAGATTTGGGTTGTGAGTTGCAAGAATGACTTGGCGTCTAAGTTTTATACTTGAAAGTATATTTACTATTACCTGACGAATTAAACGATTGTCCATATTATCTTCAGGCTGGTCAATTATTAAAGGAGATAGCCCGGTGAGCAATAATATTGGTAATATAGCACTACAACGTTGGCCTGGAGATAACCTTTTTATTGATCGTGGCTTACTTTTTGGGTCAGTTGGTCTATCATTAAGACGAATATCTGGAAGATCATCAAATATGATTTCATCAAGTTGAAGTACAGCGTCAAGCTTGAATGATTTCTCGTCAACTGCAAATGTATATAACCCTTTTTTTATTTCATTAGGAAGACCATTCCAAACCTCTATTTCTACGTCTGATTTGTTTGTTTCACATTCTAATCTGTAACGTCCTCTACTGTGATTCACAAGCTTTTTTGCATTAGATTCATCAATACCTCCATACTCGGCCCGAGAACGATTAATAATTAAAAATTCATGGCCATCAGTTCCATTCTGTAGTAAAATTTCGCAGAGTTTAGAAGGTTCTAATCCTTTTTCTAAGAGTGCTGAAAATCTCTTGTCTCTATATCTAAATGACGGTGGAGTAAAATATTTATTTAGCCACTTCTCGAAAATATCTTTATCCACTTGAGGTTGGGCATCAGCTTCGACTTGAAGTACTGAGGTTTCTAAATCTCGTTTTAACTGATTCGTTATATCTTCAGCCGTTATCTTGCGGAGATCACTTCGACCTTCGCATTCCCTTTTTAACTTTCCTGCTAATACTTTTCGTTCATTAATTAATTTATTCCATTCGTCTAATAGATCACAATAAGATTTTAAGTCTTCTACAGCTTTATCATAAGCTTTCTTTTTTGCTTCACGACCTTTTCCACCAGTTGGAAAACCTTTGGCGGCAAGATTATCTCGAGCATCTTTTCCTTTTTTGGAAATATCTTTCAAAATTAAATTTAAATCTTTTTCTACATCGTTAAAATCACCATCTAATAAATTTATTCGATTATATATTTTCTGAGTATAAGTATTATTAACTTCCTCATTTCCATTACCGGAACGGCTTATTTCTTCTAATCTTTCATGATATTTTTTTATATTATTTTTTTCATCAAGAGTTGAATTATGAAGTGAATCAAAAAAACTTTCCGTAGCGTCGGTAATCTCCGATAAATTAGAATCATCAAAAATGATACGCCAATCTTCTAATGCCTTGATGACTGAATCTTCGGTACCTGACGTAATATCAATCTCTGCATAGGCTTCCCGTACATCTAAAACATTTACATCATCAAACAATTTTTTACGATGAACGTATTCTCTAAGGGGAGCTCCTTCTTTGGTTAAATTCACCATTTTTTCACTAAGTTTTACAATCTCAAAACGTTGAATAGATAGTTCTTCGATAAGTGTGTCTATTTTCTCTTTGTATTCTTGTATTCCCTTCCCACATATTTTATCAAAAAGATTTCTTAATTTCTTTGGATCGGCCTGCTTTTCAATATCTCCAAGCCGATAGTACTGTACAGATATTTCTGGAACTTGTTCTGGTAATAATTCAATGTTATTGATATCTGAATATAAAATTGGTTTGTGATGTCCATCTTGATCGAAATAACGAGAAGCGAACAAAGCCCCTTTTTTAAGAGATTCAGCTTTTTCAGTTCCTATAAACTGCCAACATAAAGTCAGATCACACATAGAAAGAGTCGCTTTTGCACGACTGTAGAAGTCAGGTAGATTTTCGTCCTTTTTATTAATTTGATTTTCAAAATCAGCCTGAGATGATACAAAAGATAGAGCTTCTAAGGCCGCACTTTTACCAGATCCTCGACCACCTATAATACAATTCAAATTCCGAGAAAAAGATAGTGTAAAAGTGGATTCATTATGAACAGACTTTTCAAATGGCCAAAATCCTTCTGAAATACCTGTGTCCGGCCTGATTTCGATGCCAGCGATCCATCTCAAGGGAATCTTCTCAGGAAGAAAACTAATTCGAGTCTCTCCTAACCTTAATGAATTTTTAACAGATTCAAATAATTCTTTTTCAGTAAGTTTGTTCGATAATGATGAAAGTTTTATATGAGGTAGTTGATTATTTGAAACAAAAACATCCAGCACACTATGTGCATCAGAACAGATGATAGGAACTGCACGGCCAAAATCATCCTGATAGCGATGCAATCTTCTATAATGAACTTCATCATGTTTTCCACGAATTTGAAGTGCATCAAAACCACATTGCCCGATCAAAGAAAGTATCTCAAGTGAGATGTCATCATGATTATTATGTTGTTCTAGGAGAGATTCAAGGTTCTTTTCTAATTCTATAGTATCCGGCTGCACTCCGGACTCAATTTCAGCACGGATGCGTGCTATTGCGGCATCTAACCTTGATAACATAACATTTTTAGTTTCATTTTGTACTCCAGAACTCGAACCAACATGCGCAGCGATACAAATACTTGGATATTCACTATGGTGGCGAAGCTTGTAAACAAATTCAGGTAAAGAATTAATATCTAAAATTTCACCAAACTTCCAGCTTGTATTGTTAGAGGCATTAGTAATAGCGATACGAATATCTGAGCTTGATGTGTTTGGTCTAAAAATGCAGAGCAAATGAACTTTCGCATATTCTTCAGTACCCGGTACTATATATTTCACACTAAGTTCAATTCCAGGCATAATTATAATACGATTATCTTTTAACAATGTCCAAGCATGAGATGAAAGTTTACAGGCATATTCACAAACATTATGATCGGTAATAGCTAAAATAGCCCAGTCCAGACCTTCTGTTGTATTATTTTTCTCTGTAATTTCATTACGGCGGTTTAATATTGAATCATAGAATACATTTGGAGGGAATGCTTCTAACACTTTTGTCTCGTATTGTATCTGATCTGTTGTATCCTTAATTGTTAGGCTATCTAGTAATTTTCTATGCTCATCTGGTAAATTCTCAAATCTTGGTGAAAGTCGAATATCAGCAGATGCAGGACTATGAACATGAAAATCTGCTAGATAGAAAATTGATCGTCCTGATTGAAGCTGTTTATAAAGATCTCGGTTTGATGTCATGCGTGTTCCTAATAATATATTAATAACAACACCAATAGATTGCTATGCTGTTCAAAAACATAGCAAATGATTATGGTATGTTTATTTCTTTTAATTACAAGAGTCAAGCCCAGAAAAGATTATAAGCTCGATTCACTTGATTGATATATCTTTAGTAAAAAACTTAAACGTTTTATATATTGCTTATTCAGTTTTTGTTTTAAATTTTAACTATTCAATTCTATGATAGAAGCTCAACCAATTGATAATATTGATAAATTCTCTGTTTTTTTGCTATACTGTTTGAAAATCGTAACATTTTCATCAAGCCTCCATGCTCAGCAACCATGGGGGTTTTCATATTTTTAATTCCAGTCAAAAACAGGAGGTACAATGGAAAGAGCAATTATCAAATTCCCAGTTGTGAAAAAGGTTAAGCAGATCAAAAACATTGACGGGATAAAGTACTTCAATGATCAGCAAATCAAATTGCTTCGCCTGACAGTCAGAAACAAAGCTCAACTTAATTATGAAAAAGGCAACGTCACCGGCGTTAAAGAATGAATGACAATTGATATTTTGACAATGACCGGGGTCCGTGTTTTTGAAGCATCGAATATCAGGTGCGGTGATCTCAAGTGCGGGTATGGTGAATCTGAGCGATCCATTTAAAATGAATCGGGCTTTTTCCCTAAAATCTTTTGCACAAGGGGGCCAATAAGCCAGCGCAACCCAAACACCGAAGCCACAATTCCTAACAACATTACAACATACCATGTGGGGAACTCTTCCAGGGCTTTAACGGCAGCTATAATCTGAGCCTGATACTTGACCGGGAAAAAAGCGGAAAGGAAAAGAACTCCCACCGGGGAAAATAACAACAACAGCAATGCTTCATCTTTCCATGAAAATTTTGCTTGTTCTTGCGCCCTGGTATCCCAATCCGCGTCAATCACCTGGCCGTTCTTTGCCATCGCAACAATTGCCTTGGCTTTTTCTACCGTGGCAACTGCATAGAGTTTGGCAACTTCAGTATCTGCTTGCACTTTAATGGTTTTTCTTTTCTGCCATTCTACAATGGGTTCTTTGACAAGACCAAATACCTCATCAATTGCTTTAGAAATTGTTGTTACCCATGGCCAAGCCATTATTTTGTATCTTCTACTTCGTTCTGAAGTTTCAGCCGTTCTGTTTTTAATCTAGCCTTTTGTATTTTTAACTGATAAATCATCACAGCAAGAGCTAAAAACGGTATTAACCCGGTACAAAAATTGCCTATCAAAGAAACCGTGGCAGTAATACTAATCATGCCGAAATCTTCAATGGTAAAAGTCCTGCATATCTCTTTTATTGCAATTATAATTTCCCTGATAGTCATGGCATCCTCATTTTCTATTCATTAATATTTAGGCAGATATTTTTCTTAATCGTTCTCGCTTAGGTGCCTTAACATTCCGCCGTCTTGCATCCTTAAGACTTTTGTCTGTTATCAGCAACCCAAACCGGGTAAGTTTTTTGTTTTTTATCTCGGCATTAAAATCCCTGATATCCGCTTTAATCTTAAGAATATCATGCCTATTACGTTTATCAATTGCTATATTCATTTGGCGTTTAAACTTCTTAATAATTTCTGATTTTTTTGCCCTGTACCGAACTTTAGTCTTGTACTCGCTCCATTGGATCTCTTTCTTTTTTGAAATATTTGTCGGATTAAAAGAGAGCATTCTTAATATCATATCAATTGAATCGCCTTTGAGCTGATCCTTGCCCCAAAAGACAGGAGAACCGGATCTCGTTGTAACTCCGCTTGTCGATTCTCTATATCCTTTTGACACGTTACCTATGGCGGCTGGTAATATCTTTTCAAAGCCTTCCTGATAATGCCCTTTTGTAATATTCTTACCGCCTTCCCACCAATCTGATACAACAGATCCTGGGGCCCCGAAAATATCAGCGAAGGCATTTGGTACACCAAACCTTGTAGCCAAGGATCCCCTCAAGTTAACGCCATGGTCACCAATACCCATGATACCGTTCCTCGCAACATCCCCCATACCAAATGAGGATTCAGCCAGCTTAATCAATTTTTCTTCCGGATCATCACCCCCAAATGCGCTTGACAAGGCTTTTGCAATCCCAATGGGCAATGTGGCACCAATTCCAAAAATAGCCGGGGAAAGGGCCATATAAGCGGCTGCTTTATATTGTTTCTTGTCCCACCCAAGACGGTACATTTCCTGAAGATAGTTATGCTCGAAAGTATGGAAAACATAACTTGCCTGTAAGATATGCCCGGCCAGATTCTCACCACGCATTTGGAAAGGCCGATTTGCCTTGGAATAATCACCATGGGCCTTGTCAGAAATATCTTTGGCCTTCTCCATCATTGCATCATGATCCCAGGATCCCTGGCTTTGCTCTTTCATGCTAAAGTATGTGGCTGCAATGGTTGCCGCTCTATTTAACTCTTCGGCTTTTCCAAACAGCCACATGGATTTTTCCAGGGCAAAGCTCCACCCTCTCCCAAGCCTGCCGGATAATACATCAAAAGCTTCCTGATTAAACACAGGAGAATCCCAACCTTTCTCCCGGATTTCATCAAAAACCATCTTCTGGTCACCATCAAGTTTTCCGGCACGGTGCAGGGTAAAGTTTTTCATGGCCCTGGCAATATGTGCCAACGCTTTCCTTAAGGGAACCTGATTATCCGTTTCACCGTTTATTGCCGCCGGTACTCCAAACCCCATATTCGTTACATTAACGGCGGCAGAACTGACCCGCAATCCAAGATATTGCCACACAGCTAACCCCTTCAAAGTACCCAAAACCCTGTCTGCAAACTCCTGATTCTTAAGAATATCCTTTAATGCTGCGGTGGCTTCAGAATATGCTTTAGGTTGAGTTTTTGCGTTCAATTTTCTTTCATCCACAAAAGCCAAATACTCTTCGTAAAGTCCTGTTTTTGCCTGCGTAATCTGTGTTTTTAAATCTTGTGCTTGTTTAATATCAGACCATTTAGTAAGAGATTTCATTTCGTCCAGGATCTTTTTAATCTCTCTTTGTTTTTTAATAATATGATTGGGAGATAACCCGTAGGAATTAATAAGGCTTTGCCGAATTTTAGTAAGGTCTTTCTTCAATTGTTCTTTCCTTACATCATCTTCCGGAGAGCTGAGGCTAAGATCTTTGAGTTCTTCTTCAAGTGTTTCAATCTTTTCTGATTCAGATCGATCTTTAAACTCTTTCCAGGAAACATCCCGGCCAGCGATTGTGGCGGTCCCTTCTTTAGCCACCATCGCCTTGGCCTCACTTCCTGCGGCAGCTTGCATTGCGGAAGTTATAGCGATCACCGGGTCAGTCTCATATCCCTGGACAACATCTACCCCCCTGGAGTCACTTCGAGCTATCATCCTTGACCTTGCCCCCCGGCCTTTTAAAACTGTGTCATATTGCTTTACCATGGCATTGGCAAAAGCAAGATCCATGTCAACTTCTAAGCCGCCTGAATGGATTATTGCATCAGTGACTTTTTGTTCAAACTCATCAGGATTTTGTTCAGCAATATCTTCAAAAACAATTTCACCTTTGAATGAATTTTTTAGGAAGATCTCTTTAAATTCACCGCCTAAATGTTTGACCGCTTGTTCAATGTCCGGACTATAAACTCCGCTTCCTGACAGAACAAAAACATCATCCCTCCAGGAGGCTTTAATATTTGCATCTTCAAGAACCCTTTGTTTGTCATTGTTGCTCATGTCTTTTAATGCGCTGTTTAAGACTTGTTGTTGAGCTAAGAGAGGTTCCAGGGTGCTAAAAAGATCTTCGGGAAGTTTACCAACCTTTTCTATTTTTGTTGCGTACCCTTTCCGTTCAAGTTCTGCCCGGTAGGTATTGGCTCCTCCAGGAAGGCGGCGTGTATCAAAAAATTGCATCTTGTTTGCGGATCCTGATTTGGATCCGATTACTCTCCATTTCCCGGAATTTCTTAACCGGGGAAAGTATGAACCTCTCAGATCCCCCATTCTGTCGGCGGCTGCTCTTAGATCAATGCTAACACTACCATCCTCATTTTGAATGATAATCTGGGGCAATGCTTGACCGGCTTTCTCATATGCGCTTATTGCTTCCTCCAGATTTCTCGCGAAGTGGTGATATAGGTTATGGGACATCCTCCTGAAATTAATTAAAGCTGCTCGGCCTTTTTCTGAAAATCCAGACTCCTCCGCTTCAATTGCAATAGCATCTTCCCAAGCCATTTCTTTATCAGCATATACCCCTAATTTTTGCCGGATTCCATTCTTCTTTTTCCAGTGCAAAAGTTCAAATTCATCCCCTTTTTTCTTAACAATAAAGCCTTTTCTTTCAATATCCCTTTGGGTGAGATAACTTTTAATTTTTTTGTATTCTGCTTTATTTTTCTGGGCAAACTCCTTGAAAGATTCCAGGAGAGAATGATCCCCCTCATACCATAGCTTCCTTTGAGCATTAAATTTATGATCATTTTGCTTTCTTATAGCATTCCAAAGGCGTTTGTATGCCCCGCCTATTTTTTCGGCATTATACATGGTGGTTTTGAAAATGTGAGCCATGGCAGAAATATCTTCTTCATAGTTATCGCCTTTGTCTTTCCGGTGTTTAAGATTCCCAACGAAAAGATCGGAAGCTTTTTTGAAAAAAGTATCTTCCTGTTCTTCAAAATTTTCATTGTTAGATTGTTTTAAAAATGTGGGGGAATCGTTTGATATGTCGTGTGCTTTGGATACATTCTCTTTTGTATAATCTCGGAGAGCCTGGTCAACGGTATTAATGACTTTTTGGATATCTTGGAAATAATAATCAGCTTTGTCGTCTTTATCTTCAGAGTAATTATAACTTTTGAGTTTTCGCAAAAGATTTTTGAAAAAAGTTTTTACTTTAAATGCAATCGCTTTGAAGTGCTTAGGAACTCGGCTATTAAGATCATACCAAAACCGGGTATCTGTTAAATGTTCACCTACAAAATCTGCTATCAATTCTTCATAGAGATTAAAATCTGTCACTTGATCAGGCGTTTTACCGTCCCTTTCTGCCAATAGGTTTTTATATTGGTTGATATGTTTGATCTGGGGAAAAACACTGTTTCTGAGTTTCCAGTAAAGGGGTAGGTTTGTTCTTCTTATGGAATGTAGCAGTTCATGGGCAGCTATCTGTAAAACTGGGTTTGTGGTAGCTGCATCTATATAAAGTGTGTTGGGGGCCTGGGCGATTGTGACCCCCTCAAAATCTATTCTATCTCGGATGGTGTTTTCGATGAAGGTGATTTTTTTATTGAAGATCGCTGCAATTCTTCCTGTTCGTCGCACCATTGAGTTAGGCATTTGAACCTCTTTGAAGGCCCCGTCCTGGGCCTTGAAGCCCATCTTGCGCATTGCCAATACCAAACGTCTCGAAGATGGCGTAATAGTGCCTTGACCATATTTTCCCTCCTGTTTTAAGGTTTTCTTCTTCTTGGCAAAGGTTATGCTATCATCTTGGTCTGAGTCAATATCAGGCGTGTTTTCTTCTGACTCGGTGTTAACATTACTTGATTCAAGTTCTATATTAATTTCTTTTAATCGATCCCGATATTTTTGAAGATCTTCCTTTTGCTCAAAGGTTTTTTCAGTTACTTTTTTAAGATTGGACAATTCTGTTTTAGTTTCGTTTATCCATGCCTCAATATTATTGGGTCCATCTTTAATCTTTTGTAATTTGGAATTTAAATTTTTTGTAAATTGTGGTGAAGAAAAATGGGTAAAGTGTTGTTGATTTTTGGTAATGGAAATAGATAAATCACCGGCCTTGTCAAGAGCAGCAAGGCTTATCTGACCTTTTTTATTTTTACGCTTGGTTAACTCCCATCCTGGAGTGATTTTGATTGCAACATCATATCCGTTGAGTTTTACCCGATCCGTCTGTCTGCCCTCTTCATCCTCGATCATTCGCATTGCAGCCCTTGCGGGCCGACCGTCATAAAGTTGTCTTATCTGGGCGTCAGCATTGGCAATAAATTTCTTCAATCGTTTTAAAAAATCTTTTTGAGAAAGTTCTTTGCCATTAACCTCAAAACGCCGGGGCCCATTCTCCGGAAAATCTTTTACAGCCTGTTCTGCTTTTTCTTTTGCCGTGATTAAATCGTCCTTGGCAATGAGTAAGTTTTTGTTTCTTTGTCGGATTTCTTTTTTTGCTGTGGAGATCGATCGTACATAAGAATTTTCAAGAATCTCCAACTCTTTTATCTTAATGGTAACATCACTTTTTTCGAATAGCAGGGGATTACCGGCAAAAGCGGCTTGCATTTCTGCAAAAGAAATCTGTTCTTCGCCCAGGGGATCATCGAACTCCCGGCCATTAATATCACCGTTCAACATCTGATCAATAAATTTTTGCTTTTTTATGAGACGGTCATACATTACAGAATCCAGGGTGTTCTTAACCCCGTAATTAATAATATATATCCCATCCATATTGGTATTGCCTTCCCTTCCTATTCGTCCATTTCTTTGTTCTATATCCAACGGGCGCAAAGGCACATCGATGTGGTGGGCAGCTATTAACTTATCCTGCATGTTTACCCCGACACCCAACTTGGCCGTTGATCCTATGATAACCCTTGCGGATCCTTCCCGGATTTTCTGGAACATGGCCTCTTTTTGGGTGTCGTTATTCGCTTCTGAAATAAGCAAAATTTCTTTACGGGGGATACCCCGTTTTTCCATGAGGCGGCGTAACTCATGGTAAGCATTAAACTGTCTTGTGGCGTCCTGGTAGCTATCTAAAAAAAGAACTTGTGTGGCTTTAGTTTTTGCGTATTTCTTCCATTTATCATAAACATTATCTGCCACTTGATTTAGCTTGTTGTTGGGATCATCCTTGTATTTTACAGGATCGATCAGTCTTAAATCTATAGCCGCTTTTTTTGCACGACCGAAGACTAAAAGGGGGATGTGCCGGTTTTCCATCTTTTCCTTACCGGTCATCCTTTCAAAAGAAGCTCTCAGTTCTCTTAATTCTTCTATGTACTCACCTAATTCTTCGCTTCGTTCTATGACAACCGATTCAGCTTGGCCACCAATGATGGGCGGTAAATTAAGCCCTGCATTCTGGGTTAAGACAACATCAGAAGCAGAATGAAACAAGGTGAGAAGTTCCGGACCGTTTACAAATTTATTAAACCGTTCAACCTCTTTAAACCCCCCTGTATCGGTTTCTTCGGTGGTAACGGATGTATCTCCAAAGTTTGCGGCAAAATCATCGAATAATGATACCCCGTATTCGTCTAACAGCTCCGGCTTTACATACCGGATCATAGTCCACAACTCTGCGGTTGTATTTGAAATCGGAGTACCGGTGGCCAGGATAATATTTTTATTGTTGGTTTTTTCCCTGATAAAATTTGATTTTAAAAGAAGAGAGGAACTTTTTTGGGAAGCCCCACTATCTATGCCTTTGATGTTTCCCATCTTTGTAGAAAATTCGGATCTCTTATATGAGTGGGCTTCATCAATCAAAAGGGCATCAATCCCCATTTGTTCAAAGAATATGGTGTCATCGGTTCGTCTATCCAACAATGTTTCTAAGCGTTTAGCCTTTTTCTTTTTTGCTTTTTCCATCTGTTTGACAGTAGGAGCGTTTTTACCATCTGCCTCGGCTGCACCCTCCATAGCGGCTTCCAGTTCTTCAAGCTGCTCTTCAATCAATGCTCTTTCCCGCTTCGGATCATCGGCTATTCCGTCAAAAAAAGAATGAGGGATAACAATGGCATCCCAATCTCCGGTTACAATTTGGGACAATAACCGCTTTCTGTTCTTGGCGTTCCTTTGGGCATCGTTGGGTATCAATACTTTTGATTGTGGATAAAGCAGCTTAAAGGCTTTTGCAAATTGTTGAACCGTAGAACCCTGGACAACCAGCATTGGTTTTTTAGCAGTTTTAAGCCGGCGCATTTCCATTGCAAGGGTTACGAAGGTAAAAGTTTTACCAGTGCCTACACCGTATGATAAAAGAGTGGATTCCTGGAGGCATCGGCCAACAGCCTTTTTTTGTAAATCTCTGAGTGTTATCACCGGATTGGCTCCAGGAAAGGAATCAATCTCTGGAACTTTAAAGCTCCTGGGAACAAATCCATTATACTCAGTGTTGTATGCTTCGGTCATAGGCCCGGCCCATTTATCGCTGGACCTTACCCATGTTTTAAATTCCTTCTGAATTTCTTCTTGTTTCTTTTGTGCTACCAGGGATTGTTCTTTATCTTCTACAAGGGTTCGCTTTCCACCACCTGGGGGGTAAAAAGGCACATAAACCTTTGACCTTTTAAGATTCAAGGCATCCTTGATTAAGTCAATGGCGTCTGCCCCTGTTGTGCCCCAAATTTTAGTTGCCTTGGTATTTAAGTATTCGCCTTTTTTTAATTTAAACTGCCATGTACTATTCTCTTGGGTTCGGATTTGTTTAACATCAACATCAAGGTCAACCAAATGTTTAACAAAATCCTGAATATTTTCTGCCGGTATCCAGGTGGAGCCTAATTTAAAAGAGATAAATTCTATATCAAGTTCTTCCGGCTGCACATCTTCCAGGGCTTGAACATTTTGATTAAAATGGTTTCCTTTTTTAGCGGCTTTTTTGGCTTCCTGGAGTTTCTTTTTCACATTGCCGGAAAGGTATTGATCAGGAGTAACAAGCATACCTGTCTCAGGGTCCACATATGCCAATTGTTTTTCAAGTATCTCTGTTCGCGCCAGATCCTCATTCATCCCGGTAAGTCTTGAAATATAAGCCGTATCAATTTTGTTTTTATAAATCATAGAGATGGGAATGGCATCTGTAATATTGTCAGCGCTATCTGGTTCAGTGAAGGGGAATATGGTTCTTTTTTTTAAAAGATCCGCTTTAGAAAAAATCTTTTTTTGTAGTCCATTTGAAGTCGCTTCAATATCAATATTTTCAAGGGCATCGACAATGGGGAAATCATTATCAATCTTTTGTAAAAAAGAATTGCCTGTGGAATTAAGAAAATTATGTTTTTTTACGAAGGTATCGTATTGGGCATCAAGACCTTTCAAATCTTTTTCAATTGCCTGGTCAGAAACTCCAGGAAGCAGCATTTTTTTAATAAGAGCCTGGGTTGTATCCCTTAGTTGAATATAGGCGGTTGCCCGATCTATACGGCTTTTTGTATTCAAAACTTTAACTATTTGGCCCTTGGTATTTTTAGCAGTAGGCTCAACAAGTTTGCCATTTTCTACGGTCCGGACTTTACCATTGAAGATGGTAAGAACTCCATCTTTCATGTCCTCTTTGGCGTATACTTCTTCTTGGTGAGTTTCTGCCCGGCCTTCACCTATGATGTTTTCAGGAAATTTTTCAACGACCTTTGCAATCTGTTCGGAAAGTTCGCCGGATGCCGGGAGGACCGTATATTCATTACCGCCGTACATGGACCCCTGCATGGAGTTTTCGCCTAGGATCATATCCGGATTTTCAATAAAATATTCATTGATATGAGCAGTTTCTTTACCTATCTTAATATCACCTGCAGACCGGAATCTTTCCCCTATCTGTTCTGTACCATCTTTTTTCCGGAAAACAATAATATCCGTGACAACTTCGGTTCCGGCATCTTTTTTAAATGCACTCATGGGTAACCTGATTGCCCCGATCAGATCAGCCTTTTCTCCCATTGTTTTTCGGATTTTGCCATTGCTGACGGCATCCAAGGTATGATGGGAGGTAATCCCAACAACTAAACCACCAGGCCGTACAATGTCGATGGATTTGCCAAAAAAATAATTGTGAATATTCCATTTCGAATATTCTTTATAATTTTTATCAAAGACTTGGTAATCACCAAACGGGAAGTTAGAGACAACAACATCCATGGAATTATTAGAAAGCCCCCGGGCATTTTCAAACCCTGAAACCTGGATATGGGATTCTGGATAAAGCTTTTTTAAGATCCGGCCGGTTAAAGAATCCATTTCAACTCCATGGAAGGATGCATCAATCCCCTGGGGAACCATACCCATAAAATGCCCTACACCTGCGGAAGGTTCCAGGACATGACCTTTTTTGAGACCTAATCTCTCTATGAGGCTCCATACCTGGGAAATAACTTCTTTAGATGTATAGTGGGCATTTAGAGTGGACCCGGTGGCACTGTTCCATTCTTCCTGGGTCATTAAACCGTTCAGTCCTGGATGAAGTTTTTTCCCGTATTTTTCCAACCATAGCTTATATTTATCAAAGGCACTTCCAAGAAGATGATGTTCAGGGAATCTTTTACCTTCTTTATTTTCATGGAATTGGGAATATTTATTATTGAAAACCTTTTGGGAAAAAGCCCCCCACCCGACGTATTGGGCGAGGGTTTTCTTTTCTGCGGGGGTTGGGTTACGGTCGGCTTTTTCTAATTTCTTAAGAAGGCGAATAGCCTTTATATTGGCCTTTATTTTAGACTCAGGACCGGCTGGGGCCAGAATATCCTTCTCATCAATACGGTGGTTCTTATCGCTTAGATCTCTTCCTCTTCGGGATCCTGATACAGGTTGTCGCTCCAAATCATTATCTTTTCCTGGATCTCTTCGTCCATCGGTTCCACGTCCAGCATGATCGGCGGGGCCACTATCTGATTGTAAATTATCTCTTCTATCTGATCCGGGGCCAGTATCCCCTCGCTTTTCTTGATCGCCCTTGAGAGAGCGGCTTTTTGTATCACTGACATCAGAGCTTGCCACAACTTCTTCCGGTTTAATAAAAACGTCTGTTGTGTCCACTGGGGTTTGTTGTCTATCAGCCAGGTTAGATGTGCTGTCCAATCTGCTTCCAGGCTTGGGTGTTCTATTTGTATCTGGTCCGGGGTGAGATTCTTGAGTTGTTCCAATGTCGCTTGTGCCATGGCTGTTCTCCGTTTTTTGCTCAACATATTCTGTTTCTTTGTTTGCGTCTGCCTTTTCATCAACTGCCTTTTCAATTTCAATAGCATTATTATCTGAAATAATCTCGCCATCAAAATTAATCTCGGTGGTTTCCTCCTGGGCTTTGGACTCAAGCTCTATAAGGCGAGAACGTGTGCGCCTAATTGTTGCATTGTTATTTGTAAGAGCATATGAAGGAAAACCTATCCTACCTGCGTAATCCGGCTCTAAAATTCCTTTACTTGATTTCTCAGACAAACCAATATTTACCAATTCTTTTATTTTTAGATCTTTGGTTTTATTTTTACTTTTGGCAATTTTGTTTGCAGCCTTCATGGTTCCCTGGAGTTTTTCAAGGTCAGTCAGTTTCTTTTTTAATGTGCCGACGATACCATGACCTTCAGATTCGACATTTTGAGCTGGTTGTTCCAATTCGACATTTTGAGCTGGTGAAACTTCATCTGTTTGCCCGGGTAAAAATTCATCAACAACCTCGGATATTTTAGCAAAGGGATTTTTAACTAAAGTTTGCCTCCCAGTATCATCTTTTTTAACCCGCCAATGTTTTCCATCCTGTTTTATAATTGTTCCGGATTGGATACCCTTGGTCTTGGTTTCCCATGATACGGCCTGGCCAGGCTCGAATTCAGCAATATCTTTTTGTTCATTTTTTAGAGAGGTTTCTTTATCTCCTGTCTTTTCCATCGCTTCAGGAGAAGAATTTTTGTTACTGGTTTCCTGGGGCCCGCTTAAATCTACCTTCGGCTCTACGTTGGCCTTGGGCTTTTTAACAGGAGGAACCAGGGGCTTATTTATAGAATCGTCCAGGACAGCGGGCATATACTTGGCCTTGTCTTGTCCCTGTATTGGTACTGTCTTGGTATTGGTACTGTCTTGTCCCTGTGTTGGTACTGTCTTGGTATTGGTACTGTCTTGTCCCTGTGTTGGTACTGTCTTGGTATTGGTACTGTCTTGTCCCTGTGTTGGTACTGTCTTGGTATTGGTAC
>JAAELK010000358.1 GCA_024226935.1 Desulfobacteraceae bacterium
AGAGACTGGTTTTTGTGTCGAACTACTAGCGAATTTTGAGCTACAATACTGACATGGATGAATTAGCACTATTGGTTTCACTACATAGAGATAATAAACGGCAAGGGCCTGGTAGCGATGAACACACTCGGCTCGCCCTTCAATTATCAGGATTAACAGAGCGTTCAAATCGATTACGTATTGCGGATATTGGGTGTGGTACTGGTGCATCGACACTTGTATTGGCCTCTGAGCTTGATGCCGATATCACTGCTGTAGACTTGTTTCCAGAATATTCTTGATACGCTCCAAAAAAACGCCATTGCAACTGGGTCAGACCGTCGTATACATTCTTTAAATTGCTCGATGGATTCACTCCCTTTTGAACCGAATAGCTTGGATGCTATTTGGTCAGAAGGAGCGATTTATAATATCGGGTTTGAAACGGGAATTAGGATGTTTCAGCCCTTTCTAAAATCTGGTGGAATTTTAGCCGTGTCTGAAATCACATGGTTGACCCAAAACCGGCCCGAAGCGTTGACTCAGCACTGGCATTCAGAATATCCCGATATTGCATTAGCCTCTGAGAAAAGCCAAATTCTTGAGAATAATGGATTTATATTGAAAGGTTATTTTCCGCTACCAAAATCATGTTGGACAACCCATTACTATGAGCCCCTTCAACATCGTTTTCAGGACTTTTTAAATGAGAACCCAGATAAAAAAGCCACTGATATTATTGAAGCTGAGAAGCATGAGATTGCGCTATACGATCAGTATCACAACTATTACAGTTATGGATTTTATATTGCAGAAAAGCAGTGAATCCCACCCACCCGCACTAGCGAAACTTTCTCAGCTCTACTGATACGATTTACCCTTCAGTCCCTCTGCGGGGGACACAAGGCGGTTTTCGCTTAAGCAAAAGGAGTTTCAATAACACAAAGGCTAGAACTGAAACATAGTGTCGGAGATCGGCGCGCCCGGCCACGCGCCGATCGGAGTCTGAGAAAACCAAAAGATTAAAAAAGAAAAATCATCTTCAAACAAGTCACCAGCCCCGCCGCCCCCACCCGGCGGGGCTTCTCTTCTTCCTTCTTCTATTTCTTTTCGGGGGTGAGTTCGATGCTTTGAGTGTCAGTATCATATACATAATGAACAATTTCACCATTTAAAATGAGTGTAATAGCCACTTGAATAGATTCGAGAGGCACAATAAACCATTCTCTAGGTATATATCGTTTTCCATACTCATCGAAGATATCGATATTGAGACAAACCTTTGCAAAAAAGGTATGTAGAAGTTGCTCAAATTTCTGTGGGTTCATATTTAAACACTGATACACAGAAACAATAGCGACAGGTGCCATTAAAAAAGTCGGATCTTGTTGTGCATTTTTAATTCGATCTTCTACGTTAATTTGTGAAAACCCTATTTTATACAAGTTTTCGATCCCTTTTATTTTGGGATCTTTGCTTTCTGATCGAAGAATATAAATATATCCGGTTGATACATCTTCTGAGTTTTCAGATGTAAATAAAGCTAGGTCATCTGCATTATTAGAAACAACCCTTTTCCCATTTTTATAAAGCTCTGCTGCTAATGACCGAAGCAGCATATCAGATTCTGTGCCATTTTCAAAAACACATTGCAAACGAGCATTTGTCTTGCCGTTCTCTAACTCTCGATTACCGACAGATGCCACATAAAGAAGAACACCTTTTAAAACAAAAAATTGTCCTTCATCAATTTGCTGTTCTTTTCGAAAGGAAAGTAAACTTCGCTTTCCTGATCGAAGCTCAGTTTGACACTGGATAAACAACGGCTCAAACGATTCAAAATTGTCACAAGGCTTTCTACGTGCAATGTAGTCGGGCATATCTTGTTCTTTGGGGACATGCTTAAGTTCAAAAATAGAATCATCTGATTCTAAAACCCCAAAATCATCGCTTGAGAAAATATCATCAATCGATTCGGGTATTTTTATGGTCTTTGTAGGGGCTGAAAACAAATTGTGAAAATCTTTTGCTAAGATGGCTTGAGGAAGATTCGACTGTTCACGCATACCCTTAAGACGAAAATATAGGTTTTTTTCGGTAATACCTCCACTTTGCAAAGGCTCTCGGTCATGATCTGATACAAACTGGTTAATTTCTTCAAAAGCCTCTAACAACCGAGAGTCTTCGTCTTTTATTAAAGACGGTTTCGGCTTGATATCTAAAAGACCAAGTGGATCATTTTTAAAAATATCATCCAAAACCTGATCTTTATCCATTTTGGCGTCTTCTTTTTTCGTTTTTAAGGTAAACAACACATTCAGCCATGCGTCGTTCTTGTGGGTCTAGAGATTGGACATTAGGTTCTCGGTTGTATCTTTGGATAAACTCTTGAATTTTAGGCCATAAGATTTTAGCCTCCTCAAAGTCCATTTTAATTCTGCTGGCATCAATCGTTTCTTGAATCAATCGAAACACAGTTGAGGTGAGTGTTTTAGACAATATTTCAAAGGCTTTTTGAAAGGGATTTATTTTATCGATTAAATCAATGTGTAAATCATCAATATTGATAAACTGATCCGCCATTCGGATGAACCGTTTATCGCCACTCTCTTTAATCTCCCCGTTCTTAAATACGGAATCAACCACAACATATTGTCTAAGTTGTTCAATTTCCAGTTCATCAAGATCAGGATATTTAATTTGAATGATTTTAGGAATTAGCACCTTATTAATGACTTCAGGGTCCACATTTCCAGGCATCACTTTTAACATTGTGTCATCTTGCAGAATTGTGGCTTTTAAGTCGTTTAAATCTGATTCTAAAATGGCTTTAACGCGGTTGGAGCTGGGTTCTTTTAACCCTCTAATTTTAATTTCACCAGGTTTTGGCAGGTCATCTTCTGTTAATTTTGTTCTGAACTTAAAATTGGGTGCCAACACTTGCTCCATCAGTAATGACGCTGTTACAGCCTTTAACATATTATTGACGGATAATTGTACGTGCTCGTCCTTGGCATCAGGCTGGGCAATAAGGTTGGTAAATTGAGCGTGAACTTTGCCTTTAACATCCCTGGTAACTCTTCCTATGATCTGAATGATTTCAGTAAGTGAGCTTCGATACCCAACGGTTAAAGCATGCTCACAGTAGGGCCAATCAAATCCTTCTTTGGCTTTACCAAGAGCGATTATAATATCCATGTCGTCGGGCTCTGATATCTTACTTAGCGTGGCATCAATAATTGAACGGTCTTTTTCCTCAACCAAGTCGGCAATTTTAAGGACTTTGCCATCACTATGGCGTTTTACATAAATAATACCGGTTTCAGGGTCTTGATGATCTACTTTTCCAATCGCATCAATAATATAGCCCACTTCACTATGCTTATCTTTTGTGGATTCTCCCGAATTGACATTGGGAATGTGAATAATGGTTTTTTTGTTCGTATCTAAAAGCTCTAAAATCGCATCCGTATAGCGACCTTGGTAAAAATGATACCCAATCCCCAATGACTTTAGGTGAGAGTAGCCGTTCAATTGCTCGTAATAATTATACGTCACTTTTTCAAAACGAGATTCATCATCTGGCAATAAAATAGGTACCGCATCACCTCTAAAATAAGAGCCTGTCATGGCAATGATATGGGCGTTTGAATTGGCCATAATTGACCGGAGGCATTCTCCTAAAATGCTGCCGGTATCTGCAGACACATGATGAAACTCATCTATGGCTAAAAGGGTGTCATTAAATTGCTCGTCTGTGCATTCTTCAAAGGCAAAACGAAGGGTGGCATGTGTACAAATTAAGATCGGTTCATCGCTATCTAAAAATGATTTAAACGCGGATACTTTACTTTTATTATCATGCTCACTATCCAAGCATAGATTATAAGCTGGATTGGGTACCCAATCGGTAAAAAAACCATATGCTGATAACGTAGTAGATTTAAATGAAGCCCCAATTGATTTTTCGGGTACTGCAATAATCACTTTTTTTAGGCCTTGATGATGTAGTTTATCTAGGAGTCTGTCGTTCTTAAGCAGAGATGATAAAATATAAGGAAGAAGAAATAAATCAGCGAGGTAAAAAATGACAAGATTTAAAACCGCCGATAGAAATACACCTTATTTGTTTCCACCAACGATAGAAGAGTGGAT
>JAAELK010000359.1 GCA_024226935.1 Desulfobacteraceae bacterium
GGAATCGGCTCATTCGTTACTCCTTACTCATTCGTTGTGGGGACAACTTAGAGTATTGAGTAACATTGAGCCGTACAGATGGCAAAGCCACTGCCCTCTGACCTGGCCCAGAGGGCCAGGGTTTCTACGTTAGACTAAAAAATCCCAAAAAAATTATCTAAAACATGCTTTTATGCACAAAAAACGATTACTTCATTCTGGCGATACCCGACAGATATTTTTTATGATTAGTCAGGTAGAAAGACAGGGAGCGTGAAAAATTGCTGCCGAGAATGCCATCCACAAAAAGTCTACTGATATATTGTTCATGTTTCAACATTCCCTGGGATAAAAAAAATATAGATTTTTCTTCCGGTGTGAGTCGTGACACCATATTCGACATCTTACTCCTTGCCCTGGGCAGGTACATCCAGAAATAAAACATATCAAGGGAATCAATAATAATCATTACAGCCAAGTCCTTTACCTCGGAATTCCTGCTCTGGAACAAGACTTCTGGTTTTTCCAGAATTTTTAGTTCCTCTGTTTCAGGAAAAAGAAGTTCTAATCTGGAATAAGCCTCGAACAAAGCCGAAAATTTCTTTTTAATATCACGTTTCCTAAGTCTCATATTTCGTATCCTGTCCGCCATCCCCTCTATAAAACCTGCCACCATTTCCGAAGCTAATTTTGAAATAATAGCCACCCATTTTTGAAGGATAACATCAATGGCAGGGACATTAAAAAAGGCTAAAATCCCACCTATAAGAGTATTGAAAAGAATGGCTACAGGGATAGAAAAAACACTCCTGAAAAAATTACCGGCGATTACCCCCTTGGGAAATCCGCGGAAAAAATTATGCAGGGAAATATAAACCCCGTTGGAAAGAGCCATGACAGAATAAAGTGCCAAGGGGCTGGATGTCATATTAATTCCAAAGGTCCTGTCAAGGACCAGGGTTTTAATCACATAATCCAAAAACGGTACTGAAAAACCAGTATATAACAAGGAATCAGTCAGTCTCTCCCAACTGACATAATCATTCCATTTTAACAGGGAAGAACGATTAATTCCTCCCCCCCCTAAAACCGACTGGGTAATAACCCTGAATCCGGTAATGGCAAACCAGATAAATGCGCCAAAGTAAGCAAGAAACCACCAGTCTTTTGTAAGCACAAAACACGTAAAGGCAGGAATAAACCCTATAAAAACTTTAAGGCAGTTTTTCAAAGTTGTGTTAAGATTTTTCCATGAATTTTTCCCCATGGATTTTTTGGCAGCCTGTAATTCAAGCCCCAAGCTATTGCTGGTTTCCTTTTGGATTCCACCCAGGGTAACAATATTCCCCTTCTTTTCCATATCCAGAGAAAAAGAGTCAAAGACCCAATCTTTTTTTTTGACAGGCATGATTTGGTCACAACCCGGCAACCACCATAAAACATTCATCATCCATTTAAAAATTGGTTTTACACTGGTTACCGGGAAATAGGTCATCCTCCGGCTAACGTTTATATTTACCGGAAGCATCAGCCTGCCACCAATATTTTTTTTGACCTCTTTTAATGCCCCGAAAACCAAGGTGTTGACAATAGCAAATCCCATTCCATACGCTTGATACGATTTACCACTGGAATCACTTCCTATTCTGGATTTAAGCGGGCGTATCGTATACATGTTTTTCAGGGCATCAATATCGTAGAGAATATTTAATAACTTTTCCATCCGATCGCTTTTATCGGCATATTCGGACCTGTCCACCCTTTGAATAATTTGGCGGACCAAACGCTTTAATTTCAACAAACTTCCAGTATTAATAGCATTTTGAAGCAGGTTGGCTGAAAAAATATGATCCGTTTTTCCGGTAACAAAATCCCTCAAATTAATAATTTCAAGCCGGGTAATCAGACCATTTCCTTCATAAAGAATCTCAAGAATATCTTCCGGTCTCAAATTACTCAATTTAAGGGTAATTCTAAAATCAGAATGAAGCGCCTTGACCATTCCGATAAGCTCTTTAAAGCTCAATTTAAGCCTGTCGGGGATATCATGATCATTACAATCAGCAGACAGATATAATATATCCGAGTGCTGGGAAGGAGATAAATAATTGGAAATAACATCCTGGGCAGTGAAACTATTCATTTTTGCAATAAGATTTTTTATTCTGAACTGTTCTTTGGCATCGGACCGACCAAAGACTTGACTCAGCTGATCAATACATTGTTTCATTGCCCGGACTGCTAAAAAATGGATATATTCTCCAAGGTGGGGCACCGAGGGTTGTCCATGGGATGAAAACCGTAAAAACCCCCCGGCATCAAGCTTTTCCATTTCAATATCAAGATTCGAACACAGTTCATTGAGATATTGTTCATTAAAATTATCTAAAAGATGTAGAACCTGGGATTTTTGAAAATCTACGATGGCCTTACCCTGCTCCATAAATTTAACCACATGGGGTTCTGCAAGAAAACATAAAAAAGCTTCTGCATCGGGAAGTTTGCGTGCCACCCAGATCAATGAGATATAACGACTCCGATATCTTACCCAAAATTCAATACCGATTCGAATTTCAATTTCCATAATCCGGGCAGCTTCGATGAGTTCCACTGCAAATCTGGGCTCAATATAATTATAATAGATCACCCTTAAACGTCGAATTCCTTTTATCCAGGCATCCATAATAAAATGTGTGGGAGATTTGCGACCAACTGTATTGGCATCATGGACATGGTCATCAAAGGTGAGCTGATTCCAATCTTCAGGCATTTCCAGAAGATGATAATGCTTGAGCAATTTTCTTACCACCCTGGGTTTACCAACGGCTGCCACACGAAAATCATGGGCAAGCTGAAGTTGCAGAGAGTAATCTGCCTTTGCCCTGACAAGTTCTTTCATAATTTGAAGCAGAACCCTGGCAGTATTTTTCGGCATGGGCCCGTCACTGGCACTGAGAACATCATCTTTCACACCCCTAAGTGCCTGTAACCGTCTTTCTATCCCCCCCCTTTCCATCGATTCAAGAAGAGCTACAATGGAATATGCCGTCCTCAAGCCTTTGGATTCCGCCAGTTCTTTTATACCCAGGGGATGAAAAAAAGAATAATACAATTTTCTGGTATAACCAAGGGTATCATCCGCATCATAAACTGAGTTGACAATACGAATCAATTCATGGTCCCGTTTATTAAAAAATAAGTATTTTATCTTAACCCCGCAAAATAAATTTCCATTAATCATTGTCAAATCATATAAATTTGCCATGTCCCAAATCTATTGTCAAAACCTATTTTTTTGATAATGCCTGAACATTGTTGCATTATTGCAACCACACGATAATAACGGGACTAAATATTTAATTTCACCGGAAGGAGGAAAGATAATTGATAATAACAACCCATTATATCGATTATATGAAAAGATAATAAATTGCAAAATCAGCGGAGTTGATATCGAAACGATTATAGACGGCAAAATTACAGAACATAACGGGACAGAAGAGATGCTGGAGCTATTCCAGCAAATCGGCGCAGTCCCGGTTATGTTCTAAAACATGGGAACAAATACTATAAATCCATCTGCATAAAGATACTATTATTTTTTCACATCCTTCCGGGTAAAAATACTCTTCAATTCACCCAGACCATTGGATCTTGATTTAAACAATTTTCGTTCCTTTAACAATGGAATTGGATTCACGATATGCTTGGGAAACCATTTTTTTTGTTTTTCAGCCCCCAGGGCCATGGACAACATCTCTGAAAAATGAAAAGTCGGAATAGGCTTTTTCATGCTGCACCTGATCTCCAAATTGAGATGGCACATGGCACAGGCCGTCACCATACATTCAGCGCCCGCATCCCTGGCCCTGGAAATAATCTGGGTAACCACTTTTTGCGACAACTCTGGTTTGGCAACAGACAGATAAGTACCGCAACACTGGGTCTCATACCCATAGGAAACTATCTGGGCTCCCAGGCGGGACAGAGCATCTTCCATAAGCCCATAATAGGAAGGTTCGTGTCTTAAATCCGGGGGCATGGACAACATGCATCCATAGTAAGGAGCAACCTTAATACCTTTTAACTGTTTTGTCGGCTCCTCGATATAATCTCTGAGCCGGATACGTTTGAATAGTTCGAAAAAATGAATAATCTCAAGATCCGGGTCAAAAGGTCTGCCCCAATCCTTTTCATATTTTTTTTGCAGATCCAGATCGTTTTTTAATTTAAGATGGGATTGTTTAAAACGAATCATACAGCTGGGACAGGCTATAAGCAAAGGTTGTCCCTCGGGGACCAGGGAAATGTTTCGCCAGGGAAGATCCCTTGCCACCTCATGGTCTACACTATGGGCGGATGAAGAGCCACAACAATTCCAGTCATCCAATTCTTGAAGTTCAATATCCACCATCTCACAAAATTTCAACAACGACAGGGTATTTTCATGACCAGATGCCTTGAGAGAACATCCCGGGAAAAATGAATAGGTTGTCTTTGCCATCACAGCGATCCTTCTTTAAAATAATTTATTTTTTGAATATTTTTCCAAGGGCTTTTTTATCCTTAATCTTGGAAGGAGTCAGGTCCAATTTTCTTTTTTTTAACATTTTCAGTCCTACTCCCACATCACTTAAAAAATCATGTTTTTTAAGCTTATACCGCATCATAATTTCAAGTTTATGGGTCCGACCATATTTTTTAACTGTCTTCAAGACCTCATTATGAAAATTTAAAATGTCCGGTTCTCCGATCTTTACCCCCTGGGCCAGGGCCTTTTCCCGAAGGGCATCCATTACCATGGGAATATCAATGGCCATGGGACAAAAACTACAACAGGTGTTACACCCCACACAAACCCAAATGGTGGAGGACTCCAAAGCCTGTTTTTCCATTCCCATCTGCACCAACCTCAGCAAAACATTAGGCAAATAATCCATACCATCCACAAAGGGACAGGCGTTACTACAGGTTCGACAATGCAGACAGCCATTAAAATTAATACCCGTTAGCTTCTGGATATCCCTTGCCAGATCCCCATGACCTTTTTTTAATTCAATCATACCATTTTCCCATCTTTCCAAAAGGGAGACATCAGTCTTAATTTTTCAATTATAGGCACCATAGCCGTAATAATATGATCCATCTCATCTTTTGTATTATAATGGGAAAGAGAGAAACGGATGGTACCGTGGGCGGATTTAAATGGGACTTCCATGGCCACGAGCACATGGGAAGGATCTAAAGACCCTGAGGTACAGGCAGATCCCGAAGAAGCACAAATCCCTTCCCGGTCTAAAAGCAGCAAAATAGACTCACCCTCCACGGCATCAAACCCTATTGACAAAGTATTGGGCAATCGATTATCAATCACACCATTTACCGTGGTACCGGCAATTTTTTCCAACAACTGGGATTGAAGATAATCCCTCAACTCTTTTACCTCGGTATTCATCAACTCTAAATTGTTCTTGGCCAATTCACAGGCTTTTCCAAGACCGATAATAAAAGCTGTATTTTCAGTCCCACCCCTGCGACCATCTTCCTGATGACCACCGATGAGATAAGGAGTGAATTTAAATCCTTTTTTTATATAGAGTACGCCTATACCCTTGGGGGCATGAATCTTATGGCCGGACAGGGAAAGCATATCCACACCTGTCTTTTTCACATCAATATCCAGCTTGCCCGTGGCCTGGACCGCATCGGTGTGAAAGACAATCCCCTTTTCTCTTGCTTTTTGGGCCACTTCCTCGATGGGAAAAATAACTCCGGTCTCATTATTGGCCCACATGAGAGAAATAATCGCCGTGTTTTCCGACATACTCTCATATAAAACTTTCGTGTTCAATTGCCCTTTCTTATCAACCGGTACAAAGGTGACCTCATACCCCTCTTTCTTTGCAAGATGGGAAAAAAGATTCTTGATAGCCGGATGTTCCACATTGGATGTAATGATATGTTTTCTTTCCGGGAAGGCATTAATAGCCGCATAGATGGCAGAATTATCACTTTCAGTCCCACAGGAGGTAAAAACAATCTCATCGGGGTCAGCATTAATAAGATCTGCCACCCGCTGCCGTGCCTGTTTTACCTTTTTGCCCACCTGGTCACCAAAGGTGTGCATGGACGAAGGATTCCCGTAAAGTTCACCAAAATAAGGCATCATCTCTTCGATAACTTCGTCTGCCACTTTCGTGGTGGCATTATTGTCCGTGTATATGACGTTCATAGGAATTTTACCCTTTGGCTTTTACAGACTCAATTACTTGTTCAATCCTCTCCAGACATTGCCCACACCCACCACCGGCTTTCAAATAATCGGTGACATCCTCCGTGGTTTCAAGACCATTGGTCTTAACGGCATCAATGATTTCAAGGTCGGTCACATCAAAACATTCACACACTATTTGTCCTGGTTTTTCAAGGATCTGAACTCCTCTGAAATCGGCAATGGCTTTTTTAAGGGCAGACTGTCCCATGACCGAACAATGCATCTTTGCCTTTGGCAGACCACCCAGATAATCAGAAATATCATCATTGGTAAGTTTGGCCGCTTCATTCAGAGTCATCCCTTTGATGATCTCTGTAAGTGCCGATGAGGATGCCACGGCACTGGCACAGCCAAATGTCATAAAAGTGGCATCAATAATTCTTTCGTTTTCATTCACTTTTAAATACAATTTCAATGCATCGCCGCAATTCAAAGAACCGGTTTCACCCACGGCGTTAGCACCTTCAAGCTCCCCCACGTTCCTGGGGTGCAAGAAATGTTCTTTTACTTTATCGGTATAATCCCACATATTTTTACTCCTTAATCAAATTTAACCAACCCCCACGGGGTTTAAGATCCGGTCCGTTACCATCCCTAAAATACTACAGTGTGGTAGATTGTCAACAACCACCTATTATTTTTTATACCCAACCTTAAAATACCAGTTCCCCCCTATATCCGGACCGGCACTGGACAACCGAGCCGGATACTTCCCGTATCAATAACGGCATCCCGGGTCACAACTTCCACCCCGTTTTCCAACACATATTTCAATTTTTCTGCATACACCTTATCGATCATAGCAGCCGGGGTAAAAACCTTGGCGTCCATTCTCTGGATCAAGTAAAATATCACAGCTCTGTGACCCTGTCTTTTCAGCCAAAGCAACTCATCCAAATGTTTTTGACCCCGGGTGGTCACGGCATCGGGGAACATGGCTACCCCATCTTCCACCAGGGTAGAATTTTTAATTTCCACATAACAGGTTTTTCCGATCTCATTTTCCAATAATAGATCAAGCCTGGTATGGTCGCTGGTTTTAACTTCCGATTTTACCTTTGTATACTCCTTGAACTCAGCCACCAATCCATTTTCGAAGGAGGATTTAACCAATTTATTAGGCACCTGGGTATTAACACCAACCATGGAACTATTTGTCTGAATCAGCTCCCAGGTATATTTTAATTTGCGTTTAGGATTATCACTTTGGGAAATCCAAACCGGAGCACCAGGCGTAGCACAACCTTTCATGGAACCGGAATTAGGACAATGGGCAACCACAATTTTTTTATTTTCCAATTCAACATCGGCTAAAAACCGTTTATATCGCCTGACCAGTTTGCCTTGTATCAATGCTGGTAATTCATATCCATTATAATCCACCCTGAGTTCTCCTTCAATCGTTTATTGATCCACCGACAAATGATTTAAATTGCCAAATGGTTTAAATTGATAAATCCATTAAGTTCATCCAGATCAAGGTTTCGCCGAATTCCAAACCGGGTCAGGGAAAAATCATATTTGACGGGATCTTGTTCCCAAATGTCTCTGAAGCCTTCGGTTATTTCAAGGGCACAAATTTTATCCGGGCTTTTTCGCCTGGTAAACCCCAACAAAGTTCCAATTTTATACATATGTGTATCAAGGGGAATGATCAACTGCCGAGGAGAGACACTTTCCCATCCCCCCGGATCCACAGCATCCTTTCGTACCATCCACCGCAAAAACAGATGACTTCGTTTACAAGCACTGTTTTTTTGGGGGTCTGCCAGCAAATGACCGGTATGACCCGCTTGATTTATTTGCCTATACAACCGGCCAAGACCGACCAGAACATTTCCATCTTCACTTGCTACTCCAGTCGAAAAACAATTTTCAAGGGATCCATATTCCATGATCACATGCTTAATCCCCTTTAGCAGACTGGAAAGATGAATATCGGTGGCAAACCTATATTTAAACCCCATGAACATCTCATCAATGATTTCATCCCGGGTGTTAACCAGATAATTAAAAGGAGATTGACCTAGTTTCTCCAATACCTGCCCCACAATTTTCATGATCATCTCCACCCGGCCATAGGCAAGACAGGCCGCCACAAGCCCGGCTATTTCTCTATCCCTGACCTTTGGATAATCATATAAAAAAAGCAGGGGGTCGGGATCCACATATTCTTGAATATTGTACTTTTCATATACAGCATCCAACTTTTTTTTGAGGGGTATCAATTGTGCTCTCCTTGCCTGGGCAATCAAATTAGTCTTGGCTCCTATGGTTTATTCTTTTTATAAAAAAATCTTCAATATTATACATATATAATCATATAAGCAAAACAGGGGCCAGCCTGTTATTTCTATCTATAATCCTATAATTTTTCTCCCCTTTTCCCGGAATTAATTACATTAATTTTCTTGACATAATTTTATCCAAGACCATAATATATATCGCTTATTGTAATTAAAACACAACTTAAGAAGGAACGAACAACCCATGCTACAAGAAAAAAAAATAGGATTCATTGGCAGCGGGAATATGGGAGAAGCATTGATCAGCGGCTTGGTCCTTTCCAAAGCCACAAACCCGAAAAATATCATCTGCTCCGATATCTCATTGAGCCTTTTAAAAGAAATACACACAAAATATGGGGTATTAACCACCACCAATAATCTTGAAGTAATTGAAAAATCGGACATCATTGTCTACGCTACAAAACCCCAGATCATAGGATCTGTTCTAAAAGAGACCGCCCCGGCTCTGAACAAATCAAAACTGATCATTTCCATTGCCGCAGGAGTACCTCTGGCTGCTATTGCAGCAGGCCTTGGCAAAGAACTGCGCCTGATCCGGTCCATGCCCAATATTTGCGCCTTTGTAAAAGAAAGTGCCACAGCCATTGCCGCAGGTAAATTTGTCCAAGAAGGGGATGTGGAACTAGCCCGGGCTATTTTTGATTCTGTGGGCAAAACCGTTTTTATCCAGGAAAATATGCTCATGGACGCCTTTACCGGATTGAGCGGTAGCGGACCGGCCTATATTTTTATCATTGTAGATGCCCTGGCTGATGCCGGAGTAAAAATGGGACTTTCCAGAAAAGACTCTCTATTTTTATCCACCCAGACCGTTCTGGGCGCGGCCCGAATGCTGGAAAAATCAAAAGAGCACCCTGGGCAACTCAAGGACAGAGTAGCTTCTCCCGGCGGAACTGCCATTGCCGGCATTCATACCCTGGAGCAGGGAGGCCTTAGAACCACCCTGATGAATGCAGTGGAATCTGCCACCAAACGTTCAAAAGAGCTGGGTGACATGATGGTCAAAGACTTTATCGAAAACAATAAAAACGGCAAATAAACCCACAAGACCGCTCTCCTTTTTCCAAAGATCATTAAGAATTTGACGGAGACTTAAGCCTTAATCCCACGGGATTTGCAGTGGCTTATGAAAGAGGAGAGAGTTCCCCTATGAGTGTAAACTACAAACAAATTTAAAAAGCATTATGTTCAAGATTTCATAAAGTTCTAAACTTCAAGTTCCTTTTTAAGCCAGTCCCTGATGTTTCCTTCCACGGCATAAACACCTTTATATTTGCCAATGCCCTGCATAAACTCGGTTTCAAGATTTTTTGGAAGTTGAAAATTACCCAGCTCTTCTGAATCAAACCCTTTTCTCCTGACCAGGGTAAGAATAGGCGGCAACTTCCAGGTATTGATCACAAAATAAACCGTTTCGTTATCATTATCCCTGGAATTATAATAGGCCTGGGATCTTAAGGGCCCCCATTCCAAATGAAGTGCAATGGCTTCTTCCGGTGTCATTTCCCAATCAACAGAATTTACAAGGTCCCAGTTCTTTTTTATTTCATGAAGATTCATACTGCCTCCATTATTATATTGTTGTTAAGCATTTCACCATAGTTCCCATTCTTATAGATCCAATCATAAGAACAGCAAGTTACATACCACAGGCAAAATCCATACAACTATTTTTAATATCAAGAGGTTATAAGAATATGCTGGAAAGAAATCCAAAGAAAATGAGACAGCCTTGCCTGGTTTATATCGAGACACAATTGCCTCAATATAGACCCAAATACACCCATTCTCTCTTTACTCTTCAATTATAATGGCATCGGCACCACATTCAGCTGCTGCCCTGCGAACAATCTCCTTTAGGTGATCTGGAACAGGATCTATTTGAATGATGGAAAGGAGCTGATCTTCATCATATTTAAAGACCTCTGGACAAAGATCGTTACAATTTCTATCACCCATGCACATTTTGCTGATTGTCACTTTCATCTGATTTTTTCTCCTTTAAATGGTTGCATAATAGATTTAATTTCGCATCCAGGCGTGGAATCGCTCCACCCACATCAACAATTTTCGTGGGGCATGGCTCTTTTTCCACTGACCTGCTGCATATTTATTCGCTTCTGCCATGGTGGGATAAATATGAATGGTTCCCAATATCTTATTTAGCCCCAGACCATATTTCATTGCAAGTACAAACTCTGCTATGATATCTGCCCCATGGTGCCCCACAATGGTCACTCCGAGAATTTTATCCCTGCCGGGGGGAGTCAATACTTTTACAAATCCGCTGGGTTGAGAATCTGCCACGGCACGATCAAGATCATCCATCTTGTATATCACCTTCTCATAGTCTATCCCTAAAGCTTTGGCCTCCTGCTCGTTAATACCCACACGGGCTATCCCAGGATCTGTATAGGTGGCCCAGGGGATCACAGAATAATCCACCCTGAATTTTTTAAATCTGCCAAACAGGGCATTTACCGATGCATACCAGGCTTCATGGGCTGCCGTGTGGGTGAACAGATATCGACCATGGACATCCCCACAACAAAAAATATTGGGATAATTGGTTTGTAAAAAACCGTTGGTTTCAATATGCCCACTCCTGCTCAAGGTCACACCAAGCTCTTCCAGACCAAATCCTGCAATGTTTGGAGTGCGCCCCAGGGCCACCAATATCCTGTCAAAGGGAATCAAAACTTCCTTGCCCAGATGCTCACAGACAAGCAGATTTTGCCCTCCATCAACCCGGATCTGCCTGGCCTTGTGGTTGAGACACAACTCCATACCCTCGGCACTAAACCTATCCATGACAATTTTTGCTGCATCCGGGTCCTCTTTTTTCAAAATCCGCCCCCCCCGCTGTACCAAGGTCACCTTTGACCCCAGACGGGCAAAGGCTTGGGCCAATTCACACCCAATGGGACCTGCCCCCAGAACCACCAGGCGTTCAGGAAGGGTACGAATATCCCAGATGGTATCAGAAGTCAGGTATTCAACTTTTTCAATACCTTTCAATAAGGGGATAGCGGGTTTAGCTCCGGTAGCCACAATAATATTCCTGGTGATCAAGACTTGCTCTCCATCAGGGCCTTTCACCCGAACATTAAAGGGAGATACAATTTTTGCCCTTCCCTGGACACAAGTTACACCCAATTTAGTATACCGTTCCACAGAATCATGGGGTGCTATTTTTTTAACCATGGACTGAACCCGGTCCATCACCCCGGCAAAATCAAATGAAATTTTTGTGTTTTCAACCCCAAATTCTTTGCCCCGGGCTGCCTGGGACAAAAGTTTAGCACTTGCGATCAGGGCCTTACTGGGAACACACCCGGTATTAAGGCAATCTCCCCCCATTTTATTTTCCTCAACCAGGGCAACCTTTGCCTTTACCGCAGATGCAATATAAGATGACACAAGACCTGCAGCTCCTGCCCCTATCACCACAATATTGTAATCAAATTTTATAGGTTTTAAATAATTTGCATAAACTTTTCTTAATTTCATCCATCCAATACTTTTTTTAACAAAAAAGGGAAACAAACCCAGCAAAGCAAAGGCAAACAAAAGAGCCGGGGATAAAATACCACCAAGGGAATCGATCTTGGCCAGTTGGGTACCGGCATTAATATAGACGATGGTACCCGGAAACATACCAAGCTGAGAAACCAGATAAAACAGACCTGTGGGGATAGGAGTCAACCCCATGGCCAGATTAATCATAAAAAAAGGAAAAACCGGCACAAGCCTCAGGGTAAACAAATAAAAACCGCCTTCTTTTTTGATACCGGCATTAATGACATTGATTTTATTATAAAATTTAGTCTGGACCCAATCCCTGAAAATATATCGTGACAATAAAAATGCCAGGGTTGCCCCGATTGTGCTTGCAAAAGAAACAATAACAACACCTGCAAAAAACCCAAATAATGCCCCTCCGGCAAGTGTCAAGACCGTTGCACCCGGCAGGGACAAGGCACTCATAATGATATAAACCGCCATGTAAACCCCGATGGTAAGCCCCATATTTTCTTGATAATAGGCCCTCAACCGATCCAACTCATTTTTTAAATTTACCAGGGAAAAATATTGATCCAGATCAAACTGAAAAAAAAGCCAGACCAGGATCAAAATGCCCAGCCCAACCATGAGTTTAAACCTGGAACTATTTTTCATTCTTGACTTTCCTTCCCCGGGCGTAAGATTTTTTTAGCATAAAAAGTATTAATTTTTCTAAAAGGTTTGAAATCTCCGGATAAATTTTTGATCGATATAGTCCTTGATCATAAAAGCCAACCTGCCGCCAAATATAAATCTGTTTTTCCGTAAAACCCCGGTTTTGCCTCCCAGATTAAAGATCAGCAAATAGTCCGGTCCTGGATCAAATGATTCAAGTTCACGGCCATCCAGGCTGGCCATCAGATTATGAAACAAAACAGGATTTTCCCGGACCGCATAGACCCCCACCTTGTCCAAGGGTTGATTTTCAAAATAGATACAATCTCCACCTCCAAAAATCCCGGGATATGCCACACTCTGAAGATATTTATTAACAAGAAGACCCTTATCAGGCCCCATTGGCAGCCCCGACTTCTCAAAAATCGAACTGGGTTTTACCCCCAGGGCCATGAAGGTAAAATCCGTATCAAAAGCCTCACCTGTTTCCAGAATAATCTTGTCCTTTGCCACGGTTTTCACATATCCGGCTTCAATAACCTCAATGCCTCTTTTAGAAAAAAGACCCAGAACCCTTTGCCGAATGGGTTCAGCAAATCGCCCCATAAATTTTTTCCCGGCAAAAATCTTAATTTCTGGCTGATGCCCCTTTGCAAGCCTTGCCAGTTGCCAGACATTGCCTGCCACCTCAGCCGATGAGGGGCCACCACCTACCACACTGACAATACAGGACTTTTCCTTGAACAGTTCTGTAAGCTTTTCCGATGCTTTTGCAAGCTTTTCAATGGGCTTGACCGGATAAATATTTTCCATATCTTCACAAACCGATTCCATGGGCACATAACTACCGGCATTAAAGGAGAGAACATCATAGGCAAAGCGATTATCAGACTGGGTAAAAACCAGTTTTTTTTCAGGATCGATGCTGACCACCCGGTCCTTGACGAAAACACCGCCCTGTCGGATCACCACTTCTTTTGTATTAAATCGAATCTGTTCTGGTATATAAGTTTTTCCCAGCATGCCGGGTCCCATACCGGAATAATAGTGATGAAAGGACGGGGCGATCACAGTAACCTTATATCCTTTATCAATGAATTGATCGATATTTTCCAGGGTAACCATGTGGGCATGCCCCCCCCCGACAAGCACAAGATGTTTTCTCACTTTACATTCCCCCCCAATAAATCAAATTTCATTCATCAGCTTTCCAAGGCTTGCCAGATGATTTTTTTCCTCATCGGCGATACCATGGAGGATATTTCCGGCTTCGGACTGGCCCAGGCGAGCCCCCGCCCGCTGGTAAAGATCCAGAGCCTGGGCCTCAATGGACATGGCAAGGGAAATCACCTCTGTTTGAGAATCAGGATCAGATCCAAAAAGTTCAAGATACTGGTCTGTGGTCAGCCCACCTTCCATGGCCTTTGTCTCTACCATGGTTTCAAATTCATCCCTTGTAACTTCAACTTCAGCTATTTTATTATAGGCTTTTAAAAGAGCAAGCTGGTGCTTGACCTCTATTTGCGATAATTTTAAAAACAGAGACTTCACCCGGCTACCCCTGGCTTTTTCGCCCATGGAAAGATAGAAATCACAAAGCCCCCCTTCAAGGGAGTAAGCCACTTTGAAAATCTCTTCGGCCGATTCCCGACCACTAAACAAATCCAGACCAAGATCCTGGGGTCCAATAGCTGTTTTGCCCTGCCAGGCTTTGATACCGCCGGATACATTATACACCTGTTTAAACCCTTTACCGGATAAGATCTGGGCAGCAACACGGCTGCGCCCGCCAATGGCTCAATAAACCAGAACAGGCTTTTGGGGATCAATTTCTCCAAGCCTGTCGGGCAATTCCGGCAAAGGGATAAGCATGGCTCCTGGAATGTGGCCCCGTTGATATTCCCGGGGCTGGCGCACATCAAGAATAATGATTTCGTCGGTTTTGGCCCCATCAATCATAGCCTCTATTTCTTTAAATCCCATGGACTTTGCCGGCGTCAAAAACTGCATCCACTTCATGGCATTTTCCCTTCCTTATAGAGCGTTTTAATTTATTGCATCAGGCTTTACTGCCATCATCATCTTCCTCATCTTCTTCCTTAACATCAGCGTCCATAACCATCATACACTCATGGCATTCCAAATGAATATTAGGAACATCGCCATATTTTTTTTTAAGTTCTTCCTCGGACATCTCGGCTTCACCACCACAGCCACACTGGGGACAGGATGTAGTTATTCTATACTTTTTTTTACCCATATTTTTCTCCTTTACTCATTTTTTTCCGGTTATTCTCGGATCGGTGGGTTTACCGGCACAATCCGGAGTGTAACAAGAATTATCCACGAAGGAACACTCTTTCTTACAGGAAGGACATTTCTCCGGTGGTTTCTCTGCATCCAGGTTATATCCGCATTCATTACATATCCAACTGACCATGATTTATCTCCTTATAATTATTTAAGGTTCTCTTAACAATCAAATTAACTATCACCCGACAATTATATATAATCACAACCAAGAATCGTGCCAACCCCCTCTGGCTAAATTGTCATATCGATCCCTGCCAGGTTTCTTGAGTGATGCCCCGGATAAAACACTTTTCGCCACGGTCTGGTAAAAAAGCCTGGAAAAATACCAACCGGATGATAATGAGATTGCGATAAAATACAGGACAAGAATTATTTCCACCATAGCACAAATAAAATACCAGGCAAACCCAATTACTCCCCGGACAAAAATTTGTTCTAATGTTTTTTTATTTTTTTTTGGAAGAGGAGGAAACCGGTGATATCAAAGGACTTTATTGTATCCTTTGAATTCCTGTTGACAAGCCATTCCCATCCGGGGTATTCAACTTTTCCATAACGGCCATGGGCCGCCCTGATATTTCACCCGGGTATGCCCATAACAAATCATGGAAGAAACCAATGGGTTTGTTGCGATTCTTTCATATAAAAAGGAACTAATAAAAAAACATGAAAAAAATATGTGTATATTGTGGATCAAGCCCCGGTCGAAGACCAGAGTATATTGAAGCTGCCCGTTTTTTGGCCAAAGAGTTACTATCCCGCAACATCGGGCTTGTCTATGGTGGAGCCCATGTGGGTATAATGGGAGAAATTGCAGATACTGTTCTTGAAGGTGGAGGAGAGGTCATTGGAATTATTCCCCAGGCCCTGGTGGACCTGGAAGTATCCCATACCGGTTTAACCGAACTTATAATTGTTAATTCCATGCATGAAAGAAAGGCCATGATGGCGGATCTGTCCGATGGGTTCATAGCTCTTCCAGGAGGTCTTGGAACCATTGAAGAACTGTTCGAAGTCCTTACCTGGGCCCAACTTGGTTTTCACAAAAAACCCTGTGGCCTTCTCAATGCAGATGGCTACTATGATCATCTGTCCGCCTTCCTGGATCACGCAGTGAAAGAAGAATTTGTCAAGAATGCCCATCGGTCCATGCTTATTATTGAAAAAGATCCCATTACACTTCTGGAACGCTTTGAAGCCTATGAACCACCCCGGGTCAGCAAATTGCTCGGCAGAGACAACACCTGATAAACCTTTAGGTAGCTTCGCTATGAATTAAGACCTAGGACCATTCAGGTTTGTTAATATCAAAAGCCACCCATCGAACAAGGATAGAATGTACTTTCCCATCGATAACAGAATCTATCCTTGTTCATTACCTGACAGCAATGCTCAATGTAAAATTATAAAGATAAATGAAATATATCTAAATTATTGGTTCGAACACTTAAATTTCATGTTTACCTTATAACCCTTTCCTAAAACCTCATCACCTATGGATGCGCCGTCCATTATTGTTCCGCCTTTTTTGGTGTCGTTCATCCAAATCTTTGAACCTAGGCTTTGGGCTATCTGGGTGATTTTCTTTGCATTTTTATAATTTTGTTCATCCATATCCCCAGCATAGGAAACCTTTTCATCAAGAACAATGGCATAGCCACCACCATACTCTTTGCAAAAACAATTTGCCTGGTCAATTGTTGATCTTTTTGCCTCATCCGGATTGTCAGTACTAATGGAAATATTATTAATCCCATTAGGCCCTGGCATGACATCTTTGTGATGTGCACAAGAGAACAAAAGAGGCATGATTAAAAAAAGTAATAAACTGTTTTTCATAGATGTAAACTCCCCAAGATATTTCACTAAACCTAAGTTAAAGAATGTAGCAAGTAAACTTGCTTTTTTATCCGATTAAACCCTTTGCCAAAACTGCTTCTATATAAATCACAGACAAAAAACAACCTTTAATTCATGTAGTCAAATGAATATTTCAAAAACACAATTAATATGATAAAGAGGGCAGCTTTATGATGTTTAAGTAACAATAGAAGTAAAGAGAAGTAAAAGGAGCAAAAATTATAAGTGGCTGATTTCAAAACACACCTCACGGTATCCAGTATTTTCAGCAGTTTAGCAGCAATAACTCTATCAACTGTTTTTCCTGCCTCTCCCAAAGAGGTACTTATTTATTTTACAATGGGGCTGGTTGGCGGAATTCTTCCCGATATCGATTCGGACAGTTCCATACCGGTTCGTCTTCTTTTTACCTTTATTGCAACCATAATATCTTTTTTAATTGTATTTGCCCAAAGCGCCCACAGTTCTGTCTTGGCGCTCTTTTTCATGTGGATTATCAGCTTTATTGTAATCAAGGTTTTCTGCTTTTCTCTTTTCACCCGGATGACGGTTCACAGAGGAATTATTCATTCCATACCCGCAGGATTTTTTTGCTGGTTTCTTTCAACCATTATCCTATACAAAATATTTAATTTCAGTAATTTCACAGCCTGGATGGCGGGTTTATTCATTTTTACAGGGTTTATTCTACACCTTGTACTGGATGAATTTTACAGCCTGAACCTGTTCGGAGACAAAGTTAAAAAATCCCTTGGAACTGCTCTCAAATTTGGAGTGGCAAAGGATCTCAAGTCCACTATACTCATGTATCTTGCAGTTCTTTTTCTCTTTAATTTTACTCCCAGCTACAAACCTTTTGTTTCGGCCATGGTAAACGGGAAAAGCTATGCAACACTTCAGGTATTTCCAAAGGACCATTGGTTCAAAAAAATCTATCAAAAAATATATGGCTGACCGAAAAACCCTGGCTTGGATGAAAACTTGCCCATATGCAAGGCGCAAGAAAGTCTGAAGCCGGAGTGTACTCTTGTACATGAGGCTTCAGACTTTTGCAGCAACGCGGCAGATGGGTGAATTTTCGTTCAAGCACTATCTATAAAAGAGATTTCAACAGATCAAACACCACCCCGGCAAACCCCTTGGCCCTGGCAGGATCGGACAATAATTGCATCATCTGGTTTTCATGGGCTTTACTACTATCCATGACAGCATCATCCACAGCCCTTGGAAAATCGCCCAACATTGCCTGTTGGGTTGTGTTATTGGCAATCAGTGTCATCACAAGTTTATTTTCTTTGACTTTATCTCTTATGGTATAGGCATAGTTTACAAGATCCTTATTGGTGAGTTCATCGGTGATAAACAATTCATTTAAGCGATTGATAATCCGTGAGAGAAATTCCTCTTTAATATCCTTTGGTTTTGCCGTGCCCAGGCCATCTCCCGGCTCCAGTTCATATTTTCCCACATCTTCATTGATTTTCAGGTTCTGTTGACGGATGGCAGACAATCTATAGTGGCTTAACACAATATTGTTCAGATCCAGATCATCTTCGTTAATTAAAGATTCCCTCAGCATGGGCCGCAGATTTCTGGCGTATAAACTCAGCTTTTCCAAATCCTTGTTATCGTAGTCAACAATCTGGGACATGAACTCATAAAATCTTACAAAGGTGCCCAGATCCTTTTTAAAAATTTCCAGGTTATCCTTTTCTTTTTTACAATCCCTAAAGCTGTTTTCGGCATTGGCAATTAGCACAGGATCATTGGTTTTTTTGGTTCTTTCAAACATCTCTTTTGCCTGGACATAGGCATCCAGGGCCGATTTATATCTGATTTTCCACCTTTGAACTGCGGGTTTGCAAATATTTGCAATGGCGGCATTACTTTTACTCCTTTGAAAAAAAGCCTCACAAAATTGTTCCACTTCACGCCATAAAAAGATTCCCGAAGCCCGCAATTTTTCAAAGAGATCAAAGATCAGGTCGGGATCGGACACGTCTGCAAGCCTGGCTGTCTGATAATAGGGTCTAAAAGAGTTTAAAATCTCTTCGGGCTCATTGAAAAAATCCAAAATAAAAGTACCGCTGTCGGCTTTGCCGGGATAGGTTCTGTTCAAGCGCGACAGGGTTTGCACACACTCCACCCCCCCAAGTTTTTTATCCACATACATGGCGCAAAGCTTTGGCTGGTCAAAACCTGTCTGGAACTTATTGGCAACTATCATCACCTGGTAGTCGGCAGAATCAAAGGCTTTGGCCATATCCCGACCCTTGAGATTTGAATTCATGTTGGTTTCGGTAAACTTTTTTCCCATGAGAGCTTCACAATTGGGATCATCCTCCTTAAATTCAACCTCGCCTGAAAATGCCACCATGGCGTGGATGTTTTGGTAGCCTTTTTCAATTATATATTTATCAAAACCCAATTTATACCTGACAGCTTCCTTGCGGGAACTTGTGGTCACCATGGCTTTAGCCTGGCCTCCCAGCAACCCCATGACCTTATCTTTAAAATGTTCCACAATCACCCTTACCTTCTGGGAGATATTATAATCGTGGAGGCGCACCCATTGGTTGAGTTTTACCCTGGCTTTTTTACTCTCCACCTGCCGGTCGGATTCCTCCATTGCCATGGCAAGATTATAGGCAACCTTATAATTGGTATAGTTTTTTAATACATCCAGGATAAACCCTTCTTCTATGGCCTGGCGCATGCTGTACACGTGATAGGCCCAGGGCTTGTTTTTTTTAGAGGGTTCCTGGTCGGGATATGGCAATCTTCCAAAAAGTTCCAGGGTTTTTGTTTTAGGGGTTGCAGTAAAGGCAAAGTAGCTCAGATTCTTGGATGCCCTGCGGGAAGCCACAACAGCATCTAAAATTTCATCCACGCAAAGCTGTTCGTCTTCACATGCAGCGGTATCGATCATCAACACTTCTTTTAATTTGCGGGCCGTGGTTCCCGTCTGGGAGGAATGGGCCTCATCGGCGATTATTGCATAATTTCTCTCTCTTAAACTCAGATTATTTTCAATGGCCTGTAAAACAAAGGGAAAGGTCTGGATGGTTACAATAATAATGGGCTGGGAAATTTCCAGGGCAGCGGCCAGTTTTTCAGACTTGGAACCATCCCCGATCTTTTTATTGATCCTTCCCACCACCCCGTCCACATGCTCAAACTGGTAGATGGTGGACTGCAACTGGTCATCCAACACAGTTCTGTCGGTGATAACAATCACCGAATTAAATAGCTTTTTGCCAGAGGTATCATAGAGAGATGACAATTGATGGGCAGTCCAGGCAATGGAGTTTGATTTGCCGGAACCGGCACTGTGCTGGATCAGATATTTATTACCAGGCCCCTCTTTTCTTGCAGCGCAAATAAGTTGATTCACCACATCCCATTGGTGGTACCGGGGGAAAATCATGGTCTCTTTCTTGGATTTTCGCCCCTCCCAATCCTCTTTTTCTTCAATCTGAAGGTGGATATACCGGGCAAGGATATTGAGCAGGTTATCGGGCAGCAGCACCTCATCCCACAAATAATCGGTGGCGTAAAGGTTCTTATCATCGGGCACAGCATTTCCTGCCCCTCCTTCAAGGGTTCCTTTGTTAAAGGGCAGAAAAAAGGTGTCTTCTCCTGCAAGGCGGGTTGTCATATAAACCTCATACTGGCTCACGGCAAAGTGGACCAAAGCTCCGCGCTTGAATGTCAACAAAGGTTCGGGCTTTCTTGTGACAGGGTCCTTTGGCAAACGGGTTGTTTTATATTGTTTGACGGCATTGTGAACGGCCTGCTTGAATTCTGATTTCAACTCCAGGGTGGCCACGGGTATGCCGTTGACAAAAAGCACAAGATCGATTCTCCATGCCTTGGCTTTTTTGCCGGTTTTTTCAAGGTGTTCTTTTGTGGCCCAGGGGCTGTAGATCAGTTCCGGCACAACCCTGAGTCGATTTTTTTCATATCTTTGAAGGGTATCAGGATTTAAATCATGCTCCGGCTTAAACTGGCATAGATTAAACCTTGTGCCCCGGTCCCGGAGTTCATGGCGCAACACACCAAGGGTGCCAAAGGTGCGCATCTTTTCATCGGGGGCATTGGGATCTGCCTTATTTAACTGGACAGCCACCCGTTCCACAAATTTTTGTTCGGAAGAAGTGGGGTATAGTTTGCAAAATTTTTCCCATTGTTTTTCCTGGGTATTTTTCACAAAAAAAAGCAGATCCTCTTCATAGAGGGCAAGCTTTCTATTATAATTTTCAGGCTTTCCCAGAAGCCAGCCATTTTCCACCAACTGGCGGATCATATCGTTTTGAAAACTAAACTCATTTGATTTGTCGGACCCAAATATGCTCATATTCATCCTATATTTTTTTTATACCCAGTTTTTTTAACTTTTTTACAATCGGGCCGAAATCTGAAACCTGAATGTACTCCAATACATGAGGCCAAATTCAATTGTCTCCGCACTGCGTAGACAATTGGCAAGGCCCATGGAACGGGCAAAGCGGTAACATAGCCATCATTTATTTTCCAATCTTCGTCTCGCATTTACAACGGCCTGGTGCAACCTTTGTTCCAATATTTCTTTTGGTGGCAGGGTTGTTATATACTCGGCAACATGAATACCAGAATTGCCCAATTCAAGGAGTTCAATCTGCTCCTCTTTTTTACCTGCACACAAAATTATACCAAGTGGCGGGTTTTCATTGGATTCTTGTTCATGCTTTGCAAGCCAGCGAAGATAAAGCTCCATTTGTCCCTTGTATTCTGCCTTAAACCTTCCGACTTTTAAATCTATGGCAATTAAACGCTTTAACTTGCGGTTATAAAATAAAAGATCGATATAAAAGTCATCGTCATCGATCTGAATACGATATTGACGGGCAATAAAGGTAAATCCGCTGCCAAGTTCCAATAAAAACTGCTGCAACTCCCTCAGAATGGCATCTTCCAGATCCTTTTCCATATAGCTGTCGTTTAACCCGAGAAAATCAAGGATATAAGGGTCTTTTAGAACAAGGTCCTGATTAACTTCGCCTTTCTGTTTTAACAACTCAAGTTCTTTGCTGATTGTCAAATCTGGTTTTTTTGAAATAGCCGTTCTCTCATAAAGTTGGGACTCTATCCGCTGGTTGAGAGTTCGGGTTGACCAGCGTTCTTCAATAGCCATTTGTGTATAAAAATCACGTTTTAAAGCATCATCCATATACATTATGGAACGAATATGGGTCCAGCTCAATTGTCTACGCACTGCGTAGACAATCTTTTCATCGGGAAAAATCTCCGCAAAACAAAGACAATGGTGCAACTGTTTTTTGCTCCACCCCTTGCCAAAGGTCCGGGTCAGTTCACGGGAGAGATTACCGATCACCTCTTTTCCATACTCTGCCCGCTGGTTTTTTAATATTTCACGTTGAATCCGTTTCCCCACCTGCCAGTTAAGACGGGTCAGCTCGGAATTCACACTAACCGCGGCATTTTGTTTTGCAGATTTAATCAACTCTTTTACTTCAGAAAAAAAACGTTTGTCGTCGGTGGGTGTCGGGTTCATGGGGTATCTTCCCTGGTGGTTTGTTTTTGTTTCGGAGCTTTCCAGTTGCGGACGTCGATTTTCCCTGTGACGGCTGCGGAGATCAGGGCTGTGCGACGTTCTTGCATTAACTTAATTGCAGATTCAGCTATATTTGTTAATTTTATGTATTTTTCTTTAATTAATTTGAGATATTCATGAATTTGAATCACCTCATTTTTAGGCGGAACAATAACTGGAATATTTTCAACCTGCCCTACCCTTAAGTGTGAAACTGTACTGCCATGAGATACACTTTCAATGTATCTATCAAGGCAATCAGATAATAGAAAATCAAACAAATACTTTGAATATTCATGCTCATGACAGATAAAGTTCATCATTCGCTGCCCCATACAAAACTTTAAATTATCAGAAACAAGACAAATCTCACCAGCTGGTGCTTCACGGGTAAAGAGTATTGAACCTACCGGAGGTATCCCTCGCTGTGTCCAAATTTTGAAATTAGCTTCATTTGTATATCGGGCATCATTAAAATTTAATTTTTGTTGTTTCACATTTGTGGTTCTTATTACAAAGTATTCTCCATCTTCAAAATATTCTGGAGTTTTGTTCCGACAGTCAACAATCTCAGAAACATTTTTCAATCGTTTAACCTCCCAATGCTCCGGCACCTCCCCCAGCCACTCCACCCCGGAATCCTTCATGGGAACATGGGGGGTTAACCCCTTGGTAACGGCATGGCTGATCACTGCCTGGCGCTTTTCTTTCAGCAGCTTGATGAGCTTTTGCTGTTTTTCAATGAGGGTATCGATTTTGGCTGTTTCGTGGTCGAGAAATGCTATTATCCTCTCTAATTCATTCAATGGAGCTGTGGCAATGTGAAGATTTTCTATAACCCCCATTCCGATATTTGGCTGTGTTCCTTGACTCCATGAAAGCTGAACACTTTTTTGAAAAAAATCAGCCTGCATCGAATAAAATAAAAACCTTGGCAATATTTTTAATTGATTCGCCCTAATCAATGCCAAAGGTGACCAAATATTAAATTCTTGCTTTGTCTCTACTATTGCTAAAGCCCCAGTTGTATTTCCAGATTTCACCATAAAAACATCTTCAAACTGAGGTAAACACTTTTTGCTATAAATCTCATGTAATTCTTTAGTTATATTTCCACGCTTCTTCGTAAAATCTAACGATTTTTTTTTTACTGCTTCTGCTGATAAAAAAGGAACTCCTTCATCAACAAATTCTGGTGTCTCATGAGGACCATCTGTAATTCGGATAGCAACTAAATACTTCAAGGGCAAACGTCCCCAATGCTTGGGAATACTATCTAACCACTTACTTTTAGAATCTTTATACTCCAGATAAACCTGATATTTCCCCGCCATTATGAATGCACCTCTTTTAGCAACTCCATGATCTCGGAACTCACCTTATCAAGATCTGCATCTATTTTTGCAAGATCCCTTGGGGGCTGGTAGAAATAAAAATGGCGGTTAAAGGGAATCTCATACCCGATAATGCCGATCTGGCCATCCTTGTCATCGGTTTTTCCGGCATCAATCCAGGCTTCAGGCACATGGGGCAGAACCTCTTTTTTAAAATAGGCTTCATTGACCTCATTTACAGGTTTTGACGGATCAAGACCAATATTTTCATTATCCCTTAAATCACCGTCGGGCTTGTATTCGACTACTTTGCCATCCACTTCAAACAACCCATAATAGGGATCTGCCTTGGTTTTATGAACTTTTTTTATCACCTTTCTGGCCTCTGGGTTTTTCCAGGTGACAGCCGTTGTGATCTGCTTTTTTTCCTTGGAGTCAAGCTTTACCTTGGTGGCTTTAACGGCTGCATCAAACCCATTCATATCATCGTGCTGATCTGAACCGATAATTTTCTGGATTTTTCTTGCCTTGAGCAAAATTGTTTTTTGACCTGTCCAGGTTTTTTTGTCCAGGACAGTTTTTATCTGTTTTTCCTTGAGGTTTTTAAACTCTTTTTTGATATGGTCCCGAATTTTTCCAGCCTGGTCCGATAGATCTCCATAAAGTTTGCAGTTTTCATCATCTGACCAAGTTTTGCCAAAGTTTTTAAAAACCCATTCCATGATCTGGTTAAGGGGTTTTGGAGCAAACCGCAGAGAATCGATTTTTTCATCAGAAAATTGGTAGGATTCTCGAAGGGGTCTTTCGATGGTAAGCCTTCTATATCCGAATTCATGGGTATGAAAGATTTTTGCTCCAAAGGTTTTTGGCTTGGCACCATTGCCGTTTTCAGATTGTCGTCCCCTATTGCTTTTTTGCTCCAGCGGTTTATCAAGCTCACGGGTTTCAATGGTCTCAAAATTCCCATGGGCCTTTGTGATAATTGCAATATCATTGTCATCCATTTTGTTTCGCTTGGAGCCAAGGGATTTTCGCATTTTCCCATATAGATTCACCCCGTTGATAAGCTGGACTTTTCCCCTTCGTTCCTTTGATTTTTTATTGGACAACACCCATACATAGGTTGCAATCCCCGTATTGTAAAACATATCGTTGGGCAAAGCCACAATGGTTTCCAGAAGATCTGCCTCCAGAACATAGCGCCTGATTTCAGATTCCCCAGACCCTGCTCCCCCTGTAAAAAGAGGAGAGCCGTTTAAAATAATCCCGATGCGCCCGCCTCCTTCTTTGACAGAACGAAGTTTGCTGATAAGATGCAGCAAAAAAAGAAGGGACCCGTCGGACACCCTCGGCAGCCCCGGCCCGAAACGCCCGTCATAGCCTTTCTGGGTATTTTCGTCCTTTATTACCCCCTCAATTTTTTTCCAGTCTACCCCGAAAGGGGGATTGGAAAGCATGTAGTCAAATTTATCGGTAAAAAGATGGTCATTTGACAATGTGTTTCCAAGCTTGATCCTGTCCACCTCCTGGCCCTTGATCAGCATATCTGCCTTGCAGATGGCATAGCTTTCAGGGTTCAGCTCCTGGCCGAAACCCCTCATCGTACCCTGGGGATTGCATTCATGCAGATATTCCATCCCCGAAGATAAAAAGCCCCCAGTCCCTGCCGTGGGATCATAGATGGTTCGAATAATGCCGGGTTTTCCCAAGGCATCATCGTCTTCCATGAAAACAAGGGAGGTGGTGAGGCGCACAATATCCCTGGGGGTAAAGTGTTCCCCTGCTGTTTCATTGGAACCTTCGGCAAATCTTCTGATAAGTTCCTCAAAAACAAGGCCCATTTCGTGGTTAGAAACAGCCCCCGGGCGCAGATCACTTTTTCTTACCCTTTGCACCACCTTGTATAAAAGGTTGGCATCGTTTAGCTGGCCTATGAACTCGCTGAAATTAAAGTATTCAAATATCTGCCTGGCATCCTTGGAAAAGCCCTGGATATAAGATTCCAGGTTGTCTTTTATGTCCGACTCACCAAGTTTGGAAAGATCCATTTGAGAAAGGTTGAAAAAAGCCAACCCATTGGTTGCCCTTAACAATAGCTTTTCCTCTGCCTCTTCGGATAACTTCATCTTTTTAATTCTTTTATGTTCGGAAAGGACTGAAAGTTTGCTTTCTTCTAATACCCCTTCAAGGCGGCACAAAAGGGTGAAGGGCAAAATTATCCGGCCATACTGGCTTCTTTTAAAATCCCCACGTAAAAGATCGGCCAAAGACCAGATATATGCGGCCATATTGTTTGTTGCTTGTGACATTTATATGCTTTTCCAATATTTTAAAAAAAAATTGATCTAATTAATTCAAAGCCATAATTAACAATAACAAAATTGGCTGTAAAGAAATATTCTTGGGTTTGTTTTCAGGATTATCAAAGATTGGAAAAAAAAGGTAACCTGGGGAAAGCATTTTTTCCCCAGGTTACCTTTATACTTTAAACAATAAAGAGCTTTTAGAACCAGCCTTTGTCCTCCATGCTGGTACGAATTGCCGCAACGTCATTGCCCCCTCGAACCACAGAAATTTTAAGCTCATAGTAGCCGCAATTATCTTCAAAATTCTGGTCAAAGGACAAAATATTGATTGAGCCGTCTGTATCAGCCACTCCCTTCATTTGTCCACCGCTCCTGGTGCAGGGGAAAAAGGAGTTCATATTCTTCACATTCTTACTATAATACTTGGTAAGACGTCCCTTATCATGGACGTCATTGTTTTGAAACCGGTTCCCATCGGTGGCGTAAAGTGCTCCGTGGGCCTTGGGCATGCATATTATAAGTCCACCCTCATTTTTTGCATAATCATCGGTACCGGGATCCTGTCCATAGGCATCACGCCGACAATGCTTGATCTCTTTGCCGGAAAACTGCTGCTCCAAAGTCTTAGCAGCTTCGTCAAAGACTCCATTAAACACCGTTGAACTTCCCTCGGTCAAAACCTCAAGCCCTGTTTTTGTGATGGCATTGGCAACAGCTATAATTCCCGCAACAAAATCCAGGCTTGTTTTATCAAAGGAGGCAATACCGCTGGCATTTTCGATGTGGAAGGTGTCCCCTTTTTCAATACCATCGATAATCAACCCCTTGTCATCATTGGCACTCACGTAAGCCCACAGAGCATAACCAACAGCAGGTGAATTTGTACTGTCCATTTCAGTCAGATTAACAACGTTATCCAATTGTGCCATGATCCTATCTCCTCTATAAAAATATTGGGCCCGCAAATTTTTATCCACATCGAACAGCCCCTGTTTAATGCAAAAATTCACCAATTGAAAGTTGCAATCTTCGATGTACAGGCTATATGAGCAAGGCACATGCCAAAAAAGTTTTTTTGATATCCATGGCAACCATTTGGATGGGATAACCATCTGCAAATACTAAAAATAGATATTTCCATTAAAGTTGAAAATGCAAAGAATGCTTACATCCTTAAATGGATATCAAAAATATTACTGGCCGATAAATTAATCACCTGTCCATTTAATCGAGCAAAAATAATTATTAGGGTTGTAAATTACCTGATTTGCTGTATAAAGAGCGGTTCTTATATTTTTTAAAATGTTTGTCCGGCTGAATGATGGCCGGATTTTTGTTTATTTTATATGAAACTCCCAGAATCAAAAGAGAGTTTCGATTTTTATAGTGGGTGGAACCAAGGGTAAAATTTTTGGGCCGCCCATGGCGGTTATAAAGGTTATATTATTATGCAGCTCAATTGTGGAATCGTGGGACTTCCCAACGTTGGAAAATCAACTATATTTTCGGCACTTACCTCAGCCCCTGCCGAAGCGGCAAATTATCCATTTTGTACCATCGAGCCCAATGTGGGCATCGTAAGCGTTCCCGACAAGAGACTTGGCCGGATCACCGAGTATATTGTTCCCCAGAAGGTTATCCCTGCCATTGTTGAGTTCGTGGATATTGCAGGTCTTGTAAAAGGAGCCTCCAAGGGGGAAGGACTCGGGAATAAATTTCTAGGGCATATCAGACAGGTAGGTGCCATTGTCCACGTGGTTCGTTGTTTCGATGACAATGACGTTGTCCATGTGGAGGGCAGGGTTGATCCCGAAAGTGATATTGAAACCATCGGTATCGAGCTTGCTTTTGCAGATCTTGAAACGGTCCAGAAAAGACTGGATAATCTTGTGCGGCTGAAAAAATCCAATGACAAGAAAATTTCAGACGGGGCAAAGGCCCTGGAACCAGTTTTAATATTGCTGCAAGAAGCTCTTGAAGAGGGAATACCGGCACGACGGGTAGAGTTGGATGAACATCAGATAAACATGATTACAGAACTCCACCTGATCACCATGAAAAAGCAACTCTATTGCTGCAACGTGGGCGAAGACGATCTTCAAAAAGATAACGATTATGTCAAAAAAGTTAAGGCCTTTGCCCAAAAAGACGGCTCCGGGGTGGTTGTCATCTCGGGCAAGTTGGAATCTGAAATTGCCGACCTTGATTCGGCGGAAGAAAAAGCTGAATTTCTAATGGCTGCGGGTCTTGAAGAGTCGGGGCTGGATAAACTTATCCGCCAGGGCTATGACATGCTGGAGCTTAACACCTATTTTACCGCAGGAGAACAAGAGGTTCGGGCCTGGACATTTCCCAATGGTACCAGGGCACCCCAGGCGGCAGGAATTATCCATACAGATTTTGAACGGGGATTTATCCGGGCGGAAACCTACCATTGCACAGAACTTTTTGATTACAAAACCGAACAAAAACTCAAAGAAAGCGGCAAATTAAGGGTGGAAGGAAAAGATTATGTTGTGGCCGACGGTGATGTTCTTCACTTCAGGTTCAACGTATAATTTTTTTATAAGGGCTGTCAAAGTGCTGCAAAACTTTGACAGCCTTGTAAAATACTTTTTTTACAATCCATACACCTTAGATGGGTTCGGTTTTGCTTTGCAGCCAGGCTGCAACTTCAGGATCAAGGCCGGAACTCAAGCGTTCATAGACCTTTTTATGATAACCATTGATATAGTCTACTTCCTCCCGGGAAAATAGTTTTTTGTCCATCAGGGAGGTTTCAAAATGACATAGGGTCATGTTTTCAAATTTTAAAAAGTTACCAAACTCTGTCTTGAATGCCTCGTCCACCAAAATCATATTTTCAAGGCGGATACCATAATGCCCCTCCCTGTAAACACCTGGTTCATTGGTTAAAAGCATTCCTTTTTTCAGTTCCACATCCACTGGATGGGGACTTATCCTTGCGGGGCCTTCATGGACACCGAGAAAAAAGCCCACACCGTGGCCTGTGCCATGGCCAAAATTTATGCCTTCCTTCCAGAGAAACTGCCGGGCCAGGGTATCGATTTGAAAACCCTTGGTCCCTTTGGGGAAAAGGGCCGTGGCCACAGCAATATGCCCCTTGAGCACCAGGGTGTAATCGCAAATTTGCTGTTTTGTGGGGGTGCCAAGATTCATCGTCCGGGTAATATCGGTGGTGCCGGTAAGATAATTTCCCCCGGAATCGGCAAGAAACATCCCCTCTTTTTTTAAAACCGCATCACTTTTTGAGGTGGCACGATAATGACACATGGCAGAATGCTCCCCATAGGCCATGATGGAATCAAAACTGTTGTCAACAAAATCCGGTTGTTCTTTTCTAAATTCAAAAACCTTTGCCGCCGCATCCATTTCAGAAACCTTGGTTTCATCGGTTTTGTTTTCCAACCAATACAAAAAATTAACCATTGCGATTCCATCTTTAACCGCTGTTTTTCGCATATGATCAATTTCTATCTCATTTTTAACGGCCTTAAGTTCTGTGGCAGGATTAACTTTTTCAATAATCTTTGCCCTGGTATCTATGGCATTATAAAGGGTGTCTCCCACGGCCTCGGGATCCAGATGAATTGAAATCCCTTCTCCCAGGCTGGATAACTTTTCTTTCACAAGCTCATATGGTAACAGCTCAATTTTATCTTGTTCAAATTGAGAAATTATACCGGCATCAACCTTATCAGGATTAATGAAAAGAGTTGCCTTATCAAGGGTGACAAGGGCAAAGGCAAGATTTACAGGATTTGTGTGAACATCTTCTCCCCTAAGATTAAAGGTCCAGGCAATATCATCCAAGGTGGTCATCAAGTAAGCATTGGCCCCGGCTTTTTCCATGGCGTTCCGGATCAATTCCAGTTTTTCAAGGCGGGTCCGGCCGGCATAGGCAGTAGATAACATCCAGGCCTTGGAAGCTGGCAAGGGGGGGCAAGCAAGCCAAATATCAGAAATAAAATCAATGTCGCTCACAAGGGAAATACCCTTTTGCTTAAATAATTTCCTATATTTTTTTACATTTGCAACCGAGACCATATTCCCATCCATGGCAATAGTATCACCCGGGCAAAGAGTATAAGACAGCCATGTCTCAAATTCTGGAACACCATCATCACCCTGCTTGAACAACTCAAAGCTAGTTCCCTTGAGCTGGGAAGCTGCCTGAATCCAATATCTAAAATCGGTCCAGAGAACCGCAGATTCGCGGGTTACCACAGCCGTTCCCGCAGAGCCTGTAAAACCGGTCAGCCATTGCCTTACCTGCCAATGATCAGCGACATTTTCACTCTGGTGGGGGTCCCCGCTGGGAACAACAAAAGCTGCAATATTCCTGTCTGCCATTTGCTTTCTTAACAAAGCTATCTTTTCGTTGGTATTCAAAAAATTTTATCCTTTATTTTTTATATGAAACTCCCGATACACAAATTCCATACTATATATAGAAAAAATACTCAATATTTTCCCTTGATCCTACAGAAAAGGCATGCTAAGAAAAACAAACCATACGGTATGGTTTGTAATCATATGGAGTACCATGAAAAGAACGGATAAAAACGCTTGGCTTGCCGAAGGGTTCAAAATCCTTAGAAGCAAGGGAGCAGCAGGATTAACCATTGAAAAACTGACCCAGGGTTTAAAAAAAACCAAGGGTTCTTTTTATCATCATTTCAAAAACAAAAATGACTATTTCCAACAGCTCCTGGAACAATGGGAAGAACAGCAGTCCATTGAAATCATCCAGAATATTCAAGACAAAAAAAACCTGGAAGAGATTAATGAAAACCTTGTAACATTGTCCGGGGCAGCCATGGACCCGAAAACAGAGGTTGCCATCCGTGCATGGGCATTACGAGACCCCCTTGCCCGCAAATTTCAAGAACGCATTGATACCCGCAGGGTAGATTTTTTAAAAAACATGTTTTCCCTTATGACCCAGAACAAGGGCCAGGTAGAACTCTTTTCCATGATTAGATATTGTTTTTACATCGGTAGCCACCAGATAATCCCGGCCATGGATGAAAAAATATACAAACAGCACCTGGCTGCATTAATGGAGATGTTTGAACTCTATAGAAAACTTGAATAATATAATTTTAATTTAAAAAGGAAACTTCCATGAAAACCATCATTGAACCATTTAGAATTAAAACCACCGAGCCCATCAAAATTATAACCAGAGAAGAACGTATCAAAGCCCTTGATGCCGCCCATGAAAATGTTTTTTTACTGGATGCCGAAAATTGCTGCATCGATCTTTTAACCGATTCCGGCACAGGAGCCATGTCCACCCGGCAATGGGCCGCCATGATGGCAGGAGATGAATCCTACGCAGGCTCCAAATCCTGGAAACGTTTTGAAAAAACAGTAAAAAATATTACCGGCATCAAACACATCCTGCCCACCCACCAGGGAAGAGCAGCAGAAGGGATTTTGGCCCAGACCCTCATAAAAAAAGGGCAGGTCATCCCAAACAACTCCCATTTTGATACCACCCGGGCAAATATCGAATTTGTGGGAGGAATTGCTACCAACCTTCTATGTGCCGAAGGAACTGACACAGCAGATGAATCTCCCTTCAAGGGAAATATGGATATCGAAAAACTTGAAAAGTGCATTGCCGAACACGGCCGTGAACAAATCCCCTTTGCCATGATCACAGTCACCAATAATACCGGCGGGGGACAACCCGTTTCCATGGCCAATATCCGGGCGGTTAAAAAAGTTTTACAAAAACATGATATCCCCCTGGTCATCGATGCCTGTAGGTTTGCTGAAAATTCATATTTCATCCATGAAAAAGAAAAAGGTTATCGGGGCAAATCTTTACTGGAGATTGCCCAGGAAATGTTTTCCTACGCAGATGCTGCCACCATGAGCTGCAAAAAAGACGGCCTTGCCAACATTGGAGGGTTCCTCATTTGTAATGATGACACCTGGGCGGAAAACTTTACTAATCTTTTAATCATGCGGGAAGGGTTTCCCACCTATGGAGGGCTTGCAGGAAGGGATCTGGAAGCTATTGCCACGGGGTTAATGGAAGCCCTGGAATATGACTACCAGGTTTACCGCCAGGCAACCGTCCAATACTTAAGTAAAAGCCTGATTGAAATCGGCCTTCCCATAGTCCGACCGGCTGGAGGCCACGCAGTCTTTCTGGATGCAAAAAAAATGCTCCCCAACATACCCAGTCTGCAATATCCGGGTATCGGCGTAGTCAATGCTCTATATATAGAAGGAGGCGTCAGGGGGGTGGAATTGGGAAGTGTCATGTTCGGCAGTTTTGACGAAAACGGCAAGGAACTGCCCTCGCCCCTGGAACTTGTCCGACTGGCCTTTCCAAGGCGGGTCTATACCCAGAGTCACTTTGACTACCTGATAGAGGTAATAAAAGAAGTCTGGGAAAAAAAGAACGAAATCCCAGGCTATAAAATCACCCATCAATCTAAATATTTAAGGCATTTTACCTGCCATTTTGAAAAGCTGACTCCATAAAATAACTCTGAAAAAAATTTGATTACCCAGGCTTGTCTATGCAGACAAGCCTGCCATTTTCAGAGCCGACGTAAACAACATTTACAAATGTTCCCAAAATTTTGATCATGCTTTTATCTCATATAATTATACTTTTTAAAAATTCCATATTCTTTTTGGAGAACGCAAGCTTCACGCGTTACAGCTTTTTGCCTTCGCAGTGAAAGCATAGGTTATGTAGTCTTTTATTTTAACTTCCCTCTAATGAAAATTGTATCATTGTTTATTGAAGCTTTTGCTCGTTCCATCAAGTTATAATCAAGAAGTTCTGGTTTATTTTTAAAGGGTAGAGTTAATTTTGTAAATTCTCGTAAATCTAACAAATTAAGGAAAATATTATTCTTAATCATTGCATTAAATATTTCAATTTTGATATCATTCCAATCCCCTATAGGATAGAATTCAGATATTAATAATGGTTCATCCGATTAACGCGTACTTTTTTCTATGAAGATCAAAAAGCTTCAATTTGAAAAATTCAAAATCACGATATCCATAGGCCTGCCTTTTCATAGTTTTAATTTTGTTATTGGTTCCTTCCAAAGGCCCTGTTGA
>JAAELK010000360.1 GCA_024226935.1 Desulfobacteraceae bacterium
ATAGAACACTTGCGCCATGTATTGGCCGAATAAATGCATTTTACAACATTCTTGGTTTAATCGCCAAATGTCCGACAATTCCGGTAATTGCAAATAAATAATTGAATTCTGAATCAGATCCAGCATAGTAATAATATTATCGGTGTAATTTTGCAGTTGAAAAAAAGCGCCTCTAACGTCTCCCCTTGAAAGAAAGTCTTTTAAAAAGTCAAAAACAGTACCATTCAACCCGTTTTCTCTGGCAAACGAATTATAATCAAAGTCTTTCAAGCGCTCGACATAGTGAGTGTATGGCGCTGTTTCCATCCTGTTTGTTAGCTGTTGGTAATAATCACGTGACTTTTCCATATTGCGTTTTGCTGTATCGCTTGTTATATAGTAGTTATAAAAACTTAATCCCTCTAATTCGGAAATCTCCAATTCCGATGCCAACCAATCAACATGCGCCTTACCTTTCAAAAAGTAGGCGGCTGATTTAATTATAAGGCTTTGGATCGATTCATTATGTAATTTATTGTGGCCAATGGCGTTTGGGCCATCCTCAGTAAAAAAAAATAACTCACCGGTATTTCCAACCATCATTGAAAAAACCGCCGGCGTACTAATAAAAAAAAGCGTCAAACATATAGTGACCAGTTTTCTAAATTTCATTCTTATTTCTCCTTTACCTGTTAATTGCTGTTAATCGTAGATAATGATATTGCTTCAACATGGTAGTTCTAATTAACCTATCCTGTATTATTTCAGAAATTAGACGCGCTCTATTTTGGACAGTATCCGCAGTACCATCCTTAATATTTGCCGATATAGATAAATTTGGTTCAAAGTTCATGGCTTCAATCTCTGTTAAAAAGTCACTTGCTGTTACCTTTGAATCACATTTCTTTGACTTCACAAACTCGGGATCCCCCCCCACCGGGCCTTTACCCCATAAAAGCCAGTACGGACTAATTGCAAACCTCATACAAACACCCGCTATTAATTCCGGTTCAATTTCTCTTTTTCCTCTTTCGATGTTGGAAACCATTGATTTGTCAAGATATAGCGCAGGTTTTACGGTTTCGAGTGCCCTGGCAAATTCTTGTTGTGTGTAATTATTCCATTCTCTAACCTGCTTAAGCCTTATGTGCACATTTAAACTTAAATTTTTGTCTTTGCCCGCGTTTGTGGTTGTTGTGCGATTCTTTTTGTTGGCTGTAAAATTTTTGGCATCTTTCATTAATTTTTTTTCGTCAACTCCAATCCCTTCAAGTCTTTGCTTCAAGTTTGCGTTAACATTGTCTGATAAGTTAATATTATGCATTCATCCTCATTTAATCGCGACATTCCCAACTTCCAGAGATGTCGATATTCCCAACTTACCACTTTGAGTGTTGACAATATCACTACACAATTATACCATTTTATTTTAGTATTGCAAATAAAAATGAGAGGTTTCAATTATGTTTAAAAACAAGAGGTGGAAACCATGACCCCAGATTCCATAAAAAATGTTTTTGAGAAATTCAAAATACTTGACGCTAAGCGACTTATTTTTTACTGTAGCAATTGGACATTTTTATATATTAAACTTACAGAGTACTTGAAAATAAGAAAGGAAAAGGATGACCTCGAAGCCATGAAAGGGCTCGAAGCCATGAGAATAAGAAAGGAAAACGAAAGGGATAAATACAATAAAGGGTTTGGTAAAGGGATCGGAGCCATTTTATTTTATTCTGAGGAGGACATCAATAATGAAGCTTTTGCAGCAGCTTGCTTTAATGAATTATTACTGCAAAATCCTAGTAAACAAGAGCAATTAGAGGATTTATACACAAAATGCAATGAATCGGAAAAAATATTTTCAGAATGGGCTAAGGAGATACCAGCAATTACCGTTAATGGCGAAATGGACGTTCCAGAGTTGGAGCGACTGAAAAACCTGCCAGATTATGCTCGCTTGTATTTAGCTGAAACTTCACTATTAAATATACCTGTCATTAATAGACAAATTGCTCGCGCCTGGAATATGTATCCACAAAAAATACCTTGCAAATTGCCCGGAAATAAATTTGGCGTTGAGTTAGAAAAACTTCATATCTTAAGCCGATATGGATTTAAGGTTATAGATACTTATGAATCTGTAACAGACGGTTATTTATATGGTATTGATACAGGTGATTTTGAAACTTTAATATCAATGGATGAAATACGAGGCCCTTTCATGGAAATGACAAAAGCTTTTACAAACCAACATATTGAAACAATTGTCAATCATTTTGATAAAAAAGCGCCTTTCTTTAACATGTCAAGTTCTACCGCCAAAAATTAAGACCAAGTGAAGGACCGGCTGCAGCTCATGGAACCTTACATCGATGACCGGCAGCAATCCGGTGACCAGGTGGAGGACCGGCAGCAGCTCATGGAACCTTACATCGATGCCGGCAGCTCCTGGAACCTTACATCGAATGACCACCGACCCTGGACCGGCTGCAGCTCATGGAACCTTACATCGATGCCGGCAACTCCTGGAACC
>JAAELK010000361.1 GCA_024226935.1 Desulfobacteraceae bacterium
TTCCCTTCACAATTTTAAAAAAGCGAATCAAGAAAAAAAATTGTTTTTTTTAAGATAGGAAAGGCTTTTCCCCTCGGGGATTGATTTTTAAAAAATCAAAGTAACAGGAAAACACAATAAACTAAAATCTTTAACAAAAGGAAAATTTATCATGGAAACGACTTTTGATCATTCAGCAACGTACAGCCCGGAAGATAACAAGTTAAGAATGTATCCAGGTTACAGGCTTGATAAAGAAGATTATTTAAAATTAAAAAATGCCGGTTTTCGTTGGGCACCTAAACAAGAATTGTTTGTAGCTCCTATGTGGACCCCTGCCAGGGTAGACATTTTAATTAAATTTTGTGGGGAAATTGGCGACGAAGATACAAGCCTTGTGGATCGTGCTGAAATTCGAGCAGATCGTTTTGACGGCTACAGCGTGAACAGGTTAAAAGATGCCGATTCCGCCCATGATCACGTTAAATCAATAGCTGATAATATTCCTTTTGGTCAGCCCATTTTAGTTGGTCATCATTCAGAAAAAAGAGCAAGGCGGGATGCCCAAAAAATTGAAAACGGTATGCGTAAAGCTGTCAATATGTGGAATACGTCACAATATTGGGAACGCAGAGCAAAAGGAGCCTTGAGGAATGCAAAATATAAAGAAACTCCGGCAGTAAGAGCCAGGAGAATAAAAAAAATAGAAGCGGAAAAAAGAAAATATTTAAGAACTATTACAGAATCCAAAGATTTTTTAAATATGTGGCTGTTTCCATCGATTTTAAACAAATCAACAGCGTTATTCATTGGAAATTATAGTCATGATTACTTTAAATTTCCTCTGGATAAATATCCAAGGGATAAACATATAAGTCAATATGAAGGTTCTATGAGCTTGTGGTCTGCCCTGGATGATGGAATTATTAAACCTCGGCAAGCCCGAAATTTACACGTCCCACGTTTAGAAAAAACAGTAAAGCACTATTCAAGGTGGGTTTCCCATTGTGATAATCGCCTTTTATATGAAAAAGCGATGCTTGAAGCTCAAGGGGCCTTAGATCTTTTGAAGCCTAAAAAACGGCCTAAAATGTTACCTTTGTGTAATTATAAGGCTTCCCAGGGCATCCCCCTGTGTCAGGATAGATGTCGTCTCAATTAAAAATTAAATTTGGGGCATTGAGGTGATAAATATGGGATATTCTATCCAATTAAAAGAAGCCGTGTTAAAAAAGGTATTACAGGGAAA
>JAAELK010000362.1 GCA_024226935.1 Desulfobacteraceae bacterium
AGAGACTACACATGGAGAGTGGAGACATCCATTTATCATGACAATCCAACTTTGGAGTTCATAAATGAATCAGAGTTTGAATATGCTAATAGAAATCAGGAAGATGATTTAACATCACCAGCAATTGACGCTACAAGTTTTTCTGACAAACTTAAAAATATATACACAAATAAAAGTGAACACATTATATTAGAGGATCTGGAACTAATTTTGAACGAGTCAAAAGGAAAAGCAATTATTAAAAAAGGAAATCCAATTGAATTTTTTAAGGAAGACATTCAAAAAATTGAAAAAATATGTCAGACAAATATAGATGAATGTTTAATTGCGGCTTTCATTTATTGAATCGGCCGATTTTCCGACGCTCGCACCAAGGGAAGAGTAGGGAAGAGTAGGGGACGCCCATAAAATTATAAGTTCGGGCCACATCCTGAATTGGGAATGGTTCCGAGGCTGACAGCAATGTATACAGGTTCAGCACAAAGTATTATGATACGGAAACGGGGCTATATTACTATGGGTTCAGATATTTTTCGTCCGAACTGGGGAGATGGATTAACAGAGATCCGATTTCTGAAAATGGCGGAATCAACATGTACCTTTATACCCAAAATGACTCGGTTAATTGGGTTGATCCATTTGGATTGTGGAAGAGAAAATCTCCGCAAAGTCATGTCTGGATTGCTGAATCAGGAGATACGCTTTCAAGTTTAGCGGCTATGGCGGAATATGGCGGAAGAGGTAAAAATTGGCGCTGTCTGTGGCCAGTAGAAGGAACTGAAGATCATGGCTATCCAAATATAATAAAACCCTGTGACAAATATGATGCAAGCAATCTTGCAACTCCCGCTCCCGGAGCAAAATCATTAATAATTTCAGTAGCCCCGGATAAGACGGCTGGCTTTAAAACAGTTTTTGGAGAACTTCTTGAGGAATTAAGAGGCGATAAGGTTGCGGATAAAGTAAAGACCGATTCTGGTCAGGGCGGGACACCAATATCAGAATTCATAGTGGCCGGACACAGTGGTTATGAAGGTATGGTTGGGGCATTTGACAGATTGAAGTACAGATTCACAGCACAGCAATTAGTTGATCTGAACGAAGCTCCTTCTTTTTTAAGAGCTGTTAAGAAACGGGGACCGGTAAGATGTTGGTTTACACAAGATGCGGTTGCTTATTTCCCAGGTTGTAATTCTGATGAAGTTATGGCCAGACCGTTTGCCAAGAATATACTCAGGAAAGGGGCTAAAGCATATGGAACAAATCAGCTAACGGAATTTTCCAACGGAGGCATATCTTATAATTGGACCGACAGTCCAACCAGATACGGTTATTTTGCCAGTTCTCCTGATTGGAAAAATCGGGCAGTTTGGACTCCATACGATGCTACATGGTAGGAGGACTAATTGATGAGAATAAGATTCGTATTTCTGACGTTGCTCTTCGTCTTTATTTATAATGCATTGGCATACTCATCCGGCTTGCTCATACGCAGCCCTTATGCAGATGAGAACCTCAGAATCTTCCTTGAAATCAATGACGATCAGGTTCTGAAAGCATTTCAGGAGATGATAGAATCAGCAGCTGAGCTTCGTAAACCATATCCTGGTCTTGCACCAATGTACAGATTTGAACTGAAAACTTCAGCTCAAAACAGTGCTGTGTACGATTTCGTGCCGTATCGAAAAGGAAAAAAAATTTACTTTTGGCACAGCGATGTATTGAAGTCGGTTTCTGTAATGCATGTGAAGAAATGGTGTCAAACAGCTAATATATCTTTTAAGAAGTATTTCGAATTTCCTGCTGATTTGAAGTAAAGACAGAAGGCGGCTGAAGATTTATTCTTCAGCCGCCTTCTTTGTTTTTTGAATATTGCGAGTGGTGCAGGTTGAGTTGAGGTACGAAACCCAACATCAGCAACCGGGCGTATTTAAGACTTAAAAGCCCCTCCTTTCGGGACAAAGAACAGAAGGCGGTTTGAGATTTTTCTTTAACCGCCCTTTCTGTCCGCGGCTGAAACAGTTGAGTCACCGGGCAGGCTGAAAAAAATAAAACCGGCTGAAGTTTTTTCTTTGACATCCGCCGGTTTTTATTTACAATAAGGCAGATCAGACAATACTGAACAAGACAGAGGCAGAATGGAACTTTCCGAAAAAATAAAACATCTGAGAAAAGAGAGGGGAGTCACACAGAAAGAGCTGGCAGAGCGTGCGGGACTCAACTCCAAACTCATAAGCAAATATGAGACAGGCAGACTCAATCCCAAGCTGGAGAACATCACAAAAATTGCAGAGGCTCTGGACATAAGCACCGACTATTTTTTTGAAAGCGGAGGCGTTCCGGACAGCGAGAGAATCAGCGATCTGAAGCTTTACAGAAAATTCAGGATGATAGAATGCATGGACGAAAAAAGCAGAAGGCTTGCTGAAGACATAATTGACACTCTGATTGAAAAAAAACAGATGAGAGACAGGCTTAACCGACTGAAAACATAAGATTTGTCTGCATCAGGCAGACAAAAGGAAATTTTTTTGTTGACACAGTATCCTTTTTAAGATACCCTGGTATCATAAAAAGGGAATAATGACAGAAAAAAGCCACCAGCCCTGACTTTGGCGAGTTCCCGGCTGATGGCTTCAGAGAAAGAGTCCCAGAGGGATAACTCCCTCTGAGGCCATTTTTTTTCTTCTATCGAATCTTCCCCGAAAAATCAAGCACAAAGGAGGTGATTTTTTTGAATTCCCGCAGTTTTGAGACAACAGGCATATTCATAAGCGCATTTTTTCTCTGCAAAGGCAGTAAGTTAAGCGGCATCCGAGTCAGAAACAGCGGAAAAAAAACAGCAGTTTTCAGGATTACAGGCAGGAACCTGGAAAGACTTGACAGAGAATACCGGAGCGGAAAAGCCCTGGTAAATCCCGTGCAGTTCCGTGAGTCGCTGAACCGCCTCAGAGACATACTTTTTGAGAAATTGAATGAGAATGAAGGGAGAAGATATGAAGAAAGAGAAAGACCCCGCCGCAGTCCCCGGACATACCCCGGTCACAGTAAGAGCCGATGTCATTGATTACCGCGACACCGGGAAAAAAGGACATCCTTTTCTCGAAATCAGCGATCATCCTGACCTGAGACACGCTGTTGAAGACTTCACGGCAACAGGATGGGAAGAAGACGCCGAAGTGCTGATGAAAAACTGTTACCTGTTTGCCGTCGAAGAAACAGGGACAATCCCCGCAGTGGGAGTTTATGTGAGATCCGCGGAAAGCCGGATGCCGGTTCTGACCTGGATATACACTCACACAGCCGACACTGAAACCCGGTATCATGAA
>JAAELK010000363.1 GCA_024226935.1 Desulfobacteraceae bacterium
CGCCGCCAGCGTTCATTCTGAGCCAGGATCAAACTCTCCAGTTATAATCCTTTGATAAAACTTTTTAGGTCTTTACGACCCGCTCATTTCTTTTCTCACTGACCAATTTTCAAAGATCAAACTAAAATCTCTTTCTCGTCCCCCGAAGCGACCCCGTAAGGTCTGTCCTCCTGAAGACCGGCGAATAATGCATTAATTTAGAACCGATGTCAAACCTTATTTTTGTTTTTTTTCTATCCCACTGATTTTCCAATCTTTTTTTTGTATTCTTTTTTTGATTTATCCAGAATAATTTAAAAATTCAGGATTTCCTTTGCCCAAATCTCCCCTTTTATAATTGTCCTTCTGATTCCGAAACTTTTCTGATATTCTCACACCATGGACCATAAAGACTTTAAAATATTTCATTGGGAGAATTTCCATGGTTGCTGCTAATCACCCTACAAACCAAGCCTTATGGAAACAAAAGGCCGCAGCTTTTGTGACTCGATCCCACCATCATCTATGGGGCAAAAATAATGAAGACCCCCTGATCTTTTTGTTCCACCAGGATCTGACCAACCAATTTATCAAGGATATACACCTTGGCTGGAACAAACACAGCCAGAAAAGAACCATGGGAAAATGGGGCCTTGGCGTTAACAACACGGCAACACAAAACAATGAGCAACCAACAAGCTCTTTCATACTCCCACCGGGAATTGTGTTTCCATATATTGTCAAAAAAGAGTTGTTATCCGTATGGATCCAACCGATGGATCCAGCATCCCCCCCCTTTCTGGTGCCGGGAAGCACAAAAAGATTAATACGCCTCGGCAATGGCAATAATCCAATAAAAAAAATTAACGGATTATTGAATGGGCTATGCCTGTTCCAAAAAAACCAAGGGACGCTATGTGTAGAAATCCAGACCTGACAAGAAATCAAATGAATAAAGAGACCAATTGTGACAAAACAGGAAATTTTCTTATAATATAATAGTACAAAGGACTTTAAATGAATTTTAAAGGTTTTTTAATTTTATCAACCACTCTTATAATGATGGTTCCAGCCCTGGCCATTGCCAAGCCACCCGTACAAGTTTATGTGAGTATATTGCCCCAAAAATATTTTGTTGAAAGAATTGCCGGAAAATATGCCACGGTTCACGTTATGGTAAAACCCGGGAAAAGCCCTGCCACCTACTCCCCCTCACCGGATCAAATCAAAAAACTGACTACATCCGATATTTATTTTACGATAGGAGTTCCATTTGAAAATGGAATTTTGCAAAAAATTAAGGCTGTCTCAGATACTATTAAGATTGTCGACACCCGAAAAGGTATTGTACTTCGTGAAATGAAATCTCAAAACCACCACGACCCAGGCCATAAAACAGATGAAAAAAGCCATACCGGAAAAGATCCCCACATCTGGATGAGCCCCTTGCTGGTAAAAAAACAGGCCGGGACCATGGCAGAAGCATTGATCAAATTTGCTCCAAACCACAGCACCATTTACAGGCAAAACCTGGATAAGTTTCTCAAAGATCTGGACAATCTTCACAAGAATCTCGCAGCAACGCTTAAGCAATTCAAAGGTGAAAATATTTTTGTGTTCCACCCGGTTTTCGGATATCTTACAGACACCTATGGTATGAACCAGGTGGCAATTGAAACCATGGGAAAATCTCCCAAAGGAAAAGAGCTGTCCGCCATTATCAAAAAGGCAAAATCGGAAAAGACCCGGGTAATTTTTGTTCAACCCCAGTTTGATCGTCACCTGGCGCAAAAAATTGCTGAGAGCATCCATGGGGTGGTGGTATCCATTGATCCTTTAGCCTTTGATTATCTTTCCAACATGGAAAGCATTGCCCATACTATTAGTTCAACGTTGGCCCGCCAAAATAAGGATAATCCATGAATAACCCTGCTATCACCCTTGAAAACATCTCATTTTGCTATAACAAAAGACAGATACTCGAAGATGTAAATCTTCTGGTCAAAAAAGGTGAGTTTGCAAGCATTGTAGGACCCAACGGAGGAGGAAAGACCACCCTTCTTAAACTGATTTTAGGATTAATCAAACCCAGCACGGGAAAAATCATGGTCTGTGGAAAACCACCGGAACAGGCAAGGGAAAAAATTGGATATATGCCCCAATACGCACACCTTGATATGAATTTTCCAGCAACGGTCCTAGATGTGGTTCTCATGGGCAGACTTACAAAAAAAAAGCTCTGGTTTTCCAAACAAGACAAAAAACAAGCGTGTATTGCAATTGATGAGGTGGACATGGCATCCCATATCCATACCGGATTCAGTGAACTATCAGGAGGACAAAAACAACGGGTCCTGATAGCAAGAGCTTTATGCAGCAAGCCTTCCATCCTGCTTTTAGATGAACCCACTGCCAATGTGGATCATAAAACAGAGGAAAATCTGTTTTCCATTCTCAAAAAATTGAATATCGACATGACCATCCTTTTAGTCTCCCATGACCTGGGCTTTGTCTCAAAATATGTCAAAAGTGTTATCTGTGTTAATCGCCGGGTGGTCATCCATCCTACCACTTTAATAGACGGAGCTATGATTATGGATATTTACCATGGCAATCTTAAAATGGTCCGCCATGACCACCGTTGTAGTGAAAAAGGGCATTGCCATGATTGAGTTTTTCAATGCCCTGGCTGACCCCAGCAACCGATTCCTGCAATTATCTATTATCATGGGAGGACTTGCCTCTATCTCCTTTGGCATAATCGGCACCTTTGTCACCACCAAGCGGATCGGTTATCTGGCAGGAGCCATTTCCCATTCCGTCTTCGGCGGTATCGGCCTTGCCTTATATTTACAGGTACAAATAGGGCTTACATGGGTAAACCCCATCCTGGGTGCGGTTCTGGCTGCGGTCCTATCGGCACTCATTGTAGGGTTTGTAAGTATTTATGCAAAAGAAAGAGAGGATACCATCATCGGCACCCTTTGGGCTGTGGGCATGGCCATAGGTATCCTCTTTGTTGATAAAACCCCTGGATATTTTAATCTGGCCTCCTATCTTTTTGGAGATATTCTGCTGATTTCAACCAGTGATCTTGTTTTTGTCATTTGTCTAGATATTTTTGTGGTAGGAATTTGCATTATTTTTTTCAACCGTTTTTTCGGAGTCTGTTTTGACACTGAATTCACCGGCCTACGGGGAGTAAATACCAGTTTTTTCTATCTACTTTTATTGATACTTACTGCATTGACTGTAGTACTTATGGTACGAATCGTAGGCATCGTCCTTGTCATCGCCCTGCTCACAATCCCACCAGCCATTGCCTCGTTTTATGCAAGACGGCTCTGGCAGATGATGGTCTATTCCATACTTTTTTGCATCCTTTTCACCTGGACAGGTCTTGGGATAAGTTATTCCTTCAGTCTCTCTTCCGGACCCACAATTATTGTTCTCAGCGGAGCTGTATATCTGGCACTTTTAATAATTCATAACCTATTTAAATAATAGAGAAATAATGGGGAAAAGAGAGTACTATCTAAAAATTCAATTGACTGTTTCAAACAAATGTTTTATTTATTCTAGTAAAATCAATCTCTGATAAAAAGGAGCTCCGTGCTCAATATAACTACCCTACCGACAAAAAAAATTATTAAAAAGAATACAGTATAATTAGTTAACCAGGAGAAGTATCCATGAAAAAAGTACGGCCTATTCTGATCGTTGTAGCGTTGATCATCATTGCAATAGTGGCCTGGCGCTTATTTTTTGGGGGAGAAAACAGATCAAATACCATCAAGGCTTCAGGAAATATAGAGATCACGGAAGTGCAACTGAGCTTCAAAATTGCCGGAAGACTCAAAGAACGTTTTGTAGATGAAGGAGATTCTGTATTCAAGGGAGAACTGCTGGCCCGGCTGGAAAATGAGGATCAAAAAATTGCTCTGCGCATCACCGAAGCAAATTTTTCCCAGGCAAAATCGGTCCTGGCAGAACTTGTGGCAGGAAACCGCCCCGAAGACATAGCCAAAGCCTATGCCCAGGTGCTAGAAGCCCAGCAATCACTTCTGGAACTGACCAGGGGAAGCCGGAGCCAGGATATTAAGACGGCAGTCTCAGATCTGAAAAAGGCCGTGGCTGCTGCAAAATCAGCCAGGGTCCAACTGACCCAGGCAAAAGACGATTATGAGAGATTTTCCATGCTTTACAAGAGTAAAAGCGCCACCCAGCGAGACTTTGCACTATACAAAACCCAATATCAAGTTGCCCAGAATAATCTATCCGAAGCCAAGGCAAAGGTCAATACAGCCCGCCAGGCCCTGTCCCTTCAAAAAGAAGGCCCAAGAACCGAACAGATCGGCCAGGCAAAGGCCGCCCTTGCCCAGACCCAGGCAGAATATGACCTGGTCAAAGCAGGTCCAAGACAGGAAAAAATTGACCAGGCAAATGACGAACTGAACGAAGCCGAACAAAATGTGAATCAGGCAAAACAGCAATTATCCTATACCGAACTATTCGCCCCCATGGACGGGATAATTTTGACCAAATCCGCAGAACCGGGGGAATATCTGAATCCGTCTACCCCCGTAGTGAACATTGGAGATATTACACACCCCTGGTTGAGAGCCTTTATCAATGAAAAGGATCTGGGCCGGGTAAACCTTAAAGACAAAGTAATAGTGACCACAGATTCTTTTCCGGATAAAAAATATCAAGGAGTTCTGTCATTTATCAGCAGTGAGGCGGAATTTACCCCAAAAGCGGTCCAAACCTTTGAAGAACGGGTAAAACTCATGTTCAGAATAAAAATAAATCTGGCCAACCCACAAGGAGAACTGAAACCCGGGATGCCTGCAGATGCAATTATTTCACTGTCCATAAAATGAGTCCCATTGAAAAAAATGAGGCCGTCGCCATTGAGGCCAGAAACCTGACCAAACGATTCGGCAGCCTGACGGCTGTGGACAATATCAGTTTTCAAGTCAAAAAAGGGGAAATTTTCGGCATTGTCGGATCCGACGGTGCCGGGAAGACCACCACCCTTCGCATGCTTGCCAGCATCATGGATCAAGAATCAGGAACTGCTTCCATCGCAGGTTTTGATACCAAGACCGCCCCGGACTCGGTAAAAGAACATCTGGCCTATATGAGCCAGAGATTCAGCCTGTATCCTGATCTTACCGTGGGTGAAAATATTTCATTCTATGCAGATCTTTACGGTATGCCTAAAAAAGGACGAAAAGAACGCATTACCGAGCTTTTAAGATTCAGTTACATGGAACCTTTTAAAAAAAGAAAGGCCCGGGACCTGTCCGGGGGAATGAAGCAAAAACTTCAATTGATATGTGCCCTGATCCATACCCCGGCAGTGCTGCTATTGGATGAGCCCACCAACGGCGTTGATCCGGTAAGCAGAAGAGATTTTTGGCGGATTCTGTACAAAATTGTCAAACAGGGTGTCTCTATTCTGGTAACAACGGCTTACCTGGATGAAGCCGAACGCTGCGACCGAATAGGACTTTTAGACAAGGGAGAACTGCTGGCAACAGGGACTCCCCAACAAATCAAAGAATCCATGGAGGGCAAGGTACTCACAATCAAGAGTGAGGATGCCAGAAAGATCACCAAACTACTTCAAAGAGAATTTTCCGACCTTATTGTCAATGCCTTCGGAGATACTGTACATATTGTCTGTCAACAAATGCAAAAGACCCGGGAAAAAGCCTTGCAATTGATTCAAGATGCAGGACTAAAAGCTGATGAAATCAAACAAGCCCTGCCCACTCTAGAAGATGTATTTGTCAGCAGGATGTCCAAAAAAAATCCTCCTGACAATAATGCCCGGCTCTTTCAATCCCTAAGACATGAATCAGCCGGCACTGCAGTAAAGGTGGATCGCCTTACCAGGGTTTTTGGCAATTTTACAGCAGTGGATTCCCTGAGCTTTGAGGTTCCCAGGGGTGAAATTTTCGGATTTCTGGGACCAAACGGGGCCGGGAAAAGTACCACCATCCGTATGCTCTGCGGCCTTCTCACTCCAAGCTCCGGCAATGGAACAGTGGCAGGCTATGATATTTGTACCCAGACAGAACAGATAAAACGCAACATCGGCTATATGAGTCAAAAATTTTCCCTATATGATGACCTCACAGTCAAGGAAAACATACAATTTTATGGCGGTATTTATGGTCTTAAGGGTCAGGCCATGAAAAAGCGTAAGGCCTGGGCCATGGAAATGGCGGGCCTTGCAGAACATGGCAAAACCATGACCGGCGTACTGAGCATGGGGTGGAAGCAGCGCCTTGCCATTGCCTGTGCCGTCCTCCATGAACCACCCATTATTTTTTTAGATGAACCCACAAGCGGTGTAGATCCCATAAGTAGACGACATTTCTGGGATCTCATTTATACCATGGCAGACCAGGGAATCACCATCTTTGTAACCACCCACTATATGGAAGAAGCAGAATACTGCGATAAAATTGCCTTAATTTATAAAAGCCGGATGATAGCCATGGGAACCCCCATGGCCCTGAAAACCCAATACATGCATGAACAAATTCTTGATCTAAGATGTAACACCCCCCAGAATATAGCTGAAAAAATAGTGGATCTGCCGGGTGTCAAAGATGTCTCTTTGTTCGGGGCCGGTCTCCATGTGGTCACCATGGATGCGGGTCTGGCGAAAAAAAATATCTGCCAAAAACTGACCGATCTTAAAATCACAGAATATACAATTGAAAAAATTCTACCGGGCATGGAAGATGTTTTTATCTCCCTGATCGAACAAGATGATCAAAAACAGGTCGCCAAAAACCAGGGGATCGCCCGATGAACCTTCAACGCCTTTCAGCGATTGCCAAAAAAGAGTTCATCCATGTATTAAGAGACTGGCGCAGCCTTTTTCTATCTCTCGCCATCCCGGTGATCCTGATTATACTTTTCGGATATGCCCTGACCCTGGACTTAAAGAACGTGCCCACAGTAATCTGGGACCAGTCCAAAAGCCCTGAAAGCCGGGATCTTATATCCTTGTTTTCAGGGTCCACCTACTTTTCCATCATTGGTTATAATAATAATTATGATGAGTTACAACTGGCTCTGGACAGGGGAAACGCCATGATCGCCATCGTCATACCGGCGGATTTCGCCCAGAAAATCAATGCCCGGAAAAAAGTGGCTCTACAGATTATAGGTGACGGCAGTGATGCCAACACCTCCCGCCTTGCCATGGGATATGCCACCACCGTGGGCGGGATCTATTCCTCCGATATCACCACTAAAAATATGCAGCTCATGGGAAAAAGAAATTTAATATCACCTGTGAAAATGGTCAGCCGGTCCTGGTATAATCAGAATTTGAGAAGCCAGAATGTGGTCATACCCGGGATCATTGCCATTGTCATGGTGGTAATAGCGGCCATGCTGACCTCCACCACCATTGCCAGGGAATGGGAAACAGGAACCATGGAACAGCTGATCAGTACTCCGTTAAAAGGCCCGGAACTGATTTTCGGCAAGGTTATCCCCTATTTCATAATCGGCATGACGGATGTGGTCATTGCCGTTGCCATGGGCAAATGGCTATTCAATGTACCCATTGTGGGAAATGCAGTCCTGCTCTTTACCATGGCTGCTATTTTTTTGATCGGTGCCCTTTTTTTGGGAATAAGCCTGAGTATTATCCTAAAATCCCAGGTGCTGGCAAGCCAGATCGCCATTGTTTCAGGTTATCTTCCCACACTGACCCTGAGCGGTTTTGTCTTTGCCATAGAAAATATGCCATGGCCCATTCAATGTATCACCTATATCGTGCCTGCCCGCTATTTTATTGCTATTCTTCGTGGGATTTACATGAAGGGTATAGGGCTTAATATTTTATGGCCGGATGCCCTGCTTCTTTCCATTTATGCCATTTTCATGATCTTTCTGGCCAATTATAAATTTAAATTCAAATTGGAATAATAATGATCCAGCGCTTAAAACAGATGCTCATCAAAGAGTTCTTGCAAATGCTTCGGGACAAACGCATGCGAATGGTCATTTTCGGGATGCCGGTGATCCAGATGGTTGTCATGGCCTTTGCTTTGACAACCGATGTGACCAATATCCACACGGCTATTTTAGATATGGATAAAACCCCCTCTTCCCAGGAGTTAATCAGTGATTTTACAGCAGGGGGCTATTTTAAGATTATTAAAATACTCTCTTCCCCAAAAGAGATTGATAATTTGCTGGATAAAGCCATCGTTCGTGCAATTATTTATATACCGTCGGGATTTGAACAAACCATAACAAAAGGGTCAACAGCAAAGGTCCAGGTATTGACCGATGGCACCGACAACAATACCACCGCCATTGTCCAGGGATATGCCAACAGCATCATCCAGGCCTATTCCAGCCGAAAGCTGAAAACACAGATGGGAAATAAGGGGATTAAACCAACACCGGTCATGGTCAACACCATCCCCCGGGCATGGTTTAATGCAAACCAGGAGAGTAAATACTATTTTGTTCCCTCCCTTATCGGCGTCATGCTTTTTATTTTCAGCCTTATTCTGACCAGCATCGGCATTGTCAAGGAAAAGGAGATCGGTACCATCGAACAGGTCATGGTAACCCCCATCCGAAAAATAGAGTTTATCCTGGGCAAAACCATCCCCTATATGATCACAAGCTATATCTCCATGACCATCATGCTGGTTGCGGCGTTTCTGGTATTTGACATCCATATTAAAGGAAGTATCATTCTGCTCTATGCGCTTTCCGGCCTCTATTTATTCGGAAACATGGGAATTGCCCTGATAATAAGCGCATCTGCCTCAACCCAGCAACAGGCCATGCTCACAAGTTTTTTGATTCTGATGCCCTGTGTCATGCTTTCCGGCTTCATGTTTCCCATCAAAAACATGCCGGAACTGGTCCAGCACGCCACCTATGTAAATCCCATGCGCTGGTATCTCCAAATTCTTCGGGGAATAGTAATGAAAGGAGTGGGTATAAAAGTCCTGTGGCCAGCCATTACAATTCAGGCAGGCCTGGCCTGCACATTTATTAGTCTTGCCTGGGCCAGGTTCAGTAAAACCTTATCTTGAGTATACGATCATACACACCCATAATATACTGATTAATATTTACCAATTGTTTCTTAAAACCAAGAATTAAAAACCCGGAAACCACCGCTACTAATAAGGCACCCAACACATCTACCGGGTAATGAACACCACACATCACCCTTGATAAACCACCAATAATTCCAATTATTGTGAATATAATCCCTATTTTTCTTGTTTCTTTGAGCAATAAGAGAAAAACCGAAATTGATAGCATGAATGTTGTGTGATCTGAAGGAAACGAAGTATCAGCAACGTGATTTATCAGTGTGGTACCAATATTATTCATAAATGGTCTGGGGTGAAAATAAAAAAATTCAATGATTAAATTCAGCGACAACCCTAAAATAACACAACAACCTGCATATAATGCATTATTCCTGCTATTTTTTTTGTTGGAAAACCACAAATAAACTAACAGGGCAATAAAAATAAGCGGTGAATATTTTGCCGTTAAAATTGCTAAACCATCACACCACGCAATCTTATGTGCCAAGTTGTTAATAATTAAAAAAGTATTGTCATTAAATTGTTCTATCAATTTTTACTCCAAATTTTATTTTAAGCCTGATTAACCGATAATCCCCAGATGGAAAAAAAGAACTCCGCTTTTTTTTCGTCTGCACAAATTACGAAAAGGATAGTAAGAACTTATAAGAAAAAAGCAATCAATGAAACCATGAATCCATAATTCTTAATGCCAACTTTTTTTTTATACTTACCTTGACAAAAAGCATATTCATATTCTATATCCGATACCCTGTAATTAAATTGTAAGATACTTTTATGGGGAAGAGCCAATATTTGTCGAAAGACAGATTATATTAGCTAATTTAAACATATATAGACAATAGTGCCCTGGAGGCCTGTAATTTTCTATTTAGAAAACAGACTTCCAGGGCGCTTTTTTATATTAAGGGTAAAAAAATGATTTCACCAAAAGAATCATTTTTTAAAAAAAGAGGCAAAAATGCATTAATTTATCTTGGATGGCAACAAAGTTCTGCGGGGCATTGCACCATCCAATACCTAGGAGTTAGAAAAAATGATCGGAGTTTTTAAATCTTTACCAGCCGCGGAGCCCATGGATGCTGATAAGGTAGCCGCTGCATACAAATGGAACCGAATTCAGGTATTTATCACTATTTTTATCGGTTATGCTGTTTTTTATTTTGTTCGAAAGAACCTATCTTTTGCCAAACCCTACCTGATTAACGAACTGGGATACACCAAGACCCAGGTAGGTGCCATCGCAGCCTGTATGCCCCTGGCCTATGGTTTAAGCAAGTTTCTCATGGGAGCCATTTCCGACCGAAGTAATCCCCGGTATTTCATGGGCGCAGGCCTAATTCTATCCGGTATTTTAAACCTGTTCTTCGGATCCACCACCGGTCTGGGAATGTTTGCCCTTATCTGGACCCTCAACGGATGGGCCCAGGGTATGGGCTGGCCTCCCTGCGGAAAATCCATGGCTTATTGGTTCTCAGACAAAGAGCGCGGAACCTGGATGAGCGTTTGGAACGTAGCCCATAATATCGGCGGAATGCTGGTTCCAACCATAGCTATTATAGGTGTGGCACAATGGGGAGACTGGAGAGGTGCTTTTTATCTGCCCGCCATCATATCCATAGTTTGTGGTTTTCTGATCATTATGTTTCTCAAAGACAGACCTGCATCCCTAGGACTTCCTCCCATCGAAAAATACCGTTCACAAAAATATAGTAGCTCCGATACACAAGTTGAAACCGTAAAGGTTGACAAGCTCTCCATAAAAGAGGTGATGGTCGAACATGTATTCAAAAACAAATATATCTGGATGCTTGCCTTTGCCAATGTATTTGTTTATTTCCTCAGATACGGTATCATGGACTGGATTTCGGTATACCTCACCGAAGCAAAACATCTCAAAATGGATGATGCCGGCTGGACCTTTTTCATGTATGAATTTGCCGCCATTCCAGGAACCATAATCATAGGATGGCTCACCGATAAGGTGTTCGGAGGAAAAAGAACTCCAATGAGCGTTTTTTGCATGATCGGTGTGATTATAGCAGTGTTAATCTATTGGAAATCCAATAATATTTTCATGATCAATATGGCCGTGGGATCCATCGGACTCTTAATTTACGGACCTGTAGCTCTCATCGGTATCGCCGCCATAGATATGTCCGACAAAGTAGCCGCTGGCACCGCAGCAGGGTTTACCGGACTATTCGGATACGTAGGTGGTGCTGTGTGTGCCGAAATAGTTTGCGGAAAAATCATAGATACCTGGGGATGGAATGCTTATTTTGGGTCCCTTGTCGCCTCGGCTATACTTGCAATAATATTTTTGATCCCCACCTGGAAATTAGGAAGTCTTCACACGGAATAAGTTCTCTTTTATTGACATCGTTCTTCTAAGGCCGTCCCCTTCGGACGGCCTTTTTTTTCATAAACTTTACTGAAAATTTTGAGACTCGAATGCTTTTTTCCCATCAAAATCCAGAATAATCACTCGAATTTTAATTTGTTTCCCGGCAAAACCCCCGGCATTATCCTGGATTTTTTTTCCCACAAAGGCAAGTACCCCCGGATAATCCGGATATATATATGAAAATGCATGACGGGCGGTATTAGCTTTTTTTATAGCCCAAAAAAGTTTTTCATCCCCTGTGATCTTCCTGGACCAACGGGCCAATTTATCTAAGGTCAATTCAGAATTTGCAGCATGGGTATGCTCAAATCCCAGGGACATTTTAACGGCCTTGCCAAAGAATACAGTATAAATAATTTGCTGAATGGATCCCTTGGCACAAGCTTCATCAATGGCTGCCTTAAAAAAATCTCCGGTCTGGATAAAACTTTCCTCAAAAAAACTTGGAAAAAATCCCATGGCAAATCTTTCACTGCGTCTTCCCGTTGTAAACACCAGAGTATCAATACCCCTTGCTGCGGCCACGGAAATACCGGATCGAATGGTGGCAATGTAAGCATCATGGGACAAGGGTCTGACAATGCCGGTGGTTCCGAGAATGGAAATCCCCCCGAGAATGCCAAGTCGAGCATTCAGGGTTTTTTTAGCCAGCAACTCCCCTTTGGGTACAAAGAGTTCAATAAAAATCTTTTTACCAGACAAAGCATATTGATCACAAATCTCATCTACAACATTTCTGATCATTTTTTGGGGACCTGCATTGATGGCCGCTTTTCCCACCTCAACTTCAAGACCAGGTTTTGTAACCTTGCCCACCCCTTTACCACCCTTTATGATTATATTAAAATCCTTGGCTGGTAACAATTTAACTTTGGCCCCGATCTCAGCCTTATGGGTAATATCCGGATCATCCCCGGCATCTTTTATCACCGAGGCCTGGCAACAGGTATCTGAAAGCCTTAAAACTTTTTTAACGGCGATGGTCCTTTGTTCACCATTTAAAAATTTAATCTCCACGGCCACAGGAAGTTGAGAGGAAACCAGGGCCAGCAGAGCAGCCTTAACCGATGCCGCAGCCGCAGCTCCCGTGGTAAAACCCTGTTTAAGCTCTTTGGATGCCATGGTAATCCTTATCTGATATTCCCAATTCTCCGGGTATTGCAACTTTCAAAGTATCTCTAAAGTTAGCACAATTTTCAACAAAGGTTTGTGCACAATCAGGATTGCTGCCAAAATGAACATGAAGATAGGAACCAAGGGTTTGATTTTTTTGAAATCCTTTTAGTAAAATATCCTGACCTACCCTTGAAGTAACACTATAAACATTTTTAACTATAGAATCTCCTGAATTACTATTTTTTTCAAGATGTTCATCTTTTAGTGAAGAATAATGAAATTCATGCCCCCGGAGTACCGCCCCTTTTTTCCCAATAATGGTATCTGCGGTCAACGTAATTTCCCTATACCCTAACGATCTGAGCTTCTTGGACATCTGAACAGAAAAGTCAAAGCAACCTGCCATATTATAAGGTTTTTTTTCATCCATAGAAGAGACCTGACTGCACAAATACATGAACCCACCACATTCTCCATATATGGGCATACCTGAAAGACTTAAGGCCTTAATCCGGGCCAGAAGATCCTGCCTGACAGATAAATTTTTGGCAAAGACCTCGGGATACCCCCCCCCAAAATAAATCCCATCAATCCCCCGGGGCAATTGATCATCTGCCAAAGGTGAAAAGTTAACAATTTTTGCACCGGCTTTTTTTAATGCTTCAATATTATCCTGGTAATAAAAACAAAAAGCCTTATCCCTTGCCACGGCAATAACCGGGGACTCCCCTTTTACAGGGGGCAATATTTTATCTTCTACCAATGGTTTTACCGGACTTTTCTCCAATTCAAGGATGGGTAATTTTTTCATCAATGCATCCATATCTATATGTTTTTCCACCATGGAAACCAGTATGGAAAGCACTTCGGAAGATATTGCAAGTTCATCGGCAGTCATCAACCCCAGGTGACGTTCGGGCATAACAATTTTTTCATTTTTTGGCATAAACCCAAGACAGGGAGTCTTGCAATTTTGTTCAACGGCATCCTTTAGACATTCATAATGCCGCTGGCTGCCGGTCTGGCTGAAGATCACCCCGGCCAGGGTAAGATCAGGATCAAAGGTTTCAAACCCTTTTACAATGGCTGCAGCACTTCTGGCCTTACCCTTTGCACTGACAATGAGCAGGACAGGAAGACCTAACCATTTAGCCATCTGGGCTGTGGACCCTGTTTCTGAAACAGCATCATACCCATCAAACAAGCCCATTACCCCTTCCACCACAGCCAGATCCATACCCTTTGACTTTTCCGCAAACAATTGTTTGTTGTAGGCCTTTGTCAACATCCAGGAATCCAGATTAAAACTTGTTTTCCCTGTAATCTTGCCATGGTGACCAGGATCTATAAAATCCGGCCCCACCTTGAAAGGTGCAGCTTTTATTCCCCTTGCACAAAGATAAGAAAGAATGGCCAGACTGACGGTGGTTTTTCCGGTTCCGCTGCCCGTGGCAGCAATGACAAAGCCTTTGATGGGAACCTCCTTAATAATTATTTTTGTTGAAAGGCCATAATGGCCAGGGCATTGACAATACTGGCCGCAATATTGGACCCGCCTTTTCTACCCTTGTTGGTAATATGGGGAAAATCAAGTTCCATGAGTTCATCTTTGGACTCAGCCGCATTAACAAAGCCCACGGGAAATCCGATTATCAATGCGGGATTTGCCTTTTTCTTTCGAATCAACTCCATTAACCGCAAAAGGGCTGTGGGGGCATTGCCAACCACATAAATTCCACCTTCCATCTCAGTTGCAGCCATATCAACGGCAGCAAGAGCACGTGTAGTGCCGGCCTTTTTTGCTCTCTCTGCCACCTTTTCATCTGCAATCAGACAACTGATCTTACCCCCAAATTCATGGATCTCTTTTGTTCTAATACCCACCCTTGCCATATTGGTATCTGTGATGATATTTTTCCCATGCAAAATAGCCTGGATTCCTTTTTCAATACCCCCCTTATAAAACCGGACTGTCTTTATATAATCAAAATCCGCAGAAGTATGAATCATCCGTCTGACTACCGGCCATTCACTCCCAGTAAAACCATGATCTCCGGCTTCCTCTTCTATAATTTTAAAACTTTTATCTTCAATTTCCTGTGGTTTCATCTAAATCACCTTCTCTTTATCAAAGTTGCAAAATATTCGGATTAAAATACCATTTTTTAACTCAAGTTAGCAACCGATTGAACAAGATCCAACTATTAATTCAGGAATTGATCGATATTAAACTAGGTATGGTGAGTCAATGCCCTTCCCCCGGGTACAGCCATTTAAATATTTGATCCAATTTATAATTTTTCCGGTTTCCGGCAAATATTTAATTTACACAGATTTGCTTTTCTTCTGGGAATGAAATCTGGTACAATTTATAAAAAATTATTATTTTATTTAAAAGGAGTTTGGTTTTGGAAGAAAATCCCATCATTCGATTTGCCGCCCGCATGGAACAATTACCGCCATATCTATTCGGTATGATCAATAAAATGAAAATGGAGAAACGAAGAAAGGGGGATGATGTCATTGATCTTGGCATGGGTAACCCCATGGATCCCACTCCTGAGGCTGTCATTGAAAAATTGGTAGAAGTGGCTAGAGATCCCAAAGCCCACAGGTATCCTGAAAGCTCCGGTATGCCCCATTTAAAAATTGAAATTACGAAATATTATAAACGCCATTATAATATTGATTTGGACAGTGAAAAGGAAACCTATTTCACCATTGGATCTAAAGAGGGGATATCCCATCTTTGCCTGGCTATCATGGGGCCTGGAGATTCTGTTCTGGTACCGGCTCCTGCCTTTCCTGTTCATATTTATGCCGCCGTTATTGCCGGTGCCACTGTCATGAAAATACCCATTGCCCCGGAAAAAGGTTTTCTGGACAGAATCATTAATATTTGTGAATCCTGTTATCCCAAGCCCAAGGTATTACTGCTCAATTATCCCCACAATCCCACCGGAGTCGTCACGGATATAGAGTTTTTCAAGGAAATTGTTAAACTGGCCAAACGCTTTAATTTCATGGTCATTAATGATTTTGCTTATTCAAAGATCACCTTTGACGGATACCGGGCTCCAAGTTTTCTCGAGGTGGAAGGGGCTAAGGATGTGGGCGTTGAATTTGGATCATTTTCCAAATCCTATAATATGGCTGGATGGAGAATTGGATATTGTGTAGGCAATGAACAAATGGTCCAGGCCCTGGGTAAAATCAAAGGATATTTTGATTATGGTATTTTTTCTGCCATCCAGGTGGCTGGAATTATCGCACTGAGAGATTGCGACGAGACCATCCTGGAACTGTGTAAAATCTACGAAACCCGCAGGGATACCTTATGTTCAAGCCTTGAACGCATGGGTTGGGATATCAAAAAGCCCAAAGCCGGCATGTTTGTGTGGGCTAAGATTCCAGAACCTTTCAACAAAATGGGATCCATGCAGTTTGCCATTGAAATGATGACCCGGGCCAATGTAGCTGTAGCTCCTGGAACCGGATTCAGCGATGAAGGAGAAGGTTATATTCGCCTGGCCCTGGTGGAAAACGAAGAACGTCTTAAACAAGCCGTCCGCCAGATGAAAAAAGCAATGGAAGCCATGACATCGGAACTGTCACTTTAACCTATAAAAAGCCTTTTAGCCTACAACAAAAGGCTTTTTCCCGCTGGTTTAACAAAATATTAATTAGGAGGGTTGAACCATTCAAGACCCACCAGCAAGATTAATAAATTTAACAGGATTATTACCAAAATATCGCTTGAATTCCCGGCTAAACTGAGTAGCGCTTTCATAACCCACCCGGGTTGCTGCCTCATTAACCCTGATCCCTTGTTCGGTCAACAAAGCCCTGGCCTTATTGAGCCTCACTTTCTTCAAATACTGAATGGGAGAAGAAGCGGTTACATCTTTAAAGGCACGATGGAATGCAGATGGACTCATATTAACCATGGAAGCCAGATTTTCAACATCCATGACCTCCCTGTAATTTCCGTGGATATTCTTGAGAGCCTTATCAACTTTAGACAAATTTGTGTTCTTCATGGCAAGGGCATAAAGAGATGCGGCATTTTCCCCGCAGATAATTCTGAAGAGCAATTCCTGAACAATTCCCCGACCAATCACCCGGGCTTCGACCGGAGATAAAAGTGCAGAAAGCAGCCGAACTGCTGAATTTTTTATTTCCGAAGTTGTGTGGGCCAGAAAAAGGCCCTGATGCCTTGAATTCTGCCTGGACAAAACATGTTTAAGCTGGTCACCGGTCTGCTCTATGATTTTCTTGAGTAGACTTAAATCAATATCTATCATGAGTGAAAGCAAGGGTTTTTCCTGGGTGGCATGGGTTTCACATTCAGCCGGCAGGGGTACAGAAAGCACCAAATATGTATCAGGATCATAGTTATAAATCTTATCATCCAAAAATACTTTTTTTGACCCCTGGCCGATAATAAATACCCCCTGCTCATAACAAAGTGGCTGGCGGGGCTGATATTGTGAAGCTTTAAAAATTTTTACACCGGAAACCAATGTTTCATTAATACCTTCTTTTTTTGCAAGTCTATCCATTAAATTAATAATTTTACTCATTTTCTCCTCCTTGATCATAACCAGAAAAGTTTACCACAAATAAATTAAAACCATAATGATTTTTTATTTAAAAAAGCAGGAATAGGCAAGAAATAGGCAGGATTATCTATTCCATCTAAATCAAATTGATTTAATATAATATGTATTAATCAAATACTTTTTAAGGAGAAAAATACAATGCTTAATTTTAATTATTATAATCCCACACATATCGTCTTTGGAAAAGACCGCCTGGCAGAACTTGATAATCTTGTTCCAAAAAATATCAAGGTTCTTATCCTTTATGGAGGCGGAAGCGTTAAAAAATTTAAAACCCTTGAAAAGGTTATTAAGTCTTTGCCGGGAAGAAAAATTGTAGAGTTCGGAGGGATTGAAGTCAATCCCCAATATACAACCCTTTTAAAAGCCATTAAGATTGTCAAAAATGAAAAAATTGATTTTCTCCTGGCCGTGGGTGGAGGGTCCGTGATGGATGGAACAAAATTTATATCCCTTGCATCCCATTATGAAGGAGACCCAAAAGACCTTTTAGCCCGGGATTTTCAACCCGTCCCAGTCAAAAAAGCCCTTCCCATCGGAACAGTGGTAACATTGCCTGCAACTGGATCGGAAATGAATTCAGGAGCAGTAATAAGCAACGACGGCAGCAAATTTCCGGTCTTCAGCCCCCTTGCCTTCCCCAAATTTTCGATCCTGGACCCGACACTCACTTACACCCTTCCTGCCATTCAGGTTGCAAACGGCATCGTTGACACTTTTATCCATACTATAGAACAATATGTCACCTATCCGGAAGAAGGTCGTTTCCAAGACCGAACCGCCGAAGGAATTCTTAAGACTCTTATCGAAATAGGCAAAAAAACCATCGATAATCCAAGGGACTATGATGCCAGAGCCAACCTGGTATGGTGTGCCACCAATGGGCTAAACGGACTTATCGGCGCCGGTGTACCCCAGGACTGGACCACCCATATGATTGGTCACGAACTAACAGCCATGTTCGGAATTGACCATGGGCAAACCCTGGCCATCCTGCAACCTTCCATCTGGACTGTTAGAAAAGAGCAAAAATGGAAAAAACTATTACAATATGCCCAACGCGTCTGGGACATCACAAAAGGAGATGAAGAAAGCCGTATTGATGAAGCCATTAAAAAAACCCGTGAATTTTTCCAGGAGCTTGGCATTAATACAAACCTAGGTTCCTATGGTGTCACCCATGATAAGATCGATGATATTATCAAAGCCTTGGACAATCAAGGATTAACTGCCTTATCTGAAACAAGGGATCTTTCTCTGGAAATCAGCCGAAAAATTCTTGAAGATGCCATGGATATTAAATAAGGATACCAATCAAGATTTAAACCCCGAACAGCATTTCAAATTTAAAGAAAATAGAGAAAATTATAATAATAAAAGTCAATTATTACTAAGGGTTAAATGAGTTATTAACACTCTTTTTTCAAAACATATCCGATAAAAAGTTTCGGATGATAAAAAAACCAAATAATTACAATAGATTAACAATCTATTGTCCAACAATAGATAAAATGTTCAAAACTTTATGGGTTTTGAACATTTTAAATAAAGGGTCGATAACTATTCTTTTATATACAGAATACAAACTTGATTTTACTAATAACTTTTTAAAAGTTTGGCTATAATTTCAATTATTTAAAAAGTTATGAACATTTGAACACGGCTTATTATTATTGTTATCTTTATTTATTTAATTAATATAACTACCTTTATTTAATAAATGACAATCATAGAAAAATTTAACCTTAAATATTAAAAATTGATTTTTTTATTTTTCGATAAAATAAAAAAGATAAATCAAGAAGGTTATATCTTTGATGAACATACCACCATAAACGAAGGATATGGTCGAATTAAGACACGTAAATAGATTATGAATAGGAATTCACTGGCGAATTAAAAATTCGGTACTCTGGGTATTGGATATTGTATTCCGGGAAAATGAAAGCAAAATAAGAAAAGAATCCGCACCGAAGAATTTTGCAGCCATAGGACACATTGCTTTAACTCTATTTCGCCGGAATTAAATTTCTTTAATATTATCGTTTCATAGTCATCCGGTTTATTTTTGGAGTTTCGATATTTTAAACTTGTTTGTCGCATTGAAAGAAGTTTTGTGTGATACACTATCTCCAATTGCCGTGCCCACAGTAGCAGGAAGGAACCCAAGACTTTCCTTTGTTAATTTGAATGTCCAATCTCTATCTTTAGCATGGGTTTTTATGCCTTGAATGGTTTTAGCCATCTGTTTACGTGCAGCAGTCACAACACTAATAGCAATTTTTGCGTCTTCTTGTTCAGAAAGGGCTTTGACAGAAGTTAATGAATCTTTGGATATTCGTTGGGTTAGCATTCTTTGGCGCCCAGCAATATTTACCACCTTAATATTGTGACCAAAATGACCAAAATGATCAAAAAAAATAAAAAAATCTTTAATTTCAGAAACTTTACAATATTTAAATGATTCTCTAATCTCTTTTTAAATACAATAAATAAAGTAAAGGAAAATTAAAGATGTTGTATATCCAGTTTTTATTTCTATTATTAATGCTTTATCTTGGTAGCAAATATGGAGGCATTGGCCTTGGGGTTATTTCCGGTATTGGGCTTACCATTGAAGTTTTTGTTTTCCATATGCCACCTACATCCCCACCCATTACGGTTATGCTGATTATTATGGCTGTAGTAACCTGTGCCTCTATCCTGGATGCCGCAGGGGGATTGAAATATATGCTGCAAATAGCAGAAAAGCTACTTCGTTCCAATCCTAAAAGGATTTCTTTACTCGGACCCTTAGTTACCTATGGTATGACATTCATGCTTGGAACAGGTCATGCCGTTTATTCGGTTATGCCCATTATAGGTGACGTTGCCCTTAAAAATAAAATTCGACCGGAACGACCCATGGCTGCTTCTTCCGTTGCGGCCCAGATGGGTGTCATAGCCAGTCCTATTTCTGCAGCAGTAGTTTATTATCTATCCCAATGGTCAAAAATTAATACCAGTATTACTTTGTTTTCCATTCTCAGTGTAACTATCCCCGCAACCCTTATAGGCGTCATTATCATGTCCCTTTATAGTATGCGTCGAGGAGTAGAACTAGAGGATGATCCCGAATATCAAAGACGGATGAAAGATCCCACCTGGCGTAAAAAAATTGAAGAAACAATCAGTACAACATTGAATGAAACACTACCCAAGAAAGCACGTCACTCGGTTATATTGTTTGCCCTGGCCCTGATTACCATTGTTATAATTGCCATGTTTCCTGAAATAAGAACCTTCTCCGGTAATGAAAAAGCCATTAATATGTCTGTGATCATCCAGATGATAATGTTGGCCTTTGGCGGGTTGATTCTTTTGGTTACCAAAACAGATTCTTCCAAAGTTCCAGAAAGCGTGGTTTTTAAATCCGGTATGGTTGCTGCCATTGCTATCTTCGGTATTGCCTGGATGAGCGATACCTACTTTACTTTTGCTCTTCCAAGTTTTAAAGCCGGCATTGTTCAAATGGTACATCTTTACCCCTGGACTTTTGCTCTTGCCATGTTTACCGTGTCAGTAATGGTAAACAGTCAAGCTGTAACATGTAGGATGATGCTACCGCTGGCGATTGGTATGGGGCTTTCACCGGCTCTTGTGATTGGCATCATGCCCGCCTGTTATGGTTATTTCTTTATCCCCAACTATCCTTCTGATATTGCCACCTGTACCTTTGATATTTCCGGGACAACTAAAATTGGAAAATATTATTTTAATCACAGTTTCATGATGCCTGGATTAATTGGAGTTATAGTTGCTTGTTGTGTGGGAAGCAGTTTAGCCCAAATTTTTATCTAAACGATAGTTAAAACCGGATTTACCAAAGCAGTAAAAACTAAACCATTAAAAGATCTTTTAATGGTTTAGTCTTCATCCTATTTTATCATGAATTATTTGTGGAAAATATCGACGTTCAGGTCTACCAACACTGCCGTAAATTACATCTGGTTTTAATTCTCCGATGGTAATCATATATTCCAGATACCGTCGGGCTGTAGAACGACTTACTCCAATTTTTTTTCCTACTTCTTCTGCACTCATGCTCTTTGATTTTTCTTTCTTAAATGCCTGTTGGACCTTACCCAAGGTGAGTATATCAATGCCCTTAGGAACATTATCTGTCTGAATAATAGAAGATGTCTGGAAGGGATGTAACCCATCGATATCATATTGTTCCAATGTATTTGCCTGCTGTAACTGCCCATGGTAATGAAGAAAACGAGTTAATGTCTGTTCAAAACGGGAAAAAACAACAGGTTTAATCAGATAATCAAAGGCACCGGCTCTCATCGCCTGTTGTACATCTTTTACATGCCTGGCTGCTGTAATCAAGATTACATCAATGGCTTGTCCCTTACCACGTAATTGATGGAGAATATCCATTCCGTTTCCATCGGGCATATATAGATCCAATAACAACAAATCAGGCGCCAATAACTTTATCAGTTCCAGGGCTTCATTAAAGTTCTGGGCAATACCTACTATCTCGAATCCGGCAATTTTTTCAACAAAGAACCTATGCATTTGTGCAATCCGGTTATCATCTTCAATAATTAATACGCGTATGGCGTTCATATTATCCTTTTTTGAATGGATGCTTCGGGAGACTAAGGGTAAATAATGCGCCCCCCAGATCACCCGTTGATATAGCTAAATGACCATTTAAATCTGCCACGTATCGATTCACCAGATAAAGACCTATTCCATGAAAATCTCCCTGGGGACCATTATTCTTTTTGCTGGAATAGCCCTTGGTAAAAATTTTTTTCTGCAATGCAATGGATACACCGGGGCCGGAATCTTCAATTTCAAAAATCAAATCATAACCAATATCGGTCATAAAAAGCTGGATACGGGGAAGACGTTTTTGTTGGTAGTTAATTGCAGCTTCAAGTGCATTATCCAGAAGATTGCCCAGAATAGTCACCAATTTCTCTTTGTTATAATCTGCCGGGATTTTTTCCATGGTACTGTCAGTATTGAACTGGAAATTTACCTTCATTTCCAATGACCTATTATATTTACCCATGATGATAGCTGCAAGTCCTGAATGGGGCACTGCCCTGTTTAAAAATTGAATCAGGCTTTGTAAACCGGAAGATTCCAAAGTTACAAGCTCAAGGGCTTCTTGATAGTTAGCCATTTGCAGCATACCAGCCAGAGTATGTAGTTTATTTGAATATTCATGGGCCTGTACCCGGAGCATTTCAGAAAATTGTCGGGTTTGATGCAACTCTTCTTGAAGTTTATGAAAATCTTCGATACGTCTAAAACTTGCCACTATACCATCTATAGCACCGTCGTATTTGATGGAAACACTAGTGAATAAAAAATTTTGCCCGTCTATCTTAACCTCACGAAATAATTCTTTAGAGTCCGGCTGTAAGAGAATTTTAAAATCACTATGGGCAAATACATCATCGATACATTTCCCGATCAAGTTTTTATCTGAATCAAAATTGCAAAATTCTAATGCCGCCTGGTTGATCAGACGGATTTTTTTTTCTTTGCTTACGGCAATAATTCCGTCCCGGATAGATTGAAAAACAGCTTGACGTTCTACATAAAGAGAAGATATTTCACGAGGTTCCAGACCCAGGGTTTGTTTTTTTATATACCTGGCAATTTGGGTTGCTCCCAGTATAACTACGACAAAAAGCATAAAAATAAGAGTTGCAGGTTCCCGTTGATATCCCTTTACTATTTGAGTCACTGTTTTTTGAAGATATCCCACCGAAATAAATCCTAGAACATCTCCTTTATTATTTAAAACCGGAACAATACTGCGAAGAGATGGTCCCAAGGAACCAATAACTTCTGATACATAGGCTTTACCCTGCTCCAGGGCAGGTTGTTCATCACCGCCCATAAAATGTTTACCTACTTTTTCAGGATCAGGATGGGAAAAACGCAAACTTTGTTTGTTGGCGATGACCACAAAGGCAGCACCTGTTTTTTTACGGATCTGTTCGGCCAGTTGTTGAATTTTTCCATCCGGGTCCTTATCAACTTGAAGAACCTCATGGGTAAGAGGCATCATGGCGATTAGATGAGCTATATCCAGGGTTTTTTTACTAATTTGTGCCTTTGAATTATTACCTATAAAACTGATAAAAATAGCGCCACTTACAAAAAGGGCACCAAACACAATTAAAAACACCAGGATAAACATCTGTCCTTGTAAACTGGTTGGATAAAGTAATGAAAGCAGTCGTTTAATATATCGGATCATAAAAAGTCCTTAAGGCATCATGGGCCCGGGATTATATAAATAAGGACTTTTTATGTCACGGTATATGATATTGTAATTAGTATTTTTATCAAGCTTTTTTATCCATGGCACATTGAATGACTTCTACTATCTTGTCCAGGGAAAGAACACTGCTGTTTAAAACAAGATCATAGTTACTGGAATTATGGGTATCGCTATTAAAATATCTTTTTACGAAGGCGTGCCTGTTCGCATCTGTTTTAGTCATCAATTTTTGGGCTTCCTTTGAAAGAAGATTTTGGCTTTTTTGAAGATATTCCCGTCGTACGATATCTGGAGCTACAATTTTGACCCGGAGTACATTAAAGTTTTTAAGGGCGCAATTACCACCTCTTCCCAGAATAACAGCATTTCCATGTTTTCCAATGGTATTTAAAATTCTGAGGAGCAGTTTCAAATATTCATCTGCCCAGAGATGATGTTCATAGACCATGGAGGATACAATATCATCCACGATATTCATTCCCCTTTCATCCAGAGTTTCCAACAGGGCTTTACTGTTGTGAGATTTTTCTATCATGGCTTCTAAAATTTCATGGTGAAACAGATCAAAACCTGTTTTTTCAGCCAGTTTTTCAGCCACTTGTTGTCCCCTGCTGCCGGATTCCCTTGAAATAGTAATTACATTTGTGGTTTTAACCGCAGGAGGCGGTTTGATTTTATTGAGTTCCCATCGCTTGACTTGTTCATTAATAATTTTGTAAATTGGCCTATTCATGAAATATTCCTTTTCTTTTAAAATTATAAGATATGATGAATAGTATTTGTAGAATAAATAAAATTCACCACCAAGTCAAATTTTATTCATTTTATCAGAAAAAGAATTTTTGAACTTTTTAAATTTAATTTACGAAGGAATAGAAGATTAAATTATATTAATAAAAAACCGGTATCATTCTTGATGATACCGGTTTTTTATTAAATTTTAAAGTTTAATAATCCAGGGAAGATACCTCAAGGGCATGTTTTTGAATAAAGTTTCTTCTGGGTTCTACTTCCTCTCCCATGAGCAAAGTAAAGATTTCGTCTGCTTTTTCAGCATCTTCAATATCCACCCTGAGCATAATTCTTTTTTCAGGATTCATGGTGGTTTCCCAGAGCTGATCTGCATTCATTTCACCCAAACCTTTATAACGCTGGATATTTATCCCTTTTTTAGCTTCCGACATAACAAATTCAAAAAGCTGGATCAAATTATCAAGCTTTGTTATTTTTTTTGCATCTTCTTGTTTCGCTGAAATAGAAAAGATTGGACAATCAAGGTTTTCTATTTTTTTATAGTTTTTTAACATACGCTGGTAATCATTAGTAGATAAAATCTCCTTACCAACCCGTACTAATAATTCTTTACCTTCTTGATCATAAACATCCATCTCGTGGATATTTCTTTCTATGTCATAGTCTATTTCTCCGGGTTTGTACCCGATATCTTTAAGTTCCCCGGCAAGTAGTTCTAAATTTTCTTTATTTTCCAGAAAAATTTTATCTTTTACCCCTTTTTTAATAAGTACTAACAAAAGATCTGTATCAAAGTCTCTTTTCTTTAATAAATTAAGGGCACTATAATATTGCGTCATATTCATGAGAAATTCATGAAAGACTTCCTGGGTCAAAGGAACGTCACTTCCATTAACAAATAAATTTTTCTGGGCTGAAATCCGTTGAATCAGATAATTGGAATATTCGTCCTCATTTTTCAGGTATACTCCACTTTTCCGGGAGCCTACTCTGAATAAAGGAGGTTGGGCAATATACAAGTTTCCATTGGCGACCAGATCAGGCATCTGGCGATAGAAAAAGGTAAGCAAAAGGGTTCTGATATGGGAACCATCAACGTCGGCATCGGTCATGATCACGACCTTGTGATATCTCAATTTTTCAATATCATATTCTTCACGGCCGGCACCCGTACCCAGGACGGTAAAAATATTTTTAATTTCATCACTTCTCAGGATTTTATCAAACCGGGCTTTTTCAACATTTAAAATTTTACCCTTCAGTGGAAGAATAGCTTGAAAACGTCTGTCTCTACCCTGTTTTGCACTACCACCAGCAGAATCTCCCTCCACAAGAAAAAGTTCTCTTTCTGCAGGATCTGCGTATTGACATTCCGCTAGTTTTCCCGGCAGGGTGGAATCCAAAAGAGTGCCTTTTTTCCGGGCTAATTCCCGGGCTCTTTTGGCCGCATCCCGGGCCCGGGCAGCATCCACCCCCTTGGCAATGATCTTCCTTGCCACGTTGGGATTTTCTTCCAGGTACTGGCCTAATTTTTCATTCAGAAGAGATTCTACAATACCTTTGATTTCGTTATTGCCTAGCTTGGTTTTGGTCTGCCCTTCAAATTGGGGTTCCATAAGTTTTACAGAGATAATTACGGAAAGACCTTCCCGCATGTCATCACCACTTATTTTAATATTCTGCATATTTTTGGGCAGATTGTTGGAACCGGAGGTGATATAGGAATTGACAGTCCTGGTCAATGCACCTTTGAAGCCGGATACATGGGCTCCTCCTTCAAGGGTTCGGATATTATTGGCAAAGGAATATAGTTTTTCTTTGAAGGTGTCATTGTATTGGATGGCTACCTCTATCTGGACATCCTTTTTATCCCCTTCAATGTGAATGGGATCATGCAGAGGAGAACAAGAACGGTTCAGATATTCCACAAAGGAAATAATTCCGCCTTCAAAATAAAAATCATCTTTTTCAGCAGACCGCTCATCTTCTAAAATGATTCTGAGTCCTTTGTTTAGAAAAGCCAGTTCCCGCAATCTTCTGGAAAGGGTTTCATAGACAAAATCATTTTCATTCATAATTGTAAAATCAGGAATAAATTTGATCTTGGTTCCTCTTTTTATTGTGTCTCCTTTAATGACAAGATCTGTAAGTTTATTTCCCTTTGAATAGCTTTGATGATAGATCTTCCCATTTTTATACACCTCCATATCTAACAATTCGGATAATGCATTGACCACAGAAATTCCCACTCCGTGGAGACCACCGGATACTTTATAGGAATCTTTATCAAACTTGCCGCCGGCATGGAGTTTAGTCATGACCACTTCACAGGCAGGTTTATGCTCTGTTTCATGCATCTCAATGGGGATACCCCGCCCATTGTCCTCCACACTTACACTCATATCCGAATGGATGGTGACAAGAACTTTATCGCAATGACCTGCCATGGCCTCATCAATACTATTATCCACTACTTCATATACCAAATGATGAAGACCTTGTAAGTCAACATTTCCAATATACATGGAGGGGCGTTTACGAACTGCCTCAAGACCTTCTAAGACTTTTATGCTGTCCGCACTATATTCTTTGTTTATTTCATTATTTTTCATGATATATGCATTGCCATTATTACACAAACAAGTTTATCATCATCGAGACTTTTGATGATGCAGGGGCTTTTACTGTCTTTAACATTTATGATCACAATTGAATCTTCAAATAGATTTAAAGCATCCATAAAATATTTGGGGTTAAATGCGCTTTTTATTTCTTTACCGGAAAAACCGATCATGAGTCGTTCCTTGGATTCGCCTATTTCAGGATTAGTGATGGTCACTGTAAGTTCATTGTCTTTAAAAGTTAAAATTACACTTTTATAGTCATCGGATGTTAATATGGATATTCGTCTCATCAAGGTGATAAACATATTACGATCCACTTCCATTGGAATCATTTCATCATAATTTATGATTGGTTTATAATCCGGATATTCTCCATCAAGAAGTTTGATCATGACAGATTCATTTGCCCGTTGGAAAATAAAATAGTTTTCTTTAATTCCAACCTGGATAGGATCCGAGTTACTATCAATAAATTTATTAAGTTCACTCAATCCTTTTTTGGGAATAATGACACTTTCTTCCGGGAGGTTTAATTCTCCTTTGAATTGGGCATCATAACAATGGAGACGCCGGGAATCGGTCGAAACAATTCTTAATAGTTCCTGGCCATCGGATACGATTTTTTCAATCAAGGACCCTAGAACATATATTCTTTTTTCGTCACCTGAAAAACCAACAACAGAAGAAATCGCCACCATTTTTTTAAGGTCTTTGGCATCAACTTCAATAAAATCTATATTTTCGATCAAAGGGGTTTCAGGAAAGTTTTCATAATCGGATGCAACAATATGATAAAGACTATCGCCTTTTCCAATTTCAACCCACCTATTTTCTACTTCATTCACAATGATTTCATTATCGGGGTATTCTCTGATGATTTCAAAAAATTTTTTAGAATTTATAGACAGAATACCTTCTGTCTCAACCTGGGCATCATAGGTTCCTGTAAAAACAGTTTCCAAATCATTGGCTGTAATACTGATCTGTGATCCCACAGCTTTAATCAGGATATCAGAGGTGATGGTTAGATTGGTTTTCCTCCCTGTAATTCCCTGGATCTTGGATAAGATCTCCTGAATATCCTTTTTATTAAACGAAAATTTCATTTAAAATCCTTTTCTTAAAATAATATATCCATAAATATTTATATCAAATACTTTGAATTATCAATTATTAAATATTTATAGTTATATTAATATATTAATTAAATTAAAGATAATAATAATAATAATAAGCTATGTTTAAATGTTTATAACTTTGTAAGGGTTTGAATTTTTAAGAAAATATCTATTAGTTTTTTATTAAAATCCAGTTTGTATCTTGTATATAAACTAATAGTTCTTTATCTTTTTTTTAAAATGTTCAAAACCTATAAAGTTATAAACATTTTATTATTATCCATGGATCCAGCTGTTAATTTGTTGTAATCCTTTGGTTTTCCAGTCATCTGAAATTCTTTGTTCAATATATTTTAAAAAAAGAGTGTCAATAACTGCTGTAACCTTCAGTAATAAATAGGCTTTTTCAAGGATCATTCCCTCTAATTCTTCTTCAGATTTTGAGGGCTGGGTGGACGGGGTTTTAAGTCCTGTAAGATTAAAGCTTTCTCCTTTGATAGTGAATTTATATTCTTCCTCTTCTCCCATTTTGCACAAAAGATTTAACTCCGTAACGAGGGCTCCTTTTTTAAGGGCGGTGGTGCCTTCTTCAAGACCTGCTTTGTCCCCCTTTATTGTAATCTTTTCTTTTGATTTATCTCCGAGATTGTTTTCAAGAACTATTGAGTTTCCTATTTCCATGGAGATAGGAAACTCAGATGCCGTTATGGCTGCAATATCCTGGTCATTTTCAATGAGAAACCAGATCCAGGTTAAAAATTCATTGCCGAGAAATATATATTTATTATAGGCTGTTGCAATATCAAGCATGATTTTCCTTTACATATTTTAAGGGAGATAAGGAGAGTACCCGGTCTTTTTCAGGGGCTGAAAATTTAGATTTTGTTTCAACAATGGTATAGGGAAAAAGCCGGATCGGTTTCAGGTTAAAAGATTTTAAAAAAAGAGTTTCAAATATTTCGTTGGCAGCTTTCTGGGTACTAAATAAAAAAAGGTTTTTATCTTCATAACTCCAAAGCACATCATAAATATTGGGGATAGAAGGTGTTTTGTGCATAAGTACGTCCAGAATCATTTCCTTTATTTCAGCTTTTTCATTTTTGGCTAAAAAATCCCGGCCGGATTCTTCCTTCTTTTTTTCAATTGCCAGGGCCATGTGTTTTTGGATCAATTTAGCTGGGATTGATTTTTTATCAATTCTCAAGGAAAAAAGAAAATAGGTGCCGAAAATAAAGGGGAATTTTTCAAAATCAGGATTATATGGACTTTCGTAGGGGGTCCATCCAGCTGAAAGCTCCTCATATTCATTCTCTATTTTCGGTATTGCATTTTCTATTAATCCCTTTCGAACTTCATCCATTACCGTTGCTTCAAATTGTCCTTCAATGTGGTAGCGGCTCATGGAATGAGTTGATGATATCAATCCCATATAAACTCCTTAAAAATATAAATATTTATTAAATAATTTGCTTTAAAATAAAAGAGTTAAGTGTAACATATTTTTAAAAAAAACAACAGAAAATCCAGGCAAATCATATATAAAATAGTTTCCATTGTTTCGATGAATCAAGCAGATAGCCGGAAGGGTCTATCAATATTGGAAATTAAATCCATGTTTATTTAATGAATATAATTCAAAAAATTTTAGTTATTCATAATAAAACACTGGTTTTTTCTTAAGTATTTACAAATTTAACAATTTATTGTATTAGTTACGCACTATATTGGGTTCAAAATCTTTTCATTACCATACAACGAGGTTATAACTATGAAAAAAAGAATGCAAACTATTGATGGAAATACAGCAGCTACTCATGTGGCCTATGCTATGAGTGAAGTGGCTGCCATATATCCGATTACCCCTTCAAGCCCTCTGGGTGAGATAGCAGATTCCTGGGCCGCAAAAGGCAGAAAAAATATATTCGGTCAAATTTTAGATATAAAACAGATGCAGTCCGAGGCAGGCGCTGCTGGAGCGGTTCATGGCTCTCTTGCAGCTGGTGCTCTTACCACGACCTTTACAGCATCCCAAGGTCTTTTATTAAAAATACCTAATATGTATAAAATTGCTGGTGAACTTCTGCCAAGTGTTTTTCATGTGACTGCCCGCGCAGTTTCCGCCCATGCCCTGTCCATTTTTGGAGACCATCAGGATGTCATGGCTGTCCGGCAGACAGGATTTGCCATGCTTGCGTCCTGTTCTGTTCAAGAAGCACAGGATTTAGCTCTTGTGGCCCATCTTGCCACGGTTGAAGCAAGGGTTCCCTTTCTCCATTTTTATGATGGGTTCAGAACCTCCCATGAAATTCAAAAAATAGAGATGATTGAATCCGAGGATATGGCTTCCTTGTTTAATTATGATGCCTATCAGTCCTTTAAAAATCGTGCCATGAACCCGGAACATCCGGATACCAGAGGAACCGCCCAGAATCCTGATATTTACTTCCAGGGCCGGGAAGCGTGTAATCCCTACTATCTCAAGGTTTCGACCATTGTAAAAGACTATATGAAAAAAGTTGGGGATCTGACGGGTCGTTATTACAAACCCTTTGACTATGTCGGTGACCCAGAAGCTGACAGGGTGATCGTAGCCATGGGATCCGGTTGTGAAGCCATTGAAGAGTCCATTGCCAAACTTAATAGTGAAGGTCAGAGACTAGGACTTATTAAGGTTCGTCTCTACAGACCATTTGATGTGGAAGCTTTTTTAAATACCATTCCAGCAAGTGTTGAAACCCTTACTGTTCTTGATAGAACCAAAGAGCCTGGTGCCATCGGAGATCCTCTTTACACAGATGTTTGCACCGCATTCATGGAACATGGAGAAAGCCCGAAAATCGTTGCCGGCCGATATGGTCTCTCTTCCAAGGAGTTTACTCCTTCCATGATCAAGGCAGTTTATGACAATATGAAAGTCATATCTCCCAAGAATCATTTTACAGTAGGGATAGTGGATGATGTCACCCATACCTCCCTTGGGGTTGAAAAAGGATTTGATCCTGCACCCAAAGGGACTATTTCAGCAAAATTTTGGGGACTTGGTTCCGATGGAACCGTGGGCGCAAATCAGTCGGCAATTAAAATTATCGGGGATAATACAGATAAATATGCCCAGGGATATTTTGCCTATGATTCCAAAAAATCAGGAGGACTCACCGTTTCTCATTTAAGATTCGGAGATGTAAAAATTCAATCCACCTATTTGATTGAACATTCTGATTTTGTGGCCTGTCATAAATCCAATTATCTGGAAATTTATGACGTGCTCAAGGATCTTAAAGAAGGAGGAACTCTTCTTCTTAATTCTGAATGGTCCATGGAAGATATGGAAAAAAATATTCCAGGGGATGTGCGAAAAACCATTTATGATAAAAAGTTGAATTTCTATAATATTGATGCCGTAAAAATTGCCGGGGAAGTAGGGCTTGGCAATCGCATTAATATGATCATGCAGACCTGTTTTTTCAAGTTGGCTAATGTATTGCCAGTGGAAGAGGCTATTGCTCTTCTTAAAAAAGATATTCAGGTCATGTTCGGTAAAAAGGGTGAAGCTATTGTTAATATGAACATAGAAGCTGTAGACAAAACCCTTGATAAATTGCTTAAGGTAGATGTGCCGGAATCCTGGAAAACCGGTATCAGAGATGTTGCTCCAATAGAAAAAGCTACCCCCTTTGTGGATGATGTCATGCGAAAGATAAATGCCCAGAACGGGGATGATCTTCCCGTTTCCGCATTTTCCCCGGATGGTGTATTTGAACAGGGAACTGCCCAGTACGAAAAACGTGGGGTTGCCATTAATGTTCCCGAATGGATTCCGGAACATTGTATTCAGTGTAATCAATGCGCCTTTGTTTGTCCCCATGCGGCAATTGTCCCAATTGTGGCAGGCGAAGATGAACTTGTTGCGGCCCCGGAGACTTTTGTTACCATTGATGGCAAGGGTAAGGGGATGGACCGGTTTAAACTCAGAATCCAGGTGAATCCCCTGGATTGTCAAGGGTGTGGAAATTGTGCAGATATTTGTCCTGCTAAAACAACTGCCCTTGTGATGGAACCTTTGGCCAGTCAAGTGGACATTGAGAAAATAAACCATAAATTTTCTTTAAGCATTCCCTTTAAGACAGATGTTTTAAAAAGGGAAACTGTTAAAGGCAGTCAGATGTTCCAACCTCTGCTTGAGTTCTCAGGAGCCTGTGCCGGTTGTGGAGAAACTCCCTATGTAAAGGTTATCACCCAGCTTTTTGGTGAAAGAATGACCATTGCCAACGCAACCGGGTGTTCTTCCATTTGGGGCGGATCTGCTCCTTCTACTCCCTATTGCACCAATGCAGATGGACATGGTCCTGCCTGGGCATCATCATTATTTGAAGATGCTGCTGAATTTGGATATGGGATGATGCTGGCTGTTGATGCCAGGAGAAAAACCTTGACTAATAAGGTGGAAGAGGCTCTTAAAACCAACATTTCTGCTGATTTAAAACAAGCCCTTAATGGCTGGCTGGCTGGAAAAGAAGATGCTGAAGAATCTAAAAAATACAGCCTTGCCTTGAAAACTCTTTTAAAGGATGAATCCCAGGGTCTTTTAAAAGATATTTATAATGAAAAAGATGTCTTTGTAAAAAAATCCCATTGGATTTTTGGTGGGGACGGCTGGGCCTATGATATTGGGTTTGGTGGACTGGATCATGTTCTTGCTTCAGGAGACAATATCAATATCCTGGTCATGGATACGGAAGTCTACTCCAATACCGGGGGGCAATCTTCCAAAGCGACTCCCACGGGCGCCATTGCTAAATATGCCGCCTCTGGTAAAAAGATCGGCAAAAAGGATCTGGGACGGATGATCATGAGTTATGGATATGTATATGTGGCTTCCATCTCCATGGGTGCTAACAAAAACCAGACCATGAAAGCTATCCTTGAAGCTGAAAATTATCCCGGCCCTTCCCTGATTATTTGTTATGCTCCCTGTATCAATCAGGGTATAAGAAAAGGCATGGGTAAATCCCAGTTGGAAGGTAAATTGGCGGTTGAATCCGGTTATTGGCCTTTGTATCGATATAATCCGGAATTTATTCAAGCGGGCAAGAATCCATTTACTCTTGATTCAAAAGCCCCGGATGGAACCCTCCAGGATTTTCTTGGTGGTGAAGTCAGGTTTGCAGCCTTGGAAAAGAGCTTACCGGAAGAATCCAAACGTCTGAGGGCTAAAATCGAAGGAGAGGTGAATGATAAATACACCATGCTTAAGATGATGGCCGATGCCGGGAAGGATGAAAAATAAACTTTTTGTATAAATAATAGATGAGAGGGGCTGGAAATTTATTAAAAATTAAAAACCACGTCCTGTGGGCGTGGTCATCGTCAGAAGGCTATGCCTGAAGGATCTACCCATGGTATTAATTTAATCGGTTATCCCCATAAC
>JAAELK010000364.1 GCA_024226935.1 Desulfobacteraceae bacterium
AGATTGTCATGATAAGACTTGAGAAAATGATCAGGAGAGAATAATTAATCAGTCCTTTGAGCCATGCGAAAAAAATATGCCGAGTTTGCTTGAAAGCTGCGAAAAAAATACAAATCCCACCGACAACCAAAAAAACATACAGGCAAAAATAACCTAACAAGATTTGAACCAAAAAGGCTACGTAGGCTGCGACATAAGAAGCGAACAAAATAATAGCTGCCACTATTGCTTGAAAAAAAAGCCAGGTTTTACTCATAAAACCGCCCGGTGGGTCCATTTTGGCAACTAAATCAAAAATTTTGTAGCACATATTGTCAAGATTATAAAACAACCCCTGCAATCCTTCACCACTGGTTGACCAAGAATTTTGGGCAAGACCGATAAAATAACAAGATAAAGCAGTTGTTGTGTCTACAATCGGGTTTACAACCCAAATCATATATTCTCCCTTTACAAATAAAAATGTAATTGCAGGAAGAATAACCAAACTTATTCCGGCTGATATCATGTTCCCTTTGCTGAATTTACCCATCATGATCATATACCCGACAAAGAGCATATATCCTACGGTAAAGATTATAGCGAGACCCGTAAAATGCTTCATCAAAGAATCATAGGTAGTAAGAAGAAAAACATCTAACGAATTAAAAAAACTCATGTATAACTTGTATGCGAACGGTGACATTGCAACCTCCTTTTTTATTTATATTTAGCGCGATTTCGTTCCCTTATATTTCTCATTTCATCTTGGGTCGAATTGTTAAGATCAATTCCATGCTCTTCTATGTAGGCATCCAGGAAATTGCCGGAATCTTTTGCTTTATTGGCCTTTATCTCGTCTTTTAATTTTTTTGTGGTTGCTTCGTCGGCCCCTTCATACTCTCGGATCATATTGGCC
>JAAELK010000365.1 GCA_024226935.1 Desulfobacteraceae bacterium
AGATTGTCATGATAAGACTTGAGAAAATGATCAGGAGAGAATAATTAATCAGTCCTTTGAGCCATGCGAAAAAAATATGCCGAGTTTGCTTGAAAGCTGCGAAAAAAATACAAATCCCACCGACAACCAAAAAAACATACATGCAAAAAAAACCTAACAAGATTTGAACCAAAAAAGCTACATAGGCTGCGACATAAGAAGCGAACAAAATAATAGCTGCCACTATTGCTTGAAAAAAAAGCCAGGTTTTACTCATAAAACCGCCCGGTGGGTCCATTTTGACAACTAAATCAAAAATTTTGTAGCACATATTGTCAAGATTATAAAACAACCCCTGCAATCCTTCACCACTGGTTGTCCAGGAGCCTTGGGCAAGACCGATAAAATAACAAGATAAAGCAGTTGTTGTATTTACAATCGGATTTACAACCCAAATAAGGTAATCACCCTTTACAAATAAAAATGTAATTGCAGGAAGAATAACCAGACTTATTCCGGCTGATATCATGTTCCCTTTACTAAATTTACCCATCATGATCATATATCCGACAAAGAGCATATACCCTACGGTAAAGATTATAGCGAAACCCGTAAAATGCTTCATCAAAGAATCATAGGTAGTAGCAAGAAACACATTTAATGCTTTAAAAAAACTTATATATAACTTGTATGCAAAAGGTGACATTTGAACTCCCTTTTAATTAATAGTGTGATTTTGTTGTAATATTTTCATCATTTCATCTTGGGCTGAGTTGTTAAGATCAATTCCATGCTCTTCTATGTAGGCATCCAGGAAATTGCCGGAATCTTTTGCTTTATTGGCCTTTATCTCGTCTTTTAATTTTTTTGTGGTTGCTTCGTCGGCCCCTTCATACTCTCGGATCATATTGGCC
>JAAELK010000366.1 GCA_024226935.1 Desulfobacteraceae bacterium
CTTCCACCCGTCCATAATATTTCCAACAAATCATATCCAGCATATCACCATCACTTGTCATATATTTCATTTATCCTCTCCATAATGGGATAATCGCAGGTTAAAGGTTTGCTTTTTAGGAATTCCTCCTTGTAAAAAAATTGTTTGAGTTTCCTGGACCTCTTCAATACACCATTTGCCCCAGATCTTACCAAGACCGTCAACCAGGATCATTGGTTGACCGGTACTGGCTTCCTTACGCATAGCATCCAATTGACCGGTTCCCCCTTTATATGTGGTATAGATATCTCCGGATAATTCGACGGTTTCTTTTCCAGGTCCGGTATACTGGAGAGCCGGACGTCTTCCCACTCGATTTTGCTCAGCCCATCGGTGGGGGCTGTTTCGCTTTAATTCCTGATATGCGGCAGTTGACAGGCTGAATTTATATTGCCCCAACTTCATCATAATTTTAGTCATGGAGCCTCCTTCCCCTTCTTTTCTCAATAAGCCGCATTGCTTCATCCGCTATTGATTTAGGACTCTGGCCAGGTGATGGATAAATATTAATTGC
>JAAELK010000367.1 GCA_024226935.1 Desulfobacteraceae bacterium
ATATTGAAGTATTTTATAATCGTAAAAGGAGGCATTCTTACCTTGGGCTTGAAAGTCCCCAGGTTTTTGAGAACAGATGTATGGTGAAATCATACGAGAATGCAGCATGATTTTGTGTCTACACTTTCAAAGAAGGATCAACAAATTAAATCTTAGGAGGTAAATCTCGTGGGAAATCTAAAAAAACATTTTAAGGTCATAGCGGCTGTCATGGTGGTTTGTTTTTTTGTAATGGCCGAATCCAATGCAGCAGCGCCACAGGATGGGTTGTATTATTTTAATGCAATGAAAGAGGCGGTTATTGAAGTCATAGATGAACATCAAGATTTGTTTAATAAGACCCCGGATGGGGCAGTAAAAAATCCAAAGCTGACAGGCAAGAATTACTACCGGAGCGTTTATAAAATTTTTAAGACCATAATTGGGGCAGATTTTTCTCCAAAATTGTTGAAAGGTGTTAAGGACCCTGTTCAGATCAGTCATATGTTATGCTCTTTGCTTCAGGCTGGTCGTGTGGCCACAGCAAAAAATCAAAAGATCATCAATACGGAAAAGGACGGTTCCGTGAAGTTGAAAAAATTTATCCCGGCTGTTTTCGGTCGTTTGGTTGCAGAACGTTATTTGAAAAAAACCGGTGTAGCCATGAAACAGACGACGTTAGGTAAGGGAATCTATAAAGCTCGGAATCCCTATAACTATCCCGATGAATGGGAATCCACACAATTAGATAAATTTACTACAACCAATTGGCCTCTAAACAAGGGTATTGGTGAAGATTTAGGCAGTGAGTATCGTTACATTAAACCGATTTATATTAAAAAAGCCTGTATGAGCTGTCATGGAGAGCCTATCGGGGAAAAGGGGCCCTATGGTCACCTAAAGGAGGGATATAAGGTCGGTGATATTCGTGGCGGAATCAGTATCATACTTGAAGTATCTCATTAATTGATCAGGCCGAAAAGGAGTAGATAGATGAAACTAAGTACTAAATTAATCTTGTTTTTTTCTTTGTTTGCTGCTCTTCCATCTCTTTTTTTCGGCATTTATCTTGGTATCAGCGGGTATGCTGCTCAAAAAAGTGAAATCATAGAATCGCTGACTTCTGATAGTTTGAACTTAAAAGAGAGTGTAACCGCCTATTTTCAAGGCGGTTATCAGGATATAGAATTTATCACCCATTTGACTGAGGTGAAAAATTTACTCGATGGCATGGAAATGGAGGATATGGATGAAGTGATATTTTGGTCGGAAGGGCTTTCCAAAGCATTGGAAGCATTTATACAAAACCGCAAGATCTTTCATGAAATTCGTTTTACAGCGGCTGATGGCAAGATCATCAGTCGCGTAGTCCGTGATAAAGATGAAGCCCAGAAAGCCATCACTTCAATAACAGACGGCGTTCAGCTATCTTTGAATGAAGGGTCACAAACAAGTCTTTGGAAACAGACAGATAAAGGGCTCGAGTTTTGGCTGCACTTTCCTGTAGGCAGTCTACCCATGGCAGGTGTGATTAGTGCGAATTTGGATTTAGCCCCGTTCTTACGCGATTGCCAAGAGTCTGAAACCACTGTCCTTGGCAAGTTTGGTAAAACAGAAATGATGATCGTGTCTGGCGGAAAGCCTTCTTTTTCTCAAGTACCCCGGTATCTTAAATATTTAACCGGATCTGCCAAAGAGGGTGCCGGACAGAGTGGCGAAATGCTATATGCCTACCATCGTTTCCCCCCCAATAAATCCGCCCCGGAGAATGTTTTAACGATCGCTAGAATGTATCCCCATAGCAAAATCATGGTATCTGTACGTGAATTATTGATAAAAGTCTCTGTGATGTGTCTTGCGGCAATTTTTATTGCGGTCGTGGCCGGGTCTTTCGTGGGTAAAGCCGTTACTCGCCCGATTCTTGATGTACTCTATCGGTTGAAGGATATCGTAGAGGGTCAAGGAGATTTGAGCGGTTCCCTGGAAGTCAGAGGTGAGAAAGAAATTCGAGATTTGGCCATCTGCTTTAATACATTTTTAGCCGATTTGAAAGCTTTGATAAGTAATATTTTTCAAAAAGCAGATCAATTGGATCGTTCATCTTCTGAGCAAGCAGGCCTCTCTGGCAATATGTCGGCAGATATTGATAAGGCCGCAGTTAAAGTTGATAGCGCTTCATCTTCAGCAGGAGAAATGACCGGGATACTCGGATCTGTATCCACTGCCATGGAACAGACTGCCAGCAATATTGATTCAGTAGCATCCTCATCAACAGAAATGACCAATACCATTGATGAAATTGCTAAAAACCTGGAACGAGCCCGTTCTATTACTGCTGAAGCAGTTGATCTGTCTGGAAAGGCGGCAAAGGTTATGGATAATTTAGGGGACTTTGCCCAACATATAAGCAAGGTCACTGAATCCATAACGGAAATTTCAGATCAAACTAATCTGCTGGCTCTTAATGCGACCATCGAAGCTGCCCGGGCCGGGGAAATGGGTAGAGGATTTACAGTGGTTGCTGGAGAAATAAAAGCATTGGCATCACAAACCGGTATCGCGACCACGAATATTAAGCAACAGGTGGCTGATATTCAACAAGCAACTGGAGAAGCTGTGGATAAAATTGAACAAATTGTGAAAATCATCCATACCACTGATGAAGCTGTTGCAAATATTGCTTCTGCTGTGGAAGAGCAATCTGTCGTCACTAAAGAAATATCAATGAATATATCCCAAGCATCCGTTGGTGTGCAGAATGCCAGTAATAATGTAGCACAAAGTTTTGGCTTTTCTGAAAAAATTACCAGGGACATGGATGATGCTAATAATATAAACACCAAAGTCGATACAAGTTGCCGCCAGGTGAAAACCGGGTCTAACCAGCTTTCTGAATTGGCTACCCAACTGCATCATCTTGTGGCAAGATTTAAGCTCGAATAGATTGTTTTTAGTGTGCAGTTATTGTTATCATATTTTCATCTGACTGGGTATTTAAAATGATTAATTTTATGGGCCGCCCACCAATACCACCGTTTTTATTAAATTGCTCCACGGCGATATTTGCACTATGCCGGGTTGATGTGGTTAAGTAAACGGACTCTTTGTCTAACCTGCTTTTTTTAAACCTCTTCTGAAATGTTTGATTGATCAATCTTGGAAAAAACAAGTTGTTGTTTCATATAGGCATTTTGTGCGTCATTGTATTGTTGCAGCGGAGAAGATGTCTGGGAAGAATTGTTTTGTTGTTGTGTATCATTGGTTGCATTGGCGTAGGTTTGTATCTGGTCTTCTTTGACTTTTAAATAGGCCAGTTCTTCCAGCTCTTCACTGTCAACCGCCCCGGATTTCACTGCCAGGGCCCCTGCAATTAAATGATTGTTGTTTGAGGTTCCTCCCAGTACTTCTTCTGCCATCTTCAGTTCGGTTCTTCGTTCTACCACATTAAATGCCTCTTCGCGACTTACCTGAACTTCCATTTCTTTATCAGGGGTTGTGATACTTATTTGAGCGGTATTTTGCGATTTATCTCCGGAGCTGACATTATCTTCCCCTGGTTTTATTTCAATCACGATTTTATTTTGATCGTCCTGGCTGGGCTGGGGTGGTTTTGTTGATGCCCCATAATAACTGCTTCCCTGTAAGGGGGTTATCCCTGAAATCGTCGTCATATTGTCTCTCCTTTTTTTTGAAATATTCTCCCTTCGTAGACCTATAAGATATGCTTTATATTAAAAATAGTCAAGAATTCTTGATGGTTAAAGAAAGAAAGGGTCAAAATAACGCTCTTCATAGAAATTGGGTGTGAGAATCTTGATATGGAGATAGTGCGTCCAATGGATGATGTCGATCCATGTCGGATCTTTTTTTTAAAAATTATATTTTTATGATTTCCACCAATTTGCGGCTGCGATTTTCAAGTTATTCATTAATAATTTCATAATGAATAGAATAACGAAATAATAGTTGGAAAATTCGTTCTTCAATTTGTTTAAAATTATTATTTTTGGGATTTACTATTATCATGGTTTTTGTTCCATAATTCTTATCTTCACAGGTTTTTATCTTACATGATGTAACAAGCTCATCAATAGCTTTTAATTCTTTTTTAAAAATTCTGTTAATAATGTCATATCTTAATGCCGGTTTAAAAACTTTTCCTATTGGCGTTAGGGGGATTTCTTTTGTAATGATTATTTCTTTTGGGATAGCAGCTTTTTCATTAATATTTTGCTTTGTCCACTCAAGAATTTCATCTTTGGATATATTAGAATTTTTTGTAAGCTGAACATATGCTACAGGAATTTCTCCGGCATGTTTGTCCGGAGCACCAATGGCTGCTACTATTGATATGTCGTCCAATTTATAAAGAGGTTCTTCAATACTTGAAGGATCAATATTATGGCCACCTCTTATGATCAGGTCTTTTTTTCTTCCCGTAATAAAAACAAAACCATCTTCGTCAATTTTACCCAAATCCCCGGTATTAAACCATTCATCCTGGATCCAGATATCCTTATTATGATTCTCATTAAGATAACCTTTAAAGATATTGGGCCCCTTAATACAAATAGTGCCGATTTCATTGGTTTTTGCATCTTTAGCATACTTATTGTTTTCATCGAGAATTACAGCTTTAATATGTTGGTAAGGTAATCTCAAACCGACACTTCCAATTTTGTTTTTTCCGTCCTTTGGATTCAAAGTCGAACAGACAGCTCCTTCCGTCAGACCATATCCCTCAACAATTGAAGCATTTATATGTTTTTGAAAACGGTTAAACATTTCCACACTAAGGGGAGCGGCGCCGCAATTTAAATATTTAAGAGAAGAAACATCACCATTTACCGGGATATTCAAAAGTGCAGATAAAACAGTTGGAACAGAAGTAAAAATAAAAGGTTGGTATTCTTCAATAATTTTATAAAAATTTGTAAATATTCGGGTTAGTCATTCATGAGTTGATTTAAGCAAAACTCTAAACTTTTTATCAAGAGGAAAGACCCAAATATCTTTGATGGGAACACAAATTTTTCCTGGCTGCCCGCCAAGCTTCCCACGACCTTTA
>JAAELK010000368.1 GCA_024226935.1 Desulfobacteraceae bacterium
AAAGGTAATTTCGTTATGGATGCAATCAAAACTTGATAAAGACAGTTGTCTTTATCAAGATGATGTCGTTGATTATATTGTCAAGTTACAGTTAGATTCTCTTCTTCGTGAAAATTCTGATGGGAATTTGGTTCTTGGTCGGAAAATTTTAAATGAGTTTCGAAAATTGAACGGGAATAGTGTCGTTTGGATCAAGCCAGATAAATATTGGCGTTTTAGAGTCCAAGAGGATGAAGAGGGACGAAACGCAAGAGGCTGAAATATTATAACTATAAGGGGTAACCCCAAAAATAACGTTTTTTAGAGTTTAAGGAATCACAGTTATGAAAATAACGAAAGTGAACTTGAGAAATTTTCGGCGATTAGAGGATGTTGAGATTGACTTTGAGCCTGATGAAACCATTTTTGTGGGGCCGAATAATAGTGGTAAAACGTCTGCAACCACGGCCTTTCGTCTTTTTTTGAAGACTTATAATTTTAAGATTCATGATTTTTCTGTTTCCAGAATTACTGATATCAATGCCTTTGGTTTTGTCGGTGAGGATGAAGAGCTTACGGAACTTCCGGCGATTGAAATGGTGATCCTTCTTTGAAAGTGTAGACACAAAATCATGCTGCATTCTCGTATGATTTCACCATACATCTGTTCTCAAAAACCTGGGGACTTTCAAGCCCAAGGTAAGAATGCCTCCTTTTACGATTATAAAATACTTCAATATA
>JAAELK010000369.1 GCA_024226935.1 Desulfobacteraceae bacterium
GAGGTCACGAGTTCGAACCTCGTGTGTCGCTCCAAATTGAAGAGCCCGAACAGCAATGTTCGGGCTCTTTTGCATCTGGGACATCGTAAAGCTGTTTGAGCCATTAGGTCACGAGTTGACCCCGTGTCCTAGCTGGCCGCGTCGCTCCAAATTAAGAAAAGCTCATCGGAAACGGTGAGCCTTTTTTGTATTCCGATGTTTGAAAAATTCACTCGCTGTTTTAGATTCCCTATGAACTCGTCCCTCGTTCTAGGGAATGACGGTAGACTGGGAGTTATCTTCGTCATCCTCGATCGTGAGGAACGAACGAGTCGGGGATCTTCTGTCTAATCACTCGTTACGTCCTTTCTGGTTAGTCCTTTAACATAATATGCAGTCTTAGGCTCTATGAGATTCCCTATGAACTCGTTCCTCGCTCTAGGGAATGACGGTTGACTGGGAGTTATCTTCGTCATCCTCGGTCGTGAGGAACGAACGAGCCGGGGATCTTCTACCCAATTACTCGTAATGACCTCTATTGGTTGGTTCTTTAGTATGGGATGCAGTCTTAGGCTCTATGAGATTCCCTTTGAACTCGTCCCTCGTTCTAGGGAATGACGGTTGACTGTGAGTTATTTTCGTCATCCTCGGGCGTGAGGAACGAGCGAGCCGGGGATCTATTCCGTTTCGCGACGAGTTTACCCATCCCTCGTATTTATAGTCCTAATATTAAAAACTATTGATAGTGTGTTAAAAACTATGTTACCTTCCCGCCCAATCTCGGAATGGACAACGATTGCTTCTGGGGGATACGCGCAGTGACCA
>JAAELK010000370.1 GCA_024226935.1 Desulfobacteraceae bacterium
GGGGTTAATTGTCCAAAACCCCAATGGGGTAAAATAAAAATAGATTATTTTATTAAGCAATTTTAAAGTCGGTTGACCATTTGTCAACCGACTTTTTTTGTACTCAGGCTCTGAAAAATATCCATTTGATAGAATCAGAAAATTTTAAATATCTAAGATTGCCTGCAAAATTATAGCACTCAAGTATCATTATCCCATCGATAATCGCCATAAGATGCTCAAAGAATCAATGATACCTGTTCAAAACTATAGAATTTTTTTCCATAAAATAAACCATCAAAAAGGGATTTTTATGCCTGATTTTATCCGTAAATTATTTTGATCTCTTTAAATTTTTATTGTTTTTAATAATAGGGATATCATCCATCACATCCTCGGTTTCTTCAGGAATATCCGGCATGAGGACTGCCTGGGAGGTTGTTCCGTCCACCAGAATTTTAATGGGGGTGTCAAAATGGATATGTTTTAAATATTGGGTCTTGTTTTCACAGGTGTGACATTTAAAAAAATCATAATCAATAAAATCATCCCCCTTATCTGAGATTGTAATATAGGAAATACCAAGGGAGGTGATATTCTGGAAAAAATGGGAACCCTGGGAGGGATCTGCTTTGATGCTTTCGATGGTGGTTTCCAGCATTACCCCTACATTTGAGATATCGTGCCATTCCACTGGAATTCCAAGCCATCGGTCCGAAGACCCCCAGCGACCGGGTCCGATCAATACATATTTGCGGTTGGTTTTGTCGAATAACCCATTAATTTTATTTATTTGAGCAGCTATTTCAACGGTTTTTCCCGGATCAAAGGTTGCAGGGTCCACATAGACCAGATCATAAATATCTTTGTATTCACCATTGCCCAGGGACAAACTTGAATAGCAAAAGGCTTTGTCAATATCGGCCTGGGTAATTTTTACTCCCAGGTTTTGTCTATATTTTCCCATGGGCCGGATCTGAAGCAGGGAAAATTCAGGCTTGCTTTCTCCTTCCATGGGCAGATTCACGGCAAATTCCACTTCCACAGGCGATCCCATCCACCGGCTGCCGATCTTTGTCACTTCTTCCAAAATCTCGGCCAGGGGGAAGGAGTTGTATTTCAGGATGTTGGCAAAGGTCAGAACCGGAAAACCTTCGCTTGAAAAAGAATCCCGTATTCGGTTGTCCTGGACATGGAAGGTGGAAGATAGGGATCGGACCAGGGGGTGGTCTACGGCATCGCTCAAATCCAGTGTGGCCAGGGTGGGGTCCATGGTTGAATTATTAATCCAGTTTTTATTGCCCCGGGAACCATCTGTTTTTAAGGCATAAAAATATTTTTGGGAATTTTCAAGAATATCATTCACAACGGAAAACTGGGGGAGAAATTGGGGATATTTGGGACAAAAGCGCAGGGTCTTGCCTCCCTCCATTACAATTTTGCCAAGGCCCAGGGCAATGTGGGAAATCCCCTCTTCTGCATTGAGATGGGCGATGGGATAGAAGTTGTAGGATTGGGCCACACCTGAAATGGCAGGATAAAAATAGTTTTTATGGTGGCGGCCTGTGAGTTGTTGGAGAACCACCGCCATTTCTTCGTTCTCTGTTCTGTGCATGGTGCTTTTGGCATAGGACCGAGGGGCTTTTAAATAGGTAGAGGCGTAGACTAATTTAATAGCGGTAATTAATAATTCCAGTCGTTTTTGCAGGTTTGGATCTGAATTGGCCAGCATATAGGTGTTGTAGAGTCCTGCAAAAGGCTGATAATGGGAATCCTCAAAAAGTGATGAGGATCGGACGGCAATGGGGTATTTAACATTTTCAAGGTATATTTTGAGATTTTTTTTCAACCATTTTGGAAATTTGGCCTTCATAAAACGCCTGATTACCCGGCTATCGGTGAGTTCCTGTTCGGATTCCAATAGTCGGGCCAGCTTGTTTTTTTCGATAAACATCTTAAATCCGTCCGTGGCAATCACAAAGGTCTGGGGGATGCTTATGTTTACCTGGGGAAATTTTTTACCCAAAGAGGGATCTCTCTTGGTTTGGTAGGCCATAAAGGCAAGCCCCCTGGCCTTACCCCCCAGGGACCCACTGCCTATTTTCATAAAATCGGTCTCGGGGTCAAATTTTTCGGAATCGAACTCAATGACCTCTCCCTGGTGAACTCCCCGTATCTTGGTCCGGATACTGTTAATGAGAAATTGCTTAAGGCCCTGGGGATTGGTGAAATCATCAATGGAATAGGGTTTGAGACTCATGGCAAAATCAAATTCACTTCTTGCCATGAGCCACCTGGAAAAATCATTGTTTTTGGCATGGAATAAAATAGACTCATCGGGAATATCGACGAGGAGCTTTTCAACAGCTCGCATTCCACTTGCCCGGGCAATTTCTTCTCCATTGGGCATCCGGAACACAAAGGCACCAAATCCCAGCTGGGATACAAAAAAAGTTTTGATCTGATCATGGAGGTTATTCGAATTCTTATTGATGAAGATGGCCGGGATACGGGTGACCATATCCCGGGTTTGTTCTTCGGTGCTCAAGATGAGCATGGGCAGGTCCGGTATCTCCGATTTGATCTTTGTCAGCAGCTTATAACCCGCGAATTCATCTTCTTGTCCGGCCTTGGGATATCGCATGTCGGAAAACACAGATAAGACATAGGGTTTATATTTTTCATACAAGGATATGGCCTCTTCATAGTTATGGGCCATCAACACTTTGGGTCTGGCCCGCATCCTTAACAACCTGTGTTCTTCGTTGATGGAATCATCAATCACAGATTGAGTCTGGAGTACAATATGCTTGTATAGTACCGGCAGAAAAGAAGAATAATGGTAGGGGGAGTCTTCCACCATGATGATCACCCGGACCTTGGCATTTTGTGTGTCAAAGCCCACATTCATTTCATCTTCAAAATTCTTTATGATGGCCAGCAACAGGTCGGCATTTCCTCCCCAGATATAGGTTCTGTCCACGGCTGTGTTGGTCTTGTCACAAATATAGTGATCAATATCACAGGTATCGTGGAGCAATAAAAAAATCGAGAGGTCGGAATATTGTTGTTTAACCTTTTCACCGAAGGCATAAACATCCATCCCGTCCAGGCTGGGCATGGCAAGGATAAGATCAAAATGTTTTTTTTCCAGCTGTATGAAGGCCTCTTTCGCCGAAGAGACCCAGGTGAGTCTGGGGGGTTTGGATAGATTTAACCCCTTATATTCATTGATAATCCGATTGGAAAGTCTGCCTTCCTCTTCCATGATGAAGGCATCATAGGGGCAGGATACCAGCAGGATATCTTCCACCTTGTTGGCCATGAGTTCGTGGTAAATCTTGATGGGCGGCGATTGGGGATTGGTATGAGAAGGGTTCATCTTTGTCCTTTTCAATGCAATTTTTAGTTTAAAATGCTCCAACACCGGTTACCCGGTCGATCTGTTTTTAATAACTCCCCGGGGCCCGGCATGATTTGTCAGATCATTGCCGGGCTTAAAACAATTTAGTCGGGAGGATTGGGGCTTAGTCCAACCCTATCAACTTTTCAACCCTGGCTATCTCCTTTAGAAGGCTCTCTTTTTTCTCTGGACTAAGACCTTCAACAGCAAGTTGCCTTTGGAGGGACAGAAGGATCATCTCCCCACGGTATTCATTACAGGTATAGTTTTGAACACCTGTCTTTGATTCTTCCATTCAAATTCCCCATGGGTCTGTTTCTCGTGTATGTGGAGGTTCATAGAGTTCATATTTAACCAGTTTTCCGTCCAATCCCCCGATTTTTAAAGGTCGTTTCCAGGAAGGTGATAATGGCACCTTTTTAATAAACTTGGGGTCCCCAAAATATACATAGGCTGTACAATTTTTACACCTGTCCTTGAGGAAAAGCCCGAGATCCTTATAAAACAAGTTCATATCCTGGTCTTTGCCCATACGGATACCATAGGGCGGATTGGTGATTATCACTGCATTCTCAATGGGGGGGAGTTCCTTGAAATCCATGTGATCAATATGAATATTTCCTCCGAAATGAAGTCCCATGAGGTTGGTTTTTACGGCATTAATCGAATATTCTGATATATCGCTTCCTGCCATCAATTTTTCAGGGAGGGGTCTGATGTTTTCATTGGCAGCAGCTTTGATTCGTTCCCACAATGGCCTGTCAAAGTCCGGCAGGCGTTCAAATCCGAACTGGGTTCTAAAGACCTGGGCCGGAATCCGGCAATAGCGCATTAATGCTTCACACAATAAGGTACCGGACCCACACATGGGATCATACAATGGTTTTGATCCGTCCCATTCGCTCAATCTTACAATGGCAGCGGCGACGGTCTCCTGCATGGGTGCCGATACTGATTCTTCCCTGTATCCCCGTTTGTGCAGAGGCCCCCCCGAAGCATCCAGGGAAATAGTAGCGATATTCCGATGGATATGAAGATTAATGGTGACCCAGGGATCTTTGGCATCTACACTTGGCCGGCTGTTACTCCGATCTCTGAAGTAATCGGCAATGGCATCCTTGACCCTGAGACCTGCAAAATTGGAATGGGTGATATCCGACTCAGACACATTGGCCATGATGGAAAAAGTTTGTTTTGTGGTTAAAAATTCTTCCCATCGGATTTTTTTGGCAGCTTTATAAAGATCATCTTTTTCCAGGCACTCAAAGGTAGCCAGAGGAGCCAGCACCCGGGAGAGCAGGCGGGCATTATAAACAATCTTGTAAAAATCCTCTTTTGATGCCTTGAACCAGATTCCCCGAAATACTGGTTTCAGGCCATAGCCTCCAAGTTCCTTGACCTCGGTGATGGCGATATCTTTAACACTTTCCGCCACCTGGGCAAAATACTGGGAGTCTTTTTCATATACGTATTCAAGTTTGGCAAGTTTGCGTGTCCTGCCCCGCCCCTTTTGAAGGATACTTTTTTTATCTGTGTTCAACTATTACATCCTTTAAAACAAAAATTATTAATATCCCTTTATACCAGGGTTTTAAAATTATTTAAATAAATAGGTCTTTTATCTCTTCTTAAATTATTATTTCGGTCTTGAAAATCACAACAGCATCCCCTTTTATCTGCACTGAAACCGGCTTCTTGTTTGCAATCTTAACCTTTACGTCGACAACTCCTGATCTATCAACGGCTTCTCCTTGTTTGCCTTTAAATTCAAATAGATCCGAATCAAAATCAATAATTTTATTATGAACCAGATAAGCTCCCAATGGGCCATTTGCATTTCCTGTTACCGGGTCTTCATTTATTCCGATTAAAGGCGCAAACATTCTGCCATAAGTCAAAATATTTTTTTCATTGGAGTCAAAGGTAAAAACAAAGTATCCATTGCAGTTTATCTGGTTACTTAATTTTGACAAACCATCGAAGTCTGGTGTTAATTTATTTAGCTTTTCCCGGCTCTTAATTCCAATCATGACTTTGGAATGGCCGGTAGAAGCGATTTGTAGTGGGCATTTCGGATTTAAATCTTCATTTTTTAAACCCAATAAATTAATCAACTTAGCTGCAATTTGTTCGTTTAAAGGTTCATCAATTTGAATAGCACCCTGGGTCATGATCACTTTATAATCATCGGATTCTTTTATGATTTCAAAGGGTAAAACACCAATTTTTGTCTTGATGTTTAATATGCACCCCTCAAGTTTGTCTTCCATCGCCTTTGCGTACATTGCGGCAATGGTTGCGTGTCCGCAAATAGGAACTTGCCTTGTCGGGGTAAAGTATCTTATTTGTCCATCGCAATTTTTATCATCAGCCGAAAAGAGGAACGCGGTTTCCGAATTATTAAGTTCTCTTGCAATCAGCTGCATCTGTATCTCATTTAATCCATCGGCATTTAGAACTACGCCGGCGGGATTTCCTGTAAACTTTTCTTTTGTAAATGAATTAATCTGATACACTATTAACTTTTTCATATGTATACGCCTTCACCTCAATTAGTGGTTGATTGAGAACTTATCCATATGCAAGGCGCAAGAAAGTTTGAAACCGGAGTGTACTATAGTACATGAGGATTTCAAACTTTTGCAGCAACGTGGCAGATGGGTGAGTTTTCGTTCAAGCATCAATCAATCCCACTGCTCTCACAGGAGACCCATCCCCCCTTGATATTTTTAAAGGCAAACAGGAAAATAAAAATCTTTTTTTTATTAAATGTTGGAGGTTTTTCAGATTTTCTACGATGATTTTGTCTGATCCTAGAATCTTTTTGTGGTTTGGAAAATGATGGGCATCTATTGAATCGATGGAAAAAGTATCAATTCCTACCCCTTTGATATCGGTTTTGGCCAAAGCGCTGATCAATTCTTCCGACGGAGTTGGAAAAGATTTGGAATATTTGTCTGAACCCCAGGTGTCATCCCAGCCTGTATTCAGTAAAATAAATTCAGGCAAATTTTCATGGTCCAATTGTTCCAACACTTTTATGTCTATGATTTTACTTGTTTTATATTCCGAACAATCAAGGATTTGTCCCGGGCCAAAAAAGTTTGAAATATCCATGGTTGAAGTGGTATCAGCATCATCATAAATATGGGCTGGAGTGTCTATATGGGTTCCGACATGGCCGGTCAATGTAAGTTGTTGCACATTGACACCATATTTGTCTCTTAACCCCAGATCAACTATTTCAGGTGGAGGGGTACCAGGATAAATGGACATTTTTGTTTTAATTGTATGGGACAGATCGATGATCATTGTTTGTTCCTTATGAGGGCTTATGGGTACCGATTTTCAATAAATTTGCAATATTGGCATCGGGATCAATGACAGGTTTAATCATGGAACCAGGGCATGTCATGAGTGTGGATATTCCAGGACCATGGCCTGCCAGAAGGCAATCGGAATGGACCAGGATACCGATGCTCACAGCTCCCTTTACAAAAGCTCTGCCATAGGAGTTGTCATGGTCCATCAATGCCACAAAATCCCCGAAACGCATCCGGTCTAAATTATATTTTTTCACAGTGCCGGGATCAGAAGTCATTACATCATAGTCTCCGGCTCCCACATGGGGGCGTCCCAGGCCAGAACCCATGCATGATGCAGGTACCATGGTAGTTACCGGCACTTTCAATTTCCCTGTCTTTTTGAAGATGATTTTCATCTTTTCCAGCAGGCCGGGATCCAGATTAAAAAGCTTTATCTCTGGATAATCGATGAGTTTTAACCCCTGGCCCTTGGCACGGATCAAGATTTTGTCATCATAGGTCATTTTTTCTTTGATCTCCCGGGAAAACTCCACGATAATATGTTCGGATCCGCCATGGTGTCCGATCACTATACCTGTTTCCCCCTTGGCCGCGCCGGAGATGAGTTTTGCTTCATTTCCCACACAGGAAAGAATTTGAAGGGAGTTATTGGGAAATTCATTGGGTTTGTCGGCGTTGGCCGTACAGGAGACTCCGGGTTCGATGTGGTCACCGGCAAGGCCGAAGGCAGATTCTCCCACCTGGACGTTTAAAGTAATCCCGCCGATGCCGGGCAAAAGAAAGGGGGAGCCTTTGTGGTCTACTTTCCACCCGGCACCTACCCGGGGCATCCCAGGTTTGCATTCCAGAAATATTTCAACAATTTTATCAACATTTGTTTTTAACATATTAATCTCCATTTTATTGTAGGTTATTTTTCAAGTTTCATTAAAAAGGGAAGGGCCGTAAATCCTATCAGGGCACTGATGATGAACATATTTTCAAGGCCTGCAAAATCTCCTATGGCCCCGACGATAACCACGACAAAGGATCTGGTTGTAAAGGAGGCCATCATGAAAAGTCCGTTGGCAGCCGCGGGATTATCCCCGGCAGTTTCCTGGATAAGGGCCAGCATTACAGGAGTGGTGGAAAGGACACTAAAACCTGTGATCATTAACGCGACAATTTTGAGGATTCCGGTTGTGAACACAAATAGTAAAATAGCAATGGGAGCTATTGCAAGGGCCCAGAACAAGACCCGCCGTCTACCCATCCAATCGGAAAAGGTGCCGGCGGATAAAACTCCGGCTACTCCCATGGCTTCGTACACGGCAAGGGCTGCCCCCCCGTACCAGAGATTGCCGGTTGCTCTTTCCACAAACACTGCTAAGAACACTCCCATGGATGCATGCATAAAGGCTCTGGCTGTCAATATTCCGACCAGAGGGTTGAGAACATGACTAATTTCCCGGTAGGAAGCCAGGAGTGATCCGTTTTTTCTAATGGCTGTTTTTTCTTCTTCTTTTTCCAGGGTAAAATATAATAGGATGGATGTGAGCACGGCAAAGATCATGACCCAGTGAAAATGATTCAGACCTAGTACTGATACTGCTGCAATAGTCAACAGGGGTCCCAGTGTCCTGGCCAGCTCTCCTCCGGTCATAAAAAAGCTCATCCCCCTACCCTTCTTGTTTCCTGAGTATCCGGCCACCAATACCGGTGCCGGGACATGGTAAAGGGCCACGGAAATTCCGGCTAAAAAGACCAGAATCAACAAAAAGCCATAGGAAGGGGCAATGCCGATGAGGCTCATGGGAATGGCAGTAAGGGTCGGGGCCAGAATTACCAGCCACCTGGCCAGCCCTTTGTTGTCGGCTACTAAACCAATGAATGGGCTTAGTAGTGCTGGTATCTGCATAACCGTGGATAAAAGACCTGCCTGGCTCAGGGTTAATGACATTTTTTCAATGATCAGGGGCAGCAGGGGGGATAAAAAGCTTGTATATATATCATGGATAAAATGAGAAAAGGACACAAGAGCAACTTTCGAGGTATAAAACTTTTTCATCGGGTTCTAATAGCATATATAAAAGCATATTGTAAAAAAAAATATTGAGCAGATCAGGGATGGGTTTCAAAAATCTTTTGCAAGCACACCGGCAGGGGGAAGGGGTAAGGCTTTTCGCTCATTCTCACAGGACATCGTGTCCTGCTTCCGAGGTGAATGGCGCTTTGCCCTGTCCATGGGGCACACTGCCATTCAAATCCGCTGCAAACCTTACCTGCTTTTTTTTTGCCTTCTGCCTTGGAGAATATCAGAAAATCTGTCGGGAGATCTAAGATTTTGAATCAAGAGAAAATGCAGCTGTTTGTTAACTTTTTTCTAATTCTGCTTTCTTTGTTTTATTACCCCAGGGACAAACTTTAATGCATATGCCACAGATAAGAGGTGTGATATTAGGAAGTTCACTAAAAATATCTCGTACTTGATAGACGCATTTTTCGAGATCTATTGCCTCTGATCGGGTGGAATAGTGGCTGTCGGTATTTACACCAATGATTGCTCCAGCAGGACAATGTTCTTTGCATTGTTGGCATTTTCCGCATCTGTTCTTAATCGGTGAATCCGGTTCGAGATCAGCATTCGTAAGAACTGTAGTCAACCTAATCCTTGGCCCAAAATCTGGGTTAACAACTAAAAGGCTTTTACCCTGCCAGCCTATACCTGCTGCTATTGCTACAGCTTTATGTGATATATGGGAGGACCATTTTTTTGAATCGAGTATTTGGCTTGCGGGAATAGGAACTGCTCGAGCACCATTCATCTGTAATAGATTTGTTACTCGTATAGCAATATCGTCAAGTAATGCATTTATTCGGCTATAATGTGATGAATAAAGAGGAGTAGGCTGCATGTCAATCTCATCCATTACTGCACCAGAAAGACGTATTGCAATACTTACTGCCCTTGGATAAGGGCCTAAAAGATTTTCTGGGTCTGTGTCAATACCTGCCAGCCTGGAAGTTTCAGCCACACAGACAATACTTGCACCCCAATCTTGGATTTGCTCAATAAACTTTGTTTTATCTATCTTGGATTTCATTGAATATCATTCTTCATTTTTAAAGGTGAACAAGTTATTACATAGAACTGGATATCTTACAAAATTGAATGATCTCCGATTAGTATAAACAAAAAATAATCACCATACCCCTATCAATATTTGTAATACCTGTAAAGATATTTCAGTAAAGTAATCAGGGACAATGCAAGTAATCCCCCTGCTTTTTTGCGGATGGATTTTAAAAATATTTTGCAAGCATACCGGCAGAAAAGGGGTAAGGTTTTTCGCTCATTCTCACAGGACCTCGTGTCCTGGTTCCGAGGTGAATGGCGTTTTGCCCCGTCCATGGGGCACACTGCCATTCAAATCCGCTGCAAACCTCACCTTCTTTCCCTGCCTCTGTCTTGGCGAACTTATTTTTTTAGAAATGGAAAATGAACCACATTACAAAATTGCAAAGAGATTGGGACTGGCTCAAAGGACAATTAATAATCATTTGGCGGATTTGGCAGTGTTGCCAAATCCGCCAAATGCTGATTTCTCCTGGATTATGATCCAGAAGTATGCACACATGGAAAAGACTGTATTGGCCTGTACAAAATCCAAAAAGGTTTCTCAGGTTTTATTCTTGAAATGGGATTGGAAGTACAACACTTATATCCCATGTTAACCATTTGGGAAGCACCGTCAGGGCTGCCACTGTGATCAGTTGCTGGATGGTATGAGCTAAAATCATTTGAATTTCAGGACACTTTGACAAGAACCGGCAGGGAAGCGGTAAGGCTTTTCGCTCATTCTCACAGGACCTCGTGTCCTGTTTCCGAGGTGACTGGCGCTTGGCCCCGTCCATGGGGCACACTGCCATTCAAATCCGCTGCAAGCCTTACCTTCTTTGCCTCTGTCATCTGGATTTTCTGATATTATTAGTCTCATGCTTTTGTTATGATGTAAATTTGGTTCCCGTATATAGTAATGTTATTAATTTCTGAAAAATCCAGTTTATTGTTGAAATATCTGCCATCACCCATATCAGAAATTTGTTCGGAGTATTCTGTTCCTCTCTCGTAAAGTACCCAAGAGCACGCAAGTAAAAAGGAATTTTCATCAATTCCAATTGCGCAAACCCAATGATCTGCACTGTCATAATATTCAGTTTTTGCTTTATTTTTAAGGCTGAAAATCAAAACCGAGTCAGTAAAATTAACACTCTTCATTTGGCTTATTTGTATTTTAGACACTGAATAATTGAACTTTGTTTTTTCGCTGATCACTTCAAAATAACTTCGGACCAGATTATCTATAATTTTGTCAGCAGCAACCAAGGTACTAATTCTGAAGTCACTGCCCCATCCAGCAGAAAAATTTTGCAGGGATGGTGTTATGGCAATAATTTTTTGCCATTTTGTTTCTGCCTTTGTGGCAAAAGCACAAGAAGAGGATGCAGGTTCACTTAACGCTTTGAATGCATTCATAATTGCATATTGTAAACAATGGCTATCAAATATTCCCTGGGGCAAAATTTTATAATTCTTCTTTTTCATTGTGTGATAATTCCGTAAATTAAAAAAAGCTAACCGCATAACCGTGCGTGGCTGGAGCGCCAGCGGAAGCCACGTCCGAGTTAATGCGATTGTTAAGCCGTCTCTATATCCATAAGTGAATTTGCTTTACTTACTAATATTTGGCATCTTTCGGTTATGAATTGGTCAAAATCATCATGAAAAATATTGGTTGGACATAAGGCTTTGCACAAAATCTTTTCAACGACCTCATCTGCTGGCATTTTTGCGCGATATTGACTTGGCCTTTCACCACCTAATTGGTTATTATCTACTCTTGCAAGAACACAAAAATTAACCAATGAATTGATTGAACGATTGTCAATATCCAGACTTTTAAGAAATGCTTGAGGAAATATATGATGGAATTCTTTTTTGTTACAATTTCTTAGAACCGGTCCTAATGTAATTTCACTTCCATTAATAAAATTGAGAGGGCTTTCTGATGCTAACATCAGAACAAATGTTTTAGCATTCACATTTCTAAGATTAAAAGATGTTGTGGTGAAAAATGAAGAGTCGATCTCGCACTTAAAAATCCCCAAATTAGTTTCTTCACCTTTCTTAAGTTTTAGTATCTCTTTGATATCTTGGTTTAATTGTTCAAGTCGTTTACTGTACCTTCGACTAAAGAAAGTTCGCCACACCCAATTTTTTAGAGTTTTTTGTTGCGCTGCATCTGGGTGAGTTGCCTGGTCTGAATTTGTTGCAAAAAAAACTGAAAGAGGAATAAGAATTGTTGTATATGGTAATACTTTGGTTGAATAGATTTTTAAAGTAGTTCTAAGGAAATCTACCGCACCTAAAATGCCACTTTTAATTTCATTAAATCTTTCTCTTACTTCTTCACCATTTAGTTCCACAATGATATTTGGTGCAGCATTCCCTGAAATTATTGCTGCACAACACCTCAGCAACAGATCACTATCCTCCCCAACTTCGTTGAACCCAAATGGCTCGAGTTCATCAGACAACTCTCGGAATTGATCTTGTAAATCGAAATTTTCATTCCATGACCATGCTGATAGAAGTTGAAGAGTGTCAAGCTCTACTCCCAACCTGTTGATTCTTTCAAATACAATTGCCACATCTGTTTTGTCATCAGTCGCAAATGTTTGGATTGGTATTTTAGCAGTTGTAAATCTACGATATAATACATCAACTTGGTCTGCAATTGAATCATCCATTGATTTTAGAAAATTACGGTAGGCAGGAGAATCAAACAAAATCTTTAAAGGAAAGTGACGATCTGGATCAACCTCTTCATCCGGTAAGTAGAAAAAATTAGAATCTTGAGCTGTTGTTTCACTACGCAAATCAAAGTAAATTTTTGTCCAACTGTCATCTTCCGATATGTTTGGCTCTAACGCTGTTTGGAAGACTCCGAATATTGATGTGGCACGTTGTTGTCCATCTAAAATATAGTCTATAGGATAATCTGGATCATTTTCTGGAAGTGAGAAAGGGCCCAAATTCTGCTCAGTTGTTAATGGTGTTTTCGTTCGCCAAAAAAGAAGGCTTCCAAACGGATATCCTTTATAAATACTGTCCATTAAGTGAGCTACACGATCAGCATCCCAAATAAAACCTCTTTGAAATGATGGAATCCGAATATTTCCATTAAGAACATTTGCTATTACATCATTAATAAATAAGGGATCTGCCATTTTTTATAGTCCTTTTAGTTTGGGGCTTAATTAAAAGCGTTTTATCAATAGTCCCGTCCATATCGAGCCCATGATATTTAAATTTGATGCAATTTTTCTGTAAAAATAAACCGGTTTTTTAGGCCGGTGGGATTAATGCTAAAACCTTGTTGAACAATGCCGCAGCTTTGCATCAGTTGCACTTATTTCGACTATGGGGTTTATATCGTTTGTCTTCTGACTGTGCAAGAATAATATGAAGTTATTTTTGAGGAAAGGCCCTAAATTAATATTCAATCAAGCCCATGAAGCTGTTTTGAGATTGGTTGCTTTTTGTGAATCAGCCAAATCTAAGTCGTGGTAAGGTGAGGGGGTGGAGCGGCGTAAATGGCTGATATCTTCAGGATAGAAGAGTTCGGTCATTTCCGCTTCTCAAGCAGTCAGGACGATTGCTTGAGATTTAGCGCAATCCCCCTCTGCCTTTCCACGGCTGGGTCGAGACGAGAACAATTAAATCCAAATAATACACAAAAAATTACATGGGATTGCCTTGTTGGATTTGGGGAGCTGGTATTTGATATCCTCCAGGGATGTGCTATGGTCAATGGATTAAATTTCCTGGTTTGAACAAAGAAAAGTTAAAGGGGACATCGATGTCTTTTTCCAAAAAGCCGGATCACCTGGAATTGCTGGATATGCAAAATATTGATTTTTTATCGATTCTGAACCATTTGGATGATGGGGTGATGATTGCAGACATTAATGGGAAAATACTTTTTTATAATACAGCCCAGTCCAAAATTGATGGATTGATGCCAAGGGATGTGATCGGGCTCAAGGTGACAGATATTTATGTGCTGGATAACCACTCCAGTCTTATCATGCAGGTCATTCACCAGCATGCCGCCATCAGGAGTCAGACTTTTTTTTATAGAACCTGTTCTGGAAAGGTGGTTAATACCATTACAAGCTCCTATCCTTTGTTCACTAAAGAAACCATCAATGGGGTGATCTGTTTTGTTAAAGATTATGAATTGGTTCAAAAATCCCATTCCCCGGTCTTTATTAATGAATACCGATCCGATCTGGGTAATAATACCATGTACACCTTTGCCGATCTCATCGGCAGGGAGGCTGATTTCATGCGGGTGAAGCATATGGCACAAAAGGCTGCGGTTTCATCTTCTCCAATCATGATCCAGGGGGAAACCGGAACCGGCAAGGAACTCTTTGCCCAGTCCATCCATAATCACAGTCCCAGGCGCCGGGAACAATATGTGGCAGTCAATTGTGCGGCTATTCCCCATGACCTTCTGGAAGGAATGCTTTTTGGTACCACACGTGGAGCCTTTACCGGTGCCATGGATAAACCGGGGCTTTTTGAAAGCGCCCATGGAGGCACCCTTTTTTTGGACGAACTTTTATCCATGCCGGTGGGACTACAGGCTAAACTTTTGAGGGTTCTCCAGGAAAAGCAGGTGCGCCGGGTGGGTTCTGTCAGGGAAACTTCTATTGATGTCAAAATCATCAGCTCCATGAGCCTGGATCCCCGGATTGCCATCCGGGAAGAACAACTTCGAACCGATCTTTTTTACCGGTTGGGAGTGGTCATGTTAAAATTGCGTCCCCTGCGGGAGAGATTGGAGGATATGGAAGAGCTTGTCACCCATTTTATTGGAAAAATTAATGACAGACTGGGAACCCATGTTAAAGGGATTTCCAGAAAAGTCCATGATCTGTTTATTGTTTACCAATGGCCCGGTAATATCCGGGAGTTGGAGCATCTCCTTGAAGGAGCCATGAATATGATCACCCAGGAAGAGATCTTGGAGGTTGAACATTTTACCCCTGGGTTGGATTCCCTTGAAAAAATAAATCTGGAAGATTGGGAAATTCCCGTTAGCTCTGCTCAAAACATCGAATTGTCCGGTGGGCAATACCCTCCCCAGAGTCTTGCCAAAATCCAGGCGGATCAGGAAAAAAAAGCCGTTGAGACCGCCCTTTATGCCTCCCGGGGCAATGTCAGCCAGGCCGCCAAAGCCCTGGGGATTTCCCGGCAGCTTCTTCATTATAAAATAAAAAAATATAAATTTTTTCGTGGAGATTTTATTCCCCGCCCATAAAAAATTTAAGAAATGTTAAATTTTTTTTCATATGAAAAATTTTTTTCTATTTTGTTCTTTAAACTGAAAATTTTTTTCAGTTGTTTTCTCCTTTATTTGATTTTATATGAAAAACCTAATCAACTTATCGGATTCTTTCATATTTTGTTGTGGGCAAGCCTATGGAACCCCTTGGGCAGCCCATGGCCGTTATTAAAATTAATAATTATAATTTCCAATTTATTATATATCTGGCAGATAGTATGAAACGGTAAAAATAATAATTGTTGGTATGTGTTCTGCATAGCATTGATTTGATAAGGGTATCCCACTGAATTTTGGGTGGCAGCCTTAATCTCATCTTTTTTAAAGGAGAAAAGACAATGTATGATCGAATGCAGGAACTGACTGCTCCAGATATGGAAAAGATCCATGGGGCTGCCCTGGATCTTTTAAAAACTCTGGGAGTTTCCTTTAACGAAGAAGAAGCCCTTGAAATATTTAAAGCAAAGGGGCATAGGGTGGAAGGAAGTGTCGTCTTTTTTGAAAAATCCGATATTCAAAGGGCATTGAAAACAGCACCCAAACGGTTCACTGTCCATGCCAGAAACCCGGCTAAAAGTGTTGAGATAGGGGAAGATGATTTTGTTTTTTTACCAGGATATGGTGCTCCCTTTGTTATGGATGCCAGGGGTGATCAACGCAGGGCTACCATGGAAGATTATGATAATTTTTGCAAGTTGATTCAGACATCTGCCTATATAGATATGAACGGCTGGATGATGGTGGAGCCTGCCGATATGCCCCACGGAACCGTTCATTTAGATTTGAATCTGTCCAATATGCTTTTGTGTGACAAGCCATTTATGGGGAGTCCTGTTTCCCGGCAGGGTGCCCTGGACGGCATTGAAATGGCTGGTATCCTCTGGGGCGGCAAGGAAAATATCATGGATAAGATCGTTTCTGTTTCCCTGATTAACTCCCTGTCTCCTTTGCAGTTTTCCAATGAAATGACCGGTGCCTTGATTGAACTTGCCCGTCACAATCAGGCCTGTGTGGTGGCATCCCTTGTCATGGCCGGAGGCTCTGGTCCCGTGACTCTGGATGGGGTGCTGGCCCTGCAGAATGCAGAAATTCTGGCCGGTATCACCCTGGCTCAGTTGGTCAGACCGGGTGCCCCTGTGATTTATGGTTCTACTTCCTCTGCCATGGACATGAAAACAGGGGCTCTTTCCATTGGTGCCCCGGAGCTGTCCAAAAATATTCAATTGGTGGCCCAGATGGGCCGGTTTTATAATCTGCCTTCCAGATCCGGGGGGGGATTGACAGATTCCCTGTGTGCCGATGCCCAGGCCGGGGCGGAATCTGCCATGGCTCTTTCAACGGCAGCCAGAAGCGGTATCAATTTTATTCTTCATTCCTGCGGTATCCTGGGTTCCTATATTGCCATGAGTTTTGAAAAATTTCTCATCGACGAGGAGATCTGCGGCATGGTGCGCAGCATGATACGTCCCCTGGCCTTGACCGATGAATCCATTGATATCGACATGATTAAGCAGGTGGGTATTGGAGGCCAGTATCTGACTCACTTTAAAACCTTCCAGCTCTGTCGCACTGAATTTTTTATGCCTGCTATCATGAGTCGGCAAAACTTAAATGCCTGGACCAAGGGCGGAAAAAAACGGGTGGATCAGGCGACTGAAGACAAGGTGTCACAGAGGTTGGCAGCATATGAAAAACCGGAGATTGATCCTGGCATTGAAAAACTACTCATTAATTATGTTGAAAAACGCAAGAAAAGCATAAAGGAGAAAGAAGATGTCTGATTTTCATGGGATTATAAAAGCCCTGGTTGCCTGTGATACAACCAGGGTGACTGGACTTGTAAATGTGGCTATTGCAGACGGAATAGCAGCCGGTGATATTTTAAATAACGGTTTGATAGCCGGCATGGATATTGTGGGTGAAAAAATGGAAAGCGGTGAAATGTTTATTCCTGAAGTTCTCATGGCTGCCCGGATCATGGGCCAATGCGCAACCATTTTACAACCCTTTCTTGGAGAGCAAGGTTCTACCCCGGGCGTCGGGGTGATTATCGGCACGGTTAAAGGAGATCTCCATGATATTGGTAAAAATCTGGTGGCCATGATGATGGAAAGTGCCGGAATTGAAGTTTATGATCTGGGAGTAGATATTGCCCCGGAAAATTTTATAGCCTGCATCAAAGAAAAAAATGCCCGGATTGTATGTTTGTCAGCTCTCTTGACCACTACCATGCCCATGATGAAACAGACCGTGGATGCCATTGTTGAAAGTGGCCTGCGGGATCGGGTCAAGCTTCTTGTGGGTGGCGCACCCGTCACCAGGGCCTTTGCCGAAGAGATTGGAGCGGATGGGTTTGCCGCCGATGCAGGTGCTGCTACAAGGCTTGTTAAGTTGTTGGCAAATTCACCGGAGCAAACAGATCATTTGGAATTGGAGACACAATGTTTAAGGTAATAGGTGAAAGAATCAACACCTCCAGAAAACTTGTCCAGGCTGCTGTGGCAGAGCGGGACGCTGATTATATCGTTGCTGATGTAAAAAAACAGCAGGAGGCCGGTGCCGACTATATTGATGTCAATGCAGGTGCTCGCATCGGCCATGAAACCGATGATATGAAATGGCTGCTGGATATTATTCAGCCCATTGTCAACCTGCCCCTTTCCCTGGACAGTCCAGATCCTGCCGTCCTGGAAATGGCCTTTAAAAGAGTAGAAAAGCCCCCCATGATCAATTCCATCAGTCTGGAAAAAGAACGATTCGATGCCATGATGCCCTTTCTTGAAGGAAAAAACTGCAAGGTTATTGCCCTTTGCATGGACGATGCCGGCATTCCTGATTGTCCAGAGGATATTCAGGACCGGGCCAAAAATTTGGTGGAAGAACTCAATAAGATCGGTATTCCTACAAATTGCATCTATGTGGATCCCCTGATTCAACCCATCAGCACGGATTCCAACAAAGGAATCATGGTTCTTTCTGCGGTCCGGAGCATTAAGGCAGAATTTCCCGGGGTGCATATTCTGGGGGGCTTGTCCAATATCTCCTATGGTCTGCCCGAAAGAAAGATCATTAACCAAACCTTTGTTGCCATGATGATGGGGGCGGGAATGGATTCCGCCATTATTGATCCCCTGGACCAAAAACTTATGGCCACCATCAGGACTGCCGATATGCTTTTATCCCATGACAATTTTTGTGTGAATTATTTAAGAGGGGTTCGTTCCGGGGCCATTAAAAGTTAAAGGGAGGATATCATGGAAAACATGAGATATAAGGCCTTTGTCGTGGAAGAAACTTCCGACGGGGCTTTTTCCAGTACTATTAAAGAGATGAGTACCAAAGATTTGCCCCCGGGGGATCTGCTTATCCGGGTGAATTATTCCTCCCTGAACTATAAAGATGCCCTGTCCGCTTCGGGCAACAAAGGTGTGACCAGGCAATACCCCCACACCCCCGGCATTGATGCGGCAGGCATTGTGGAACAAAGCCGGGTGAAGGGTTTTAAAAAAGGTGACCCTGTCATTGTGACCTCCTATGATCTGGGCATGAATACCCCCGGCGGTTTTGGCCAATATATCCGGGTTCCCGCAGGCTGGGTGTTGCCCCTGCCAAAGGGTCTCAGTTTGGAGCAAAGCATGATTTTGGGTACAGCAGGATTTACTGCTGCCATGTCGGTTGAACGATTGATTTCAGGGGTTGCTCCAGATCAAGGACCTATTCTTGTGACCGGGGCCACCGGTGGAGTTGGTTCCCTTGCCTGCGCCATCCTTGTTAAATTGGGATATACTGTCGAAGCTGTCTCAGGCAAGTTGGATACCGGATTCCTGGACGGTTTGGGGGTAAAAGATGTCATCGCCAGGGATAGTTTTCTTGAAAAAACAGGTCCCCCCCTTTTAAAGCCCCGCTGGGCAGGGGGAATTGATACTGTGGGCGGAGATATTTTGGCCACAGTTATCAAGTCCACTGATTCCCGGGGAGTTGTTACCTGTTGCGGCAATGTGGCCTCCCCGGATCTGCCCATTAATGTTTTTCCCTTTATTTTAAGGGGAATCTCCTTGATCGGTATCGATTCCCAGCATTGCATCATGCCCCTGCGAAAAATTCTTTGGGAGCACCTTTCAACGGATTGGAAACCCGGGATGTTGGAAAGCATGTCCACCAGGGTTCATCTTGAAAATCTTGGTTCCAGCATTGAGCAAATACTCAAAGGACAGTTGCGGGGGAGAACTTTGGTAGACTTGGGATAATTCCCCAGGGGAAGAAGGCTGTCGGGGCCTTGAACTTAATTTAAATCGGACAATAATTTTTTGGATAGCAAATATTTGGGAATACCGGTATTGACAATTTTCCTGGATTTGGTAGATATGGGAAAGCTGGGATAATTTTTTATATTTGCCACCAGATGGTCAATTTATCCAAGTTGTTATAAATCTATCCATGGATTTTGTGTTTATGAATATTAACCGATAGTCATAAGGAGATAGTCATGAGTACGCCAAAACATTGTCCCGGTTTTGAAAATTTTAAGAATCTTCAGTCTTTCATCTGTAGTTGTCCTAAATGTAATGCGTCCAAAGAAATTTTTTCCGATGAATTTGAAAAGATACACAAATGCAATAAGTGTGGAGAAGAGATCGATTTTAAATCCTGTACCTATGAAGCAGGATAATTTTTTCGCCCCTTTCTGCCAGGAACTATTTCCCGGCAGAAAAACTAATCCTTGTGTTTTTTTTAAATATCCCTGTCAGCTTGAGCAATCAAGTGTAACGAGTGTTTTATTAACTTCAAAAATTTATAATTGAGGAAAAAATTTATGAAAACGATTTTGTTTTATTTTGTTGTCTCATTGTGTGTCTTGATGACCAACATTTCTGGAGCTGATGAAAAAATTACAATTTTTACCGAAGAGTTCCCTCCGTTTCAATTTATGGAAAACGGTAAAATCGTTGGTGCATCAGTCGATATCGTAAAGGCCATTATGAAAAAAGCAAATGTGCCATATGAAATTAAAACCTATCCATGGGCACGCACATATAACAATGTACAAAAAGAACCCAACTCCCTGATTTTTTCCATCAGCAGACGACCAGCACGGGAGGGGCTGTTTAAATGGTTAGGAATAATAGTTCCTTCACGTTATTCGGTTTTTACATTAAAAGGAAGATCAGAAGTAAAGGTTACGGCATTGGAGGAAATGAAAAATTATAAAATAGGCACTACTATTGAGGATGCACGGGAATCTTATCTGGTCAGTCAAGGATTCAAACTAAGTGATTTTGATCGTTCTGCAGGAGATAATGCCAATATTGTTAGTTATAAAAAACTAAAGGTCAAACGAATTGATTTGTGGCCCATGCCCGATGCCGTAGCATTTTATATTTCTAAAAGCCAAGGGGATGATCCCACTACTGTACTTCATAGACCCCAATCCACCACCTAAAAAAAGAAAAACCCCGTTGCGCTTGATGAATCAAGCAGATAGAATGTTTTCGACCAAAAAAACCTTTCATCAACGGGGTGCAACAGAGTATGTCACAAGGCGTGTTACCATTCAAGTATGA
>JAAELK010000371.1 GCA_024226935.1 Desulfobacteraceae bacterium
TAAATTGTCTGAGCGGGTCATAAATTCCATGCTTGACCTAATAATGGGCGAAGCTCTTGTATATTTCGGCCTTCATAACCGACAAACGCCCCTATTAGAAGGGGAGTTAAGGTGAATTTACTCCTCCGAAAGTTGAGTTAAATGATCTTAATATTATTCTACATAACTACGAATTAATGGAATTTTTTAATAAAAAACAACATGAATTTAGAAAAGGTTTGGTCCATGACTTAATTCAGTTTGCAAGATTTGAAGGTATTTATGATCAAATAAGATATTTAGATGAATATGGTATGGAAAAAATCAGGATTAATTTCAATAAAGGACACCCTGGGTCCATTGGTAAAGAACAACTTCAAAATAAGGCAGATCGTTACTATTTTAAAGATACCATAAAGTTGAATAGGAATGAAATATTCATGTCCCCCATGGACCTGAATATTGAAAATGGCAAAATAGAGTTCCCGTTGAAGCCCATGATCAGGATAGCCGCCCCTGTTTTTAATAAAAAAGGGGAAAAAAAAGGGATTATAATTATTAATTATTTGAGCAAAAATCTTCTGAACGCATTAAATGATAAAAAGATAACTTCGACTACACACTCAATGATGTTGAACAGGAACGGGTATTTTTTAAAGGCAATTTCCAGAAATGAAGAATGGGGGTTCATGTACGAGGATAAGAAGCATTTAACATTCAAGAATAAATTTCCGGAATCATGGAAAAATATAATATCCAGTGAGAAGGGAACATTTATGGATAAATTTGGTTTTTTTTCATTTAATACGATATTTCCCATGAAAGAAAACATCAAATCCAGTAGTGGGGCATCCACTGCCTTTGAATCCAGTAAAAAAGCAGTAAATGCCGATGAATACCAATGGAAAATAGTCTTTTTTGTTCCAAAAATTGACTTTGAGCAAAATATAAAAGTGTTCAAAAAAAATGTTATCATATTGGATGTGTTGATAAGTTTTATCATGATTATCATCACATGGTTTCTTGCAGTTTCCTTCCATCGAAAAAAGAAAGCAGAGATTAAATTAAAAATTGCCCATGACGAGCTTGAGTTCAAAGTGACGGAAAGAACCAAAGAACTCAACTGCATGTATCAGATGGCAAAATTATCGGGAGATCGGGAAATTATCATCAAAGATGTACTTGAAGAGATGCTTAATATCATTCCCCTGGGATTTGGTTTTCCTGGAATAGCAGAATCCAGGATTGCATTTGATGATTTAATTGTTCAATCCAAGGGGTTTGGTTCAGATTCTTATATCCTTACGGCACCATTAATCGTTGCAGGAAATATACGAGGCTCAATAGAAATCATCTATTCTGAAAAACGACCGGATATCGATGAGGGGCCTTTCCAAACGGAAGAAAGGGCATTGATAGATTCTCTATCCAAACAACTGGCCGGTATTATAACGAAAAAAGAAAACTCCATGGAAAAAGAAAAATTAAAGGAGCAACTTGTTCAAGCACAAAAAATGGAGGCTATTGGCCTTTTGTCGGGGGGTATCGCCCATGATTTTAATAATATGTTGACCGTTATCAATGGGTTTGCCGAACTTGGTATGATGTCTACACAACAGCAGCCTGGGTTGTGTGATAACTTTGAGCAGATTATACAGGCAGGCAAGAAAGCCGCTAATCTTACTAGGCAATTGCTGGTCTTCAGTAGAAAAGATGCCATCCAGCCCGTCCCTGTCCAGATCAATGACAGCATCAAGCATACGATGAAATTGTTAAAAAGATTGATCGGCGAGGATATAGGATTGGAAGTGGACCTCGGGTCTGATATCTCCAATATCAGAGCAGACCAGACACAGGTTGATCAATTGTTGTTTAATCTGGTGATAAATGCCCGGGATGCGATCAATTCAAAAACAAATGATGTCAAAAAGAAAATTATAATTACAACAAAACAGGTAATTCTGGACAAGGATTATACGGAGCAGTTTCTGGATATTAAAGAAGGAAGCTATATACTGATCGAGGTAATCGATTCTGGAATTGGAATGGGACGAGAGATTCAGGAACAAATTTTTACACCGTTTTTTTCGACTAAAGAAAAGAAAAAAGGGACAGGCTTAGGCTTGTCAACAGTTTATGGAATTATTAAGCAGAATAAGGGAAATATTGCGGTATATTCAGAAGTGGGAATCGGGACAACATTCAGGATTTACTGGCCCGCCCTGGAACAAAGAGGAGATGATATTGTTACCAAATCCAGGGCAACTAAATCCATACCCATCGAAAAGGCGAAGATTCTTGTGGTCGAAGATGATGAAAAGCTTAATCTTTTTGCCTGTAATGCACTTAATTTGAAAAATATTGAGATTTTAAGTGCATTTGACGGCTCCCAGGCGATAGATCTTTGTGAAGAACATAAAAACAGTTTGGACCTGATCTTTACCGATGTAGTCTTGCCAAAAAAGAGTGGGCCCGATCTGGTTAAAGAGGCCTTGAAAATATGTCCCGGGATTAAAGTGCTGTATACCTCGGGTTATACCGAAAGTTTTTTTTCCGAGGATGGTATCTTGCCAACGGATATTAATTTTTTAAGAAAACCTTATTCTGTTCAAAATCTTTATGAAAAAATTGCTTTGGTGCTTCAAAAGGACTAATTTCAATTTTTACCCCGGACAAAAAGAAACTTCACGCATTTTTTTTAAATATTTTTTTGCACACCGGATACTGGAACTATTTTTTCTAAAAAAAGGTAGTTTTTTTAGTTATGTCTTGCTATTCAAATGGGGGTATTGCAAAACCTTTCATGGTAAGTGGGAAGGGTAAAAAAACATCATTTAAGGAAGACCCATGATCCCTTTTCATATTATCGGCCATCCAGGTTGCGGTAAGACGACTTTGATTGCAGATTTGATAAAATATTTGGTTGAAAAGGGCATCCGGGTCGGTTCCATGAAGCATTCCGCCCATGCCCATGAACTGGATAAACCGGGCAAGGATTCGTATCGTCACAGGCAGGCAGGGGCTGTTCCAGTATCCATGGTCACAGATACCATGAGTGCAATTTTTCTGCCGAGAACACCGGAGTACACCTGCCAAAAATTATTGGAGGACTTTTATTCCCATGTGGATATTGTCCTGATTGAAGGCTGGATTTCAGGTCCCTATGACAAAATTGAGGTCTGGCGCAAGGTTGTGGGACGACCGCCTCTTTTTTCTTCCATTAAGCAGGTAAAAGTTTTTATTTCGGATGATCCTTTTGGGGGAGCCGATCAAAAAATAGATTGTTTTCAACGATCCGATCTTGCCGGTGTTGTGAAACACATGATTGATTTGGCGGGGGATCGAAAATAGCTGGATTTTAAGTTTGCTATCGGTTAGTTGGTATCTGTTTTTTTCTTGGAGGCTAAAAAAACAGCATGGGAGTAGCCGCCTTTGCCGGGCCGTTTAAATTCTGTAATAAATCCTGCCTGGGCAAGGCGTTTCATGAATCCTTCATCATGATTTTCCCCCCAGACAGCAAAAACTCCTCCTGGATTGAGGGCTTTTTTGGTATATTCCAGGGCCCGGCTGCCGTAGATGGGATCATATTTTTTATCTGTACGGGGGTGGGGCCCCCGGTACAGGTCTAAGATGATGGCATCAAATCGGTCATTGCTTCTATTTTGGCAAACAGCTTTTATCCCACGGGCAACGTCTCCGACCTTAATACATACTCTGTGGTCGGTAACAGCACCATTATTTAGGTCTGAAAGCTCTCCTTGACACCATTGATAAATTTTAGGGTTGAGTTCCCATGCCATTACTTTTGCCGTTTCCGGCAAGCAATCCAGTACAGCCCTGAGGGTTATGCCCATTCCCAGGCCGCCCAGAAGAACCCTTGGGGCCGGGTGGTTTTCCAGGGCCCCGGCCCCAAGTTTTCCCAATGCTATCTCCGAGCGTTGGGCCATGGAGTTCATGAGCACCTGGGGGCCAAGGGTTATGATAAAGTCTTTTTTACCCCGCTGGCGAAGTTCCAGCTTTCCTTCATCTTCGGTAAAAAATTGGTCAATAATTTTCCAGGGCAGGGCCATGGACATATCCTCATTTTTTGGATGGCTGAATTTAGTTTTTGTCCAGGATCAAATAGTTTTTTTCAACACTTGACAGGTTTCTGTTGCAATTTGAAGTTCTTCATTGGTGGGCACCACCCATACCTGGAGCCGGCTGTTGGCTCCGTGAATGGTGCGGGGTTCAGGGGATCGGATGTCATTTTTATCCAGGTCAAGTTCAATGCCGAAAACAGACATATCCGTCAGGGCCTTGGCCCGGACTATTTCATCATTTTCTCCAACCCCGGCAGTGAACACCAATCCGTCCACATGGCCGAGTACGGCTGCATAGGCCCCTATATATTTTTTAATCTGGTAGGCAAACATCTCAACGGCCAGTTTAGCCAGCTTATCTCCCTGGGCAGACTTTTCATGGATGTCGCGCAGGTCATTGAGTCCGCAGATACCCTTTAGGCCGCTTTTTTTGTTCAACACCTCATCTATTTCTAGCTGGGTCATGCCGGTGTTATTCATTAAATACCCGAAAATAGCCGGGTCCAGGTCACCGGATCTTGTTCCCATCATCACTCCGGCAAGGGGGGTCATGCCCATGGAGGTGTCCTGGCATTCCCCTTTTTTGACGGCACAAATGGAACAGCCATTACCCAGGTGCAGGGTGATCAGGTTCACCTCTTCGGGTTTTTTTCCCATGAGCTGTGCTGTTTTGTTGGCTACATATTTGTGGGAAGTACCGTGGAATCCATATCTGCGTATTTTGTAGCTTGTGTAGTATTCATAGGGAAGAGCGTAAAGATAGGCTTTTTCCGGCATAGTCTGGTGAAAATTGGTATCAAATACAGCCACCTGGGGTTTGCCGGGGAACAGATCTTCAGCCAGTTGAATCCCTATGAGGTTGGGAGGATTGTGCAGAGGAGCCAAAGGATTGTTTTTCTGGACAGCATTTTTAACATCCTCATTGATCAGGGTGGCTGACTGAAATGCTTCTCCTCCCTGGACTACGCGGTGACCTACGGCATCAATTTTTTTGGTGATGAGTCCTGCCATCAGGTGCATGGCTTCCTGGTGGTTTTGGATGGGCAGCTCTTTTTTTGTTTTGTGTTCTTTGCCCTTGGAAAAATTTTTATGGGTTAGAACTCCTTGTGTTTCACCAATCCTTTCCATAACGCCACTGGCGAGCAGAACATGCTCGTCCATGTCAAGGAGTTGATATTTTAATGAAGAACTTCCAGTGTTGATTACTAATATATTCATGGGTTTTTTTCTCGATAAGATTTAAATTTAGGTGTTGAGTGGTTTATTAGGGGGTGTCGTGGATTCCCAATGTATTTAATGCAGTTTTTTTCATGAATTGGGAAATCTCTCTTAGGGCGGTCATATCATCAACCGAATTTCTCAGGATCCCGAATCCTTCGGAAAGAGCCAGGATAATTGCAGCAGCCCTTTCTTTGTCTGCTACATTGACAATGCCGCTTTCCTCCCAGGCTTCAATTTCGCTTATTCCAAAATCAATGAATTTTTTCATTAATCCTTTGATTTTCTCCCTGATCTGATCATTCCTGAATCCCATGGCGTAACAGGACCAGAAAACGGCATCTCGCTGGGGCATGGTTCCGCTGGTGTCAAAGACCATATCAAGCAGGCCTTCAAGCCTCTTTTGGGGAGTTGTATATTTTGTTAGTTCTTCAAGGTAAATGGTCATGGAGGATTCATAGAGGTAATCCACCATTTCCATTATCAGCCCTTCCTTACTTTTGAAATAGTGGATCAAAAGCCCCGAGTTGACCCCCATCCGAGCGGCAACTTTGCCGATGGTCATGCCCATAAATCCTTCTTCTTCCACCACCTTATAAGTGTGTCTCAGGATTTCAGGTTTACGAATGTGTGATATGCTTTTACGACCCATGGTATCTCCGTCTAATTTGTTGTTTATATGTTGATTAATACAGTATTCACCTGTTTGTTGTCAATTTTTTTGTTTCACCGTCGGGGATAGGGCCAACTAAGTGACTTGGATAAAATTTGCTTTGGGGGTGGTAAATTTTATCTTGTGGCATGGTAAATTTAGCCTTGTGGAACGGTTAATCCAGCCCGGCGAATACCGGGCTGGATTAAGAAAAGATCAGGCAATATCCCGTCTGTCTGACATGTCCACAAGGGTCCTTTTTTTTGTTTTATCAATACCCAGTTCTTTTCGTTTTTTATCAATATGGGCAATCATCATTTTTGCAATTTCAATTGGATCGGCCGCGGTCCCCCATTTCCCATATCCTTGGGTTTCAAGTCCATTGAAGAGCAAATCGTGGAATTTTGTACCTTTGATGGTGGGAAAACCGATGCCAAAGACCGTGAATATGCCCGAGGCAACAAAATATTGGCCAATGGCAAGAGCCTTTTCACTCATCCATTCCGGTGCACACCCGGCCACGGGAAGATCGGCAAGGCTGCTGCCTAAACCTCCTGCTTTTACCATGGCCGAGGCAGCAATGAGAATTCTGGTATTATCCACACAGGACCCAAGACCCAGGACCGGCGGCATGCCGACTGTTTCACAAACTTCAGACAGGCCGTGGCCTGCAAGGGGAGCCGCTTCCGGGGTTAAGAAACCTGCCTTTGCCAGGGCGATTTGGGAACATCCGGTCTGGAGAACCAGAACATCATTTTTGATTAGCTCCCGGACCAGGGCCACATGGACCGAATCCTGTTTGACCTTGGGATTGGTACAACCCACAACGCCTGCCACCCCACGTATCCTGCCATTGATAATGTTTTCGTTCAAGGGTGAATAAGATCCCCTGAAAGTGCCGCCCAGCATATATTCAATGTATTCATGGGTGAATCCGTGAACTCCTTTTTGAATTTGCTTGGGGATTTCGATGGGCATGCTTCTGGAACCAAATCTTGTAATGGCCTTGGTCAGAATCTGATCGGTACAGCCCCTGGGATCGCTTTCTTCAAACTCAATATGGGTGGCTCCTTCAATATGGCATCTTGCATTGGTGGTAATCAAATGGGTATCATAACATTTGGCCACAGATGAAAGTCCCTGTTTGATGCATTGGATATCCACTACCATGGCATCCACAGCCCCGGTTACTATGATAGCTTCAGTGGAACCAAAGTTTCCGGCATGGGGGACTCCGTGGCGGGACATCATCTCTGCTCCTGAACAGCACATGCCCACCAGGTTAATTCCAACAGCTCCCCTGGCCTTGGCCTCGTCAATATAAAATTGATCCGATACAGCTGCCAGCATCCCTTCAAACATGGCAGGTTCATGTCCATGGACAATTATGTTTACATGGTCTTCCTTGAGCACACCCATGTTAACTTCCGCCAGGGTGGGTGAGGGGGTGCCAAACATGATATCGGATAGTTCCGTTGCCACCATGGAACCTCCCCAGCCATCGGCAAGAGCTGTGCGGCTGATCTGCTTGGTCAAATTGTTATACTCCTGGTCGCACCCGATATGGGTCCGGCTCATCAACTCCATGACCTCCCGCATGGCACCCCTAGGTACGATGCCGTCCTTGCGCCATTGTTCCAGGGTGGCTTCTGGTACTCTTTTGGTAAAGGGCATCTCTCCATCCACATTGGAAAATGTTTTGGTAAGTTCAACGCAAAGTTCTTGGGCCACCTCGTAGGTATCTTTGCCTTCAATCTCGATTCCCACCGATTTGGCCACCCGCTCTAATTTGATGGTGTCCTTAATGGTGAATTCTTTGACATGGCCGTCAACGATCTCTTTAAATAATTTAAGGATGTGCATTCCATGATCGTTATGGGAGGCGGATCCTGTGGCCACATTCCGGGCAAAATTTCTGGCCATGATGGTGTCAATGGTGGCTCCGCAGACCCCGACTTTTTTATAAGGGTCTCTGGGGTTCAGGCGGCAGGGCCCCATGTAGCAGTGCTTACAGCAGGCAGACTCTACACCGATGGGGCAGGGTTTCATCTCATATCCTCGGTCAAGGTCAATCAACACCCCGTCCCGTCGCGCCTTGTCCAGCATCTGGGCCGTTGCTTCACATATGGTCCTCTCCGATGAACTTACCTTTTTTTTATTGAGTTTGTCGTTGGCCATAAGTATCTCCTTCACTAAATAATCGATTTTTGTATTCGGCGAATTTATTTCAGATATTTGAGCCGGCTATGTTTTTGTTCACCGATTCCAGCCACCAAGGCTAAGAAAATTAATATGATTATAGCACATACCACATTGTAGTAGAAAGAAAATAAATAAATAAGTGCTTTTTATATCAAATAACAGAAGGATTTCAGATTTTTGCAGCACCGCGGCAGATGGGTGAGTTTTCGTTCAAGCACTATTTATGAGAATAAGGATCTATTGGTAACCGTTAATGCATTATTTCTGAACGCATTTTATCCGGTGTTTTTCCTGTCCAGGAACGGAAGGCTCGAAAAAATGAATTGGGGTCATCAAAGCCTAACAGGAATGAAATCTGCGTACTGGGCAATGAAGAATTTGCTAAATAATGTCGGGCCAGGCTTTCCCTTGATCTATTCAATTCTTTCTGAAAACTCGTGCCTTCATTTTTCAGGCGTCGTTGCAATGTTCGTCTACTGATAGCCAGTTTTGCTGCCACAGCATCGGTTGAGCTTTGACCGCTGGGCAGCAACTCAAATAAGGAATTGCGAACCTGGTCTGAAAATGTTTCCCGAACCTGTAACTTGGATAAGCGTTTTCTTAACTCCGGTTCAAAAAACCGCCACATTTTTTTATTTTCAGTAATAAACGGCAGGTTGGCATCTTTTTTAGAGAATTTGAGCAGGTTTTCCTTTCCCTGCACCGGCATTGTCCCAAAGAATTTTGCATAGCTGTTTAAATCTGATAATTCATATTCCGATGAAACCTGCAAAGGCGTTATATGCTCACGGGTTCCCAGGCGAAATAGATGTGTCAGAAAAACAAGCTCAGTCGCAGCAAATGATTCCGGCATCGGATGATCTGTATAAAGGCAGTCCAGAGATAATGTTGTTGAGGTTGCATTCTTTTCAACGGTTAACGTCATTGGGCCGACTAACTGTTTATATTTGCCTATTCTTTCTGCGGCAGTATTCAGGTTGGGACTGCAGAGGGCGGCAAAGATGGGAGGACTGAACGCTTCAACGGAAATCATCTGTGCCAGTTTCAGTGGAAAGGACGGATCATTTAAGGATTTTTCAATTCCTCTCCAAAGCCTGAAATATTCTTCAACGCTTAATTGTGCATTGTTTCGTGAAAAAAGATCCAAAGGTAAGCAGGCGCGCTGTAATACTTCATTCTCAGTGACACCTATATCGTTTAGTATTATTCTCCACATGGGATCAATGGTGAATTTTGTAGCTTGAATCATCGGGACGTTCCATATTTTTTTGTTGTTACTAAACCCTGAACCGGCCGCAGCCAGTCCAGGGCACAACTAATTACTATACCTGTAGAGAAATCACCACATTACGACTTTAAAGTCCATACCTATCTTTCATCCCCTGCATAAAGGTTGTATCATCTAATTGTTTTCTATTGGCCATATACTCTTTTGCATCTTCTCCTGCAGTGTATCTTAGTTGATCTGTTCCATCTGTTGCAGCGTGATAAATAACATCTGCAACCATCGAGGCCGGAGATGAGTCGGCAAACATATTCTCAACAGATGACATAAACTTTTGGATCAATGGTTGATACTCAGTCAATGACTCATCGTTATTGAAATCAAATGAACGGCCGGCAAAGTCTGTTTTAATTACGCCGGGCTCAACTATTTTAACCTTAACACCTATAGCTCCCATCTCAAAACTCAAGGCTTCAGATAAGCCCTCAAGGGCGAACTTGGAACCGTGGTAAAGGGAACCTAGGGGAAAGGCCATTTTTCCCCCGATGGAAGAAACATTGATAATAATACCAGTCTTTTGAGCACGAAAGTGGGGAAGCACGGTTTTGATGGTTTCCATCAGGCCAAAGACGTTGACATCAAACTGACGTCTGATTTTTTCCATGGAAGTGGCTTCCAGGAGTCCATAGGCACCATAGCCGGCGTTGTTCAACAAGACATCTATCCTTCCAAACTTTTCAATACCTTCATTGACGGCATTCCGAATTGATGCGGAATCTATCAGATCAAGGCGGGTGACATGGATATTTTCCAGGGTGGTTAACTCTTTTTGTGTTTCCGGTGTCCGCATGGTGGCGATGACATTCCAGCCCTTTGCCTGAAAATATTTTGCTGTTTTTTTTCCAATCCCACTGCTTGCGCCTGTTATCAAAATGGTTTTTTTCATTTTATTCTCCTTTAATGATTTGAATCAGTTCCATTGCCTTTTTTTGTTTTCACACCAATTCCTTGATTGATGGATGCAATATAAACCATACCAGGAGAAAGACTATAGCGGTTTGCGCCATGATATATGCAATGCGTGCCAAAATGCCCCGGCGGAAAAGTTTTTTTCCGCCGGGGCATTTTGTATCCATTGTAAAATAAGCTGTTCTATAGAATTTGTTTTAAGAACAGTTTGGTTCGGTTGTGGCTGGGAGCAGTAAAGAAATGTTCCGGGGTGCCTTCTTCTACGATTCGACCTTCATCCATGAAGATTACCCGGTCACCCACCTCCTTTGCAAATCCCATCTCATGGGTTACACAGACCATGGTCATGCCTTCTTTTGCCAGGGTTTTCATGACATCCAATACCTCGCCGATCATTTCCGGATCCAGGGCGGAAGTGGGTTCATCAAAGAGCATTATCTTGGGATCCATTGCAAGGGCCCTTGCAATTGCCACCCGCTGTTGCTGACCACCGGAAAGATTGGAGGGGAAGGCCTGGGCTTTTTCAGCAATCCCTACCTTTTCCAGGAGCATCATGGCTTTTTCTTCCCTTTCTTTTTTGCCCCTTTTTCTGACCAGTTGCTGGGCCAGGCAGACATTGCCCAAAACAGACTGGTGGGGAAAGAGGTTAAATGATTGGAATACCATGCCCATTTCAGCTCGTACCTTGTTGATATCGGTTTTGGGATCAAATATATCCACACCGTTAACCAGAATCTGGCCGTGATCTGCTGTTTCCAGCCGGTTCAGGCAGCGCAGAAAGGTACTTTTTCCGGAACCCGATGGGCCTATGACCACAACTACTTCTCCGGCTTGAATCCTATTTGTGACATCCACCAGGGCCTTGATCTCGTGGGGAACATAAAAAGTCTTGTAAATATTATTGATTTCTATCATTTGGTAGCTGCTCTCCTTTCCAGATATTGAACAAACATGGAAAGCGTGAAGGTCATGATCAGGTATAAAATTGCACATAAAATCCACAATTCAAAGGTCTGAAGACTCGTGGTGATTCCTTCACGGGTTGCTTTTGTCAATTCTCTGATGGAAATCATACCCAATAGGGATGAATCTTTGATCAGATTGATAAATTGTCCTGCCAAAGGGGGTAAAATAGTTTTTAACGCCTGGGGGAGAATAATGTGGAACATACATTGAAAATAGCTCATTCCAGAGGAACGGGCAGCTTCCACCTGTCCCGGATGAATGGCTTCAATGCCAGCCCTGACAATTTCCACCACATAGGCTCCGGTAAATATGGATAATGCCATGATACCATACCACTCGGGATTAATTTTTGAAAACCCGTGCATCATCAATATTTTATTTATGGTGGTTCCCAGGACAAAATAAAAAATCATGATCTGGACCAGCAATGGTGAACCCCGGATAATTTCAACATAGGTGATGGCCGACCATTTGAGTACCGGGGTATTTGATACCCTGGCAACCCCCCCGATAATTCCCAGAAGGATACCTAAAATGGTGGAGATAAAGCTTATTTTCAAGGTCATCCACAGACCCATGGCCATTAATCCCGGTTTCCAAACTCCTTTGTATTGGGCAATAATATCTCCGGGAAATATTGAGTCTCCTTCATCCCAGTCAAAGGAATTTTTGGGAACGGTAAATGTCTGTTTCCCGTATTCATCCTGGATGACAATATTAAATTTGTCCTTGTCGGGTGTTATGGATTCTATTTCACCGTCGGTTTCCGCATAGAGGGTGATATTTTCCTGGTACATAAAATATTTGGGGATTTTAAACCAGCGCCATTGATATTCCACAGCCACGGTTGCATAATATATCGATCCGAACACCAAAAGCATTAATGTGATAAAGCCGATAACAGAAAATGCATGGGCGGTTGGGTTGCTCAGTCGCATTACATTGGATGTTTTTTGTTCCATATTTTATCTGCCTTAAAAAACGGGCCGACAGAAAGCCTGATCTGCCGGCTTAATTAAATCTGCACAATCGATCTACTTGTGAAGGTCTTTTTGCCATTTGTCTGATCTGATCCATTTATCATAGGCTTTGTCATATCTTCCGTCATTTTTGTATTGGCGCAAAAAATTATTCAGGAAGTTGAGAAAATCAGGATCCCCTTTTCTAATGGCCATGGCAAGGGGCTCAAAGGTGAAAGGCTGGGTTAAGGCAATTGTCTTACCTGCTCCATGCTGGGCCTGGAAGATTTCAATCAGGGGCAGATCGTAAACCGTGGCATCTGCATTGCCCTGGATAACTTCCATGCAGGCTTCCGATTCAACTTCAAATGATTTATAGGTGGCTTTGGGGATCATTCTTTTAACTGCTTGTTCCCCGGTGGTTCCAAGTTTTGATGTAATGGTAAATTTGGGGTCATTAAGATCTTTGTAAGATAATACCTTGCCTTCATGTTTTTTATTGAGGAGAATGGCCTGTCCGATAACGATGTAGGGATCGGTGAAGTTGATGGCCAGGTTTCTTTCCTGGGTACAGGTCATTCCGGAGATGAGAATATCGAATTTGTCAGTGATAAGAGCTGGAATAATGCCATCCCAGGCGGTATTTACAGGTATGAATTTGACACCCATGGCTTTTGCAAGGGCTTTGGCCATATCCATGTCAAATCCAATGTATTTTCCTTTGGTGTTTGTCATTTCGAAGGGAAGGTAGCCCGATTCAAACCCGACGCGAAGTTTACCTGATTTTACAATGGCTTCGATGGTGGATGTTTTGGCAAGGTTGATATTATCAGCAAACCCAGGTGCTGATACGAAAAGAAACGCCAATGCAAACAATGAAATAAGTACTTTTTTCATCTTTACTCCTCCTAAAAAATTAATGTTTGACTGTTTCCAGACCTTAGGAATTGGGCTAAGGACCTGTAGAAAGCCGTGTTAAATAAGTATAAACCCTCCTATAAGTAAAATTTATACTTAGCATAATAACTCTAAATGGCAAGTAATATTTATGGTCGTATAACTTTCATGATTGTTGCTACTGTAATAGCTACAGAGTTTATGGCTTTGGGAAGGTAACGAAAAATATAAAGATTGGTTTTCTTATTATTCAAACTATGTAATAGGATATAATATTATTGTTTCGCAACATTTATTCAGGAGGTAATAGTTTTGACAGCCACATCCATCGCAAGTTTCGCCCTAGCAATGTTTTTTCTTGCTCTTTCGCCAGGACCTGGAGTTTTTGCTATTGTGGCAAGGGCAATCTCCCATGGGTATAAATCTGCCTTGATCATGATTGTAGGTCTTATCCTGGGCGATATTATTTATCTGCTCTTTGCTGCTTTTGGCCTTTCTGTCACCGCCAGGGCCATGGGGAGCTTTTTTATCCTTGTTAAAATATGTGGTGGTGCCTATCTGATTTATTTAGGTGTTAAGACCTGGTTGTCAAAAGCTGATTCCTCTCCCGATTCTTCGAAAAACAGCATGGGGCTGGGAACTTTTTCAAGCGGCTTTGTTATTAGCCTTTCCAATCCAAAGGTGATCTTTTTTTATTGCGGGTTTTTGCCTACATTTTTTGATTTGCAATCCTTGACTATACCCGATCTTTTGATCATCATCGCTGTTTTAATCGGGGTGATTTCCAGTGTGGCTGGAACCTATGCATATCTTGCAAGCCGGAGCAGTCTCCTCTTCAAAAAGAAAAAAAATGCCCGGAGGTTGAACCGGGTTGCCGGTGGAACCATGGTGGCTGCTGGAGTAGTAATTGCGGCCCAGGCCTGAATCGAAAAAAAATTATGATATGGGTTGGCTGGATAGAATCATTTCCCATGGTTGGATGAAAAAAGATCTGCAATTGGGGAAAAATATTTAAGATGCAGATATGAATAAAAAAAAAAGAGCTCCCGGGTCCCATAAATTGAAAATTTTGAGTGTTTCCGATTATATTGACAAGGAGTTAACCCGTAAGGTGGAAGATAAGACCTTAACTCCTGTGGACCTGATTATTTCCTGTGGAGACCTTGCCCCTGAATATCTGTCTTTCCTGCGGGATCGTCTGGATGTGCCCCTGTATTATGTTAAGGGAAATCATGATATCCGGTATACCAGTACAAATCCTGTGGGCTGTAAAAATATCCATGGACGGGTGGTTTCTTTTGGACCTTTGAATATTTTGGGGCTTGAGGGTTCCATCTGGTATAATGGTGGTGCTAATCAGTACACAGATGCCATGATGGGGAAAATAATATTCTGGATGTGGTTTTCCATCTGGCAAAAAGGTCCTATTCACTTTGTTGTGACCCACGCGCCTCCCCGGCATATCAACGATCGGGAAGACCGATGTCACATGGGGTTTGAAAGTTTTAATTCCCTGATAAAAAAACAAAGACCTGATTATTTTGTCCATGGCCATATTCATCAGGAGTTTGAAACACAAGAGGATAGGATAATCCAATTTCATAAAACCCGGGTGGTCAATACCTGTGGATATACAATAATAGGGGTATAATTATGAAAAATTTCCTGAAAAGGCTTTTTGGGGCAGGGTCATCAAGACAAGACGATAATCATATCAGTTCGTTTAACGAACAGCAGGCCCAGGAAGAGGATGTGGAATTTATTGACCACGGGGTTCAGGTCATTGCCCTTGAAAGTATCATAGGTAGTGTGGGTAAATATTATGATTTTGATTCCAGGTTCCGGCCTAAAAAACATGTGTCCGGTAAGCGGTTTATGGATATTAAACGGGTCATGCGGGAGGGTGCACAACTTGCTCCGATAAATTTGTACCAGATTCGCGATGATTATTATGTTCTGGATGGAAACCATCGGGTGGCGGCGGCAAAAGAGCTGGGGTGGGGGGATATAAAAGGAAAAGTGATAGAGCTTTTGTCCGGTAAAAATACCATGGATAATTTGCGGTATATTGAAAAGAAAAAATTTTATGAAACAACGGGGCTGACAGGTAAGATCGATCTGACCGAGGTGGGAAAATATAATTTTCTGGAAAAACAGATCAAAAAACATCAACTTTATCTGGCCAGTCAGTCCGGCAGGGATTGTGATTTCACAAGGGCTGCAAAAGACTGGTATAATACCATCTATGTTCCCATGACCACTATCATAGGCAATGGTGAGCTGATAAAGTATTTTCCAGGGCGCACAGTGGGAGATCTTTATACTTATATTGCCTATCATCATTGGGACAGGAGTTCCAACCGAAGGTATGGTATCGGCATTGACCGGCTTATCCCGAAGAGCATGGAAGGTTTTAGAAAAAGCATGCTGGAGAAAAGTACGCCCTATTATCCCGAGATGAAGCGAACCATTATCTCCTTTGTTTTTATCAACATCGATACGAAAACGGAACTTGCGGTCATTGATAAACTGTTTTCCCTGGATGAAATCCAGGAGGTTCATTCGGTCCATGGCAGTATTGATATACTTGTAAAAATAGTATTAAAACGGGATTTTTTGGCCTCGGATGCGGAAATTATCGCAGAATTTGTGGGGCAGAATATTCGGATTATTGAGGGAATTAATAGAACGGAAACGATTATACCGGGATTATCTAAGGTTAAGGAAGGCCTGCCGTGACCACCACAATGAGCTTTGTTTTTTAAAGCCCAGAGTGTGATGGCACGGCCGGAGTAGTTCACTGTCCGGATCTATTTTTGTATTGGTTTTACAATGGTGTATTGGGTACCAAATCCCAGATTCCGCAGGGACATGCTCCTTTGCAGAATCCACACCCTATACATCTATCCGGATCCACCAGATATTCAAATTCCGATTCAGCCAGGGTTTTTCGCTCAATGGCAGCTTCCGGGCAGATGGCCACACAGATGCCGCAGTCCCTGCAATTGCCACAGGAAGCACAATCTGCCCCACAGTCGCTTAACCCGTCGGCCTGATTTCTAGGATCATAATATTCAAGGCATATCCTGTTTTGATTAATCACTGGAAGTGGTTTTGCCTGGTCAGGTTTTTTTCCCGCAATGATCTGGTCGATGTACAGGGCGGTTTGTTTCCCCCCGCCAATGGCATCGGTGATAAGTCCCGGGCCCACAACATCTCCCAGGGCAAAAATCCTTGGATCCGAGGTGCAGCCGTTTTTATCCACGGTTATAAATCCGTTTTCCATGGTGAGAGTATCTTTTATAAACCCCAGATCCGGTATATCTCCTATGGATATGACTATGGTATCGGCACTTAAGAGTTCTCCACCCTGGAGTAGAACTCCCTTGGAGGTAATTTGCTTGGTGAACACAGGCCATTTGAATTTAGCCCCGCATTTTTGGGCGTCCTCTTTTTCTTGACCGAATGCCGCAGGTTTCTGGACATCAATAAGCGTGATTTGTCTTGCCCCTAAGCGGTGGGCTTCGGTTGCCACATCACATCCCACATTGCCGGCCCCTATTATCACAATTTTTTTACCAATTTTTGGGGGATTTTGTTTGGCAGTTTCCAGGAAATCATTGGCAGGGATAGTCATTTCAATGCCCTTGATGGGAAGACTTATGGGTTTTTTAGCACCGGCTGCGATGATGGTGAAATCATAGTCTTTTTTGATTTTGGAAAATTTTGTGTGATCAATTTCTTGTTCCAGGCGGATGTCGGCAATCAGATCTTTCACCCGTCTAAGTTCTGTATCCAGGGTTTGCCCGGGGATTCTTGAGTCGGGGATGGCCGAGGATATTTTTCCGCCAATGGTGTTGCTGGTTTCAAAGAGGGTGGCGGTATGCCCCTTTAAGGTCAGGTGCCAGGCCGCTGAAATTCCCCCGGGGCCGGCTCCAATGACGGCAATTTTCTTTTTGCTCTTTTTATTATTTGGTAGTGGCGGGGGCAGATCCTTGCCCGCCCGGCCTAAAAGTCTTACATCAATGGGGGGCATGGAGGCCAGGTTTCTGGTACAAGAAGCCATGCAGGGACCGGGACAAAGGTATCCGCACACCGTGGCCGGAAAGGGGGTGTAGGAAAGCCCCATACCGATGGCCTCATCGATATTATCCGCCCGGACCATGGCCCACCGGTCCTGGACCGGAATTCCGGTTGGGCATCCCGCCTGGCAGGGAGATATATATTTGCCTTGCTCCCATACCGGTATATAGCGTCTTAGTTTTGCCCTGGCAATGAGGGGGATGCTGCCCTTTTCTACTTCCTGGAGATCTCCGATGAGGCCTCCCTGGCCCAGTTCCTTATCCCATACCTGGGTCTTGAACCAGGAGATAGAAGCTTTTTCTGAGCCGTTTGCCTTTTCCTGGGGAGTTTTGCTGGTCAGGATCTTCCAGGCTGATCTATCGGAAAAGGTGGTCATAAGTTCCGGTTTTTTGATTTTATTCAGAAATTTTTCAAGGTTGGTGACCAGCCATTTCCAGTTTTTGTCGGACATGGGGATGATTTTAGCATCTTTTTGGGAAAATCCGTTGACTTCTCCCCGGACAAATACTGTGCCGCCCACCATGCCTACCAGGGGTCTGTGCCCGAGAATCGAGTTTTTTGCCTGGGAGTTCTGGCCGCAGATGACGGCAATGCCGCCGGCCATGAATTCTCCAAAATAATCCCCGGCAGTTCCCAGAACCCATAGTTCCGGTGGTTTAAATCGTGGATTATGCTTGGTCATGGTCATGGCCCTGGCTCCGATATTTCCGCCAATATAAACTTTTCCCTGGGCAGCACCATTCATGGCTCCGTTGGAGGCATTGCCATGGACAATGATCTGGGCGCCGGCATTGAGCCAGCCTATGTCATCGGAAGCAGGCCCCATGACTTCAATTGTGGTGTTGGCATTACCCATGGAACCTGTCCGCTGGCCTGAGTGTCCAAGGATGCGGATTATGGTTTTGTCGGTTGCTTCCCAGAGTCTACCCCCGATTCCGTGCTGCCCGAAGGCATCTATTTCAAGTTTTCGGTTACCGCTTTTTATCTGCTTGAGGATGATCTCTTCTAACACCCGGGAGGGAATCCGCTTATTTTCTTTCTTGCCTGATATATAGATATAATCACTTGTTTTCATGAAAGTTTCCTTTACACCACATAATTGATATTAAGGCGTTTGGCAATTGCATGGTCATCAATTCCAAGGGCATCGGACATACCGATGGGCAGGGATGTCGATCTTCCCAGGGGGGCCACAATCTTTTTGAGTTCCGTGTCAAAGGAGACAAAAAGATCCACAATCCGCTGGGCCACGTTTTCAGGATCCAGGCGCCGGTAAAGTCTGGGGTCCTGGGAAGTGATCCCCTTGGGACAGATTCCCAGATTACAGACATTACACCGGTCTTCTTCCGTGCCCACGCAACCGGCGGCTGCCTGCATGAGATATTTTCCGATTTGAACCCCCGAGGCGCCCAACATGATAAGGGAGGCTGCATTGGCAGCAATATTCCCGTTTTTTCCTATGCCACCCCCGGCAAAGATGGGGATTTCGTTCTGTTTTCCGATTTTGGTCAGATTGAGGTAATTGTCCCGGATACAAGAAGCTATGGGGTGTCCCATGTGGTCCATGGATACGGAGTAAGCAGCGCCGGTGCCCCCGTCTTCGCCGTCAATGGCAAGACCCGATGCATAATCATTTCTTGTGAGATTATTGAGTACAGCAAGGGAGGTGGAGGATGCGGATATCTTTGGATATACCGGTACCCTGAATCCCCAGGCCATGGACATGGATAAAATCATCTTGGCCACAGATTCTTCGATGGAATACTGGGTCTGGTGGGTGGGCGGGCTTGGCAGACTCACGCCCTGGGGCACCCCACGGATGGCGGCAATGAGCTTATTTACCTTATGCCACATCAATAATCCCCCGTCTCCGGGTTTGGCACCCTGACCATATTTGATCTCGATGGCGCAGGGGTCTTCTTTCATATGGGGAATGGCATGGATGATCTCATCCCATCCAAAATAGCCAGAAGCAACCTGGAGGATGACATATTTTAAGAATCGAGAGCGTAAAAGCCTTGGAGGGCATCCTCCTTCTCCCGTGCACATGCGCACGGGCATTCCCATCTCCTCGTTGAGATAGGCCACCCCCATCTGAAGTCCTTCCCACATGTTGGGGGAAAGTGCACCAAAGGACATGCCTCCGATGATCAGCGGATAAATTTGTCTTACCGGTGGAATCCAGCCCTTTTCCCTGAGACGCTTCATGTTTTCCCTGGGAGAAAGTACTCTTCCAAGAAGAGTTCTCATTTCAAACTCGTGACGTCCTGCATCAAGGGCCGGATCCGTGAGCATGGAAATTCTGGTGAATTTGATCCGGTCCAGAATAGAGCCCGAGGCATTTCTTCTGCCGCCCCTGCGTCTTGGTACGCCCTGTTGGTTGATATGAAATTTCATCCGGTCCAACCCTGGATTTTTAACTGGTGCTATGGCATCATTGGGGCAGGCCATGGTGCACATGGCACACCCTATACAGGCGTTTTCAACATCAGTTCTCTGCTGAATTGCGTAAAAACTATCATATTGATTGGAAGGAACAGCATCTTTTTTTATGGATGCTTTGATGGTTCTTTTCTGGAAAACTTTCAGTTCAATGGCCTTTACCGGGCATACGGCGGTGCATTGTCCGCACAGGGTACATCGGTTATTATTGTATTTAATCTGCCATGGCAGATCGTTCAGGCTTAAAGAGGAAGGTTCAAGGTTTCTGTTTGACGACATATTTTTACCTCCAGGCGGTCAGGGCTTACAATTACAGTGTCAAGGTGCATGGGTTGAATATCCTGGGATTGGTCCCGGTCCGGAATCACGGCATCCAGGCCGCAGATTTCCGATGAAAATCCATAAATACCGGGCTTTCCCCCCACAACCCCCGGGCGTAGTTTTTTTCTGTCCTGGGCCATGAAAAGGGAGTGGTCTGGCAGGGTCCCGATGACACAGTTGGGCCCGTCAATGATCAGGGGCCTGCAGGTTCTCTTTAAATGGCTGAGAAATTGAGCATCCGGGTGTTGTTTAAGGTCTTCTTCCTGGAGGGGGGTTATCACATGCTTATAGGCATCTATGCCCATGCCCAGTTCCTCCATGGAATAATGAAGAATATGGGCAAAGACTTCGGAGTCGGACTGGTATCCGCTATAGGCAGGAATCTGTCTTGAGGTGAGAAAATCCCTGATGGGGATAAAAGCCGTGTTTTCTCCATTGGTCATGGTGCAATACCCTTTGATAAAAAAGGGATGACAGGCATACAGATTGATGGCATAGTTGGTGTTTTGACGGCCCTGGGCCATGATTATCCGTGCGTTGAGCTCTTTTCTATCAAGTCCCAGGTAATCTCCCAATAGCAGGGGATCACCTATCTCTTTAATCATGATGGTATCGGGCCAGAAAGAAAAGACTATCATGTCTTTTTTTTCTTCCCCCATTTCACGGATCTTGAATCGTATGTCCGAGAGCCGGTTGCCGATTTCTTCCTGGTCAAGGTTATCCCAGTCTTCGGGTAGCTCATAGGCACGAATCAGATATAGGCCCCTTCTGGGGATACCTTCCACCGGCTTTTTGGGAATCTTTAAAGAGATTTTATACTTGGTCAAAAATCCTTTGTCCATCATGAAAAGATCCAGGCGTCGGATACCTTCTTCACTGAAGATGCCCGATAAAATAGGGGCTTCTTTCATCTCTTCAAAGGGTCCCCCAAGGTCTTGGAGTAACAGGCCCATTCCCGACCCGTCATGCCCTTCTTTCATCACATCAAGAGCTTTGATGGCCAACATCGGAGATACCGGATCCTTGCTGGTAAGTGCGAACAGACGACACATTATATACACTCCTTGTTTTCTTAAATGTTTATCCGTCTGTTTTTTTATGGCAATGCAGACGGTTTAACCGGCCCCAAAAATATTTTCTCACGGACTGTTAAGTTGCGCCCTGTCCGGTTGTTCCTTTCATCCAGGACTTTTGCTTTTACTACACGGCTTTTTCAAGAAAAGAGAGTACTATCAATTTTCCAAAATGTTTACTGTAAAGAGTCCCAGGAGTCATGTCAATGGTTTTTTATTGTTTTTCAATGACTTAGGTGGTTGGGAAAGGGCAGGTGTTTTTTGCAGATGCAATATCTTTATTTTTGATTATTCAGGGGGATTACAAAACCGGCTTTTTCATAAATTTTTTTTATTTTGAGAAGATCTGTTTCAAGGCAGTCTCCCGGATAAATTTTCCCCAGCCACCTTGTGCGTTTTGATTGGTTGTCCAGATACCAGCAGATGATGGGTACCTTGGCCCCTCTTGCAATGTGCCAAAATCCTGTTTTAATGGTGATAACCTGTTTTCTGGTGCCTTCTGGAACCAGGGCCAGGACCAGTTCATCTCTCTTGTTGAACTCGTTGACAACATTTTCCACAAATCCGCTGGTCTTGTTGCGTTTTATTGGAAGTCCTCCAAGGCTTTTGAGCAAAATGGACATGGGAAAAAAGAACCAGGATGCTTTGACCAGCAGGCGGGCATTGACCTTTGCAATCTTTATATAGGTCAGGGCACGGAGGGTATCCATGTTTGTGGTATGGGGAAAGCCAATGACCACACTTTTTTTGTCCCAGTATTCAGGAAGGGGGTCATAGGTCCATCCCATGAAAAAATACAGGAGTCTGCCGATTAAGCTTCCTATGGTTTGCATCAATGGTGGTGTCCGCACCCGCCTTTTTTTTTATTTTTTTTTCCCTGGCAGAGGTCAAATATGTGGAAGAGTTTTAATTCGTCTTTTTCCAGAAGTTTTAAGTTTTGAGCTATTGTATCTTTTGTCGCGGCATAAACTTTGATATTTGCGGTGTTCAACCCCCGCAGAGACCCATCTCCAATACATTTGGTGACCACGGCATCAACGGCTTCCTTGCCAAATACCCCTGTTTTGCACGAGGCGTTCTCTTCCAGATGTTTTTGGTTGTCCACAATTTTGATCTCTTTGGTGACAAGATTTACGATCATGAATTTTTTGGCAACGCCGAAGTGCTCATTAATCAGGCTGTCTAATCCACTGTCAGCTGTTACCGGAAATGCTATTTTCATTATTTTTCCATCCTTATTTGTGATGAACCCTATATTTTCAGGTATCATACCTGAAAATTTCTTAAAAGATAAGGCATTAATTTGCCAATGCAACCATCTGTCTTCCCTGGAAGGTCAAAAATGATGGGTAGATTCAAGGTTTGATGGAAAAATTTCAACCGCGTCCGGTTTTCTGGGGCGCGGTTAAAATTTTATGCATACATGGTTTCGATGTCATCTTTAAAATTTTTTCTGATGATATTTTTTTTCAGTTTGAACGTCGGGGTCATCATCGCATTGTCGATGGTAAACTCTGGGACAATGGTTACTTTTTTGATGGTTTCAAAGGATGGCAATTCCTTGTTTCTATCTGTTATTTCAGATTCTATAAGAGTTTTAATGTCCGGATGCTTCAGGAGGTTGGAAACGTTTTCATGGGCAATATGATTTTGCCTTGCATAGATTTTGATATTTTCTTCATCCAGAGTGACCACGGCGGAAAGATATTTTCGTTTATCACCTATTACGCAGATTTGACTGATATATTTTGAGGTTGTCATTATTCCTTCAATACGGGATGGGGCGATGTTTTTTCCGCCTGCGGTAATGATTAAATCTTTTTTGCGGTCTGTGATTTTCAGAACATTGTTTCCATTGATTTTTCCTAGATCCCCGGTTTTGAGCCAGCCGTCTTCAGTAAAAGTATCGGCGGTTTCTTCCGGCATCTTATAATATTCTTTCATCACATTTCGTCCGGATAAAAGGACCTCTCCATCGTCAGCTATTTTATGGAACAGGCCAGCGCCGGGAGGACCAACCACTCCGAAATTATAATTGTCCGGCCGGTTGACATTGGAAAATGATGTGTTTTCTGTCATGCCCAGGCCTTCCAGGATTAAAAGATCGGCCCCATGAAAAAAACGCGCTATATCAGGATTTAAGGGTGCAGCCCCGCTGATGCACCATTTGACATTACCCCCAAGGGCTTTATGGATTTTAGAAAAGACCAGTTTGCCGGCTAATTTATATTTTAGTCCAAGGCCAAAGGGAATCGGTTTGCCTGCTAATTTGCATTTGCTGACCTGTGAACCTATCTGACAGGCCCAGTTGAATATCTTTTCTGTAATCCCGCCCTTTGCTTCCACCCCGCTGATGATTTTGGTATGGATCTTTTCAAACACCCGGGGCACGCTGACAAACCAGTGGGGGGCCGCCAGCCCGAAATCATCCAGCAAGGAGTCGATGCTCCTGGCAAAAGTGGTTCGATTACCGGTTTTTATGGCTGTATAGCAGCTGGTTCTGGCAAAAACATGGGCCAGAGGAAGAAAGACAAACATCTCTTCACCATCCTTAAAGTCTCCACTTTGATATACTGACTGGCAGGTGGAGGTGAGGCAGTCATGGGTCAGGACTACTCCTTTGGGCACCCCTGTGGTGCCGGAGGTGTATACAATTCCGGCGGTATCCCGGGCAGTAACCAGGGCGGCTCTTTTTTCAAAGGTTTTTTCGTCAACCTCTTTTCCCAGGGCTAAAAACTTGTCATAGGTAATTATCCAGTCATCGTCTTCAACTTCACCATCAAACAGGATAACCTTTCGAATATTCGGGAGGTTCTTTTTGATTTTAATCAATTTATCCAATTGGGCTAGATTTTCGGCAAAGACAATTACCCCATCGGAGTGGTTGATGATATATTCACAATCTTTGGGCAGATTGGATTGGTAAATACCAACGGTTCCCACGCCAATACTCATGCTGGCAATATCGGTTAAAACCCACTTGTAACAGGTATAACTTAAGATGTTGATCTTATCGCCTTTTTCAACGCCAAGGGCAACAAGGCTTTTCGATACTGCCTTGACCTGGTCATAAAATTGTTGCCATGTGATACAAGTGGCATTGGCTTTTTTATCAAACCATCGATATGCCGGCTCATTGGCGTAATTACTAACAGTCTCCCGGAGCATTTGATGAAAGTTGGTATAATCCTTAAACTGCATGAATCCTCCTATTGTTGATATCTATATGTGGTTTATCCCCAAAGGGATCTATTTGCCATAAAGTTTTCAACCTTTGTTTGCAACCCGCCGGATAATCCGGCAGGATTCCAACTTTTTTTTACTGTAGACTAGATATCGTTAGTACTAAAAAAATAGGCCTTTGGATAGTAAAAAATATATTATTGTGGGTGGGGAGCTGTTCTGTGAAAACTTCGGTTTTTTGTATCCCCCGATTAGTTTGTCTTCTCTAAAGAAAGCAATGGGAAAAAGCGATTGGAATTTAGATTTTTTTTTGCTTTGATATTCATTTTGCTGTACACTTAATTTTATTAGACCTGTCCATAAGATGATCGCTCTCCGCCACTTGATAAGATGATCTCTCTTAGCCACTTGAAAATTCTGCTCCGGAACTTTTTTTTCAAAATTGTTGTGAAATTTGTCAGGATATTAAAAAATTTATTTAACATATTGATTTTTTGGAAATTTATGGATGGCTGGATTTAATTGAACCATCATAAAATCGGAGTGATTGATATTGAAGAGCCGACTATTTTTTATCGTATATATGTTTTTCCTGGTTTGCTTTTTTCTTGTCATGCCTGCCGGGGCGGATGATAATTTAAGATCATTGCCTGATACCCTAAAGTCAGCCAGCGAGTTGGATTATCCGCCGTTTTCGATAATACGAGAAGATGGAAGTGCCGACGGTTTTTCCGTGGAGATTCTCCGGGCCAGCGTTCAGGCAATCGGTAAAGATGTGTCTTTTTTTGTTGGTCCCTGGGATGAGATCAAACAAGAACTCATCCAAGGACGTTTGGATGTTCTTCCCCTTGTTTCCTATTCCGATGAACGTGATAAGGACTTGGATTTTTCAACCCCTTATTTGCGCATGCATGGGACAATTTTTGTGCGGAAAGGGGAAAAATCGATACGTGGGCAAGCCGATTTGATGGATAAAGAAGTTCTTGTGATGAAAGGAGATACAGCCCATGAGTACGCCGTTGCCAACAATTTATCAAATAAGTTGATTTTAAAGGACAGTTTTGAGCAAGCTGTGAAAGATCTTTCCATGGGCAGGCATGATGCCCTTATCATTCAACAATTGGTTGGCTGGCAGCTTATAAAGAAATTAAAAATTTCAAATTTAATGGATGTTTCTTCTTTTCGAGAAATAAGTTTGAAACCGATTATTAGACCACTATCCGGATTTGAACAAAAGTTTTGTTTTGCCGTTCCCGAAGGGAAAAAAGAGTTGTTGAGTCTTTTAAATGAAGGACTTGCTCTTATCATCGCCGATGGCTCTTTTGATGAACTCTATGAAAAATGGTTTGGGCCTATTTTTATTTCCCATGTTTCCCCTTCTGTGGATTTTGTGATGGTGGTGCAATACCTTTTATACATCCTGTTGCCGATCCTGTTTTGCTTATTAATATTTGGAATATGGTATTTTAAAAAAGAGATCTCCCGGCAAACACAATATTTAAAAGATGAAATGCAAGAACAAAAATCAACCAAAAAGGCATTGCAGGAGAGTGAAGAAAAATTTAAGCAGATGTTTGAGCGTGCCCCATTGAGTTATCAGTCCCTGGATGAAAATGGTAATTTTTTAGATGTAAATGCGACATGGTTAAGTGTTATAGGATACGAAAAGCACGAAGTTATAGGTAAAAACTTTGGTGATTTTTTACATCCGGACTGGAAGGAGCATTTTAAAGAAAATTTTCCCCGATTTAAAGCTGCGGGTGAAGTTTTGGGAGTTGAATTTGAGATTCAAAAAAAAGACGGCACCTTTATCCTGGTCACTTTCCATGGCAAAATAGCTAAAGATAAAGATAGTAATTTTCAACAAATCCATTGTATTTTCCAAAATATCACAGATAGCAGAAAAGCCCAGAAAGAGTCTGAAAAAAATAAGATCATGTTGATGAAAGCAGAGAAGCTGGCTGGTTTGGGAGGATGGCAGTGGGATATTAAAAATGATATCTGGTCCATGTCGGAAAATTGGCAAGATCTCCATGGCTGTTCAAATTCATTTTTAAGTTCCAAAAAAATTTTGAAAATAATTTATCCGCCGGATATTTTAAAGGTTCAAAAAGCATTTGACTCAGTTGTTGAAAGTGGCGGGGGATATGAGATTGAATATAGAATTATCGATCAAACCACGGGTAAAATAAAACATATCCGATCCAATGGTGAGGCAAGTTTGGATGAATCGGGAAAGGTTGTAAAAATGTTTGGGTCGGCCCAGGATATCACCGAACGAAAAAACCTTGAGACAAAGGTGATCCAGGCGCAAAAAATGGAATCCATCGGTAATCTGGCTGGAGGTATTGCCCACGATTTTAATAACCTGTTATTTCCTATTATCGGTAATGCGGAATTGCTCATGGAAGATCTGCCCCTGGACAGCTCTGAATATGAAAATGCCCAGGAAATATTTACAGCAGGCAAACGGGGGGCTGATCTTATAAAACAGATTTTATCTTTTAGCCGCCAGGAAGAGCATAAGCGAATTCCTTTGAAGATTCAACGGATACTCAAGGAAGTTCTTAAATTGGTCAGATCAAGTATTCCTGTTAACATTGAAATTATCGATACCATTCAAACCGACTGCGGTTTGATGATGGCGGACCCAATTCAATTGCACCAGATAGTCATGAATCTTGTTACCAATGCTTATCATGCCGTTGAAGATACCAACGGGAAAATTGAAGTAATGCTCAAAGAGATTAAATTGGAAGTAGATATGTATCAAGATATCTCTTTACCATCCGGGAGATATGCAATGCTATCGGTATCGGATAATGGGACAGGGATTGCCCGGGATGTGCTGGATAGGGTTTTTGAGCCATATTTTACAACAAAAGAAAAAGGGCGGGGTACAGGGCTTGGTTTGTCGGTGGCCTTTGGCCTTGTTAAAGATCATGGGGGGGATATCACGGTTTATAGTGAAGTTGGCAAAGGAACAAATTTTAAAGTGTATCTACCCTTAATGGAAAAAACTTCCGATGTTGAATCGGTAAAGACCGAGGATAAACTGGTACCGGGAAATGAAAGGATTTTATTGGTTGACGATGAAAGATCCATCGTTCAGATTGAAGCTAAAATCCTTGAGCGTCTCGGCTATAAAGTGACTTCCCGATTGGATAGCATGGAGGCTTTAAAGGCTTTTCAAGCTGAACCTCTATCCTATGATCTTGTAATTACAGATATGACCATGCCGAATATGACAGGAGATCAGCTTGTCGGAAAAATATTGGCCATACGATCCAATATTCCTGTGATAATCTGTACAGGATTCAGTGAAAAAATGAGTAAAGAGCAGGCAAAGGCTTTGGGAATCAAAGGATATTTAATGAAACCGGTTGGTCAATATGAGATGGCAAAAATGGCCAGAAAAGTGCTGGACGGGGTGAAAAAAAATAATTAATGGGAAGATGGTATTCACATAAAAAAAATTGGACCCGTTTTTATCGTAATATGTTTATTATGGTTATGATATGGATGCTGGTGGTGGGCGGTTTTCTGGTCGTGCATATTCGACATGAGCGGCTGGCAAGTTTAGAATTATTAAAAAACGAGGCCAGGGCAACTCTCAATAAGGATCTGGCCATCAGGCTCTGGGCGACATCCCATGGAGGTGTTTATGTCCCGCCGGACCGGCGGACACCTCCCAACCCCTATCTTAAACATGTTGAGCGCGATATTGAAACTAGATCAGGAAAAAAACTTACCCTGCTGAACCCGGCCTATGCCCTGCGCCAGATCATGGATGAGTATGAAAAATTATTTGGTGTGAAAGGAAAGATTACCAGCTTGAAATTTTTGAATCCAATTAATGCTCCCGATGAATGGGAGTCTAAGGTTTTAAAAAGTTTTGAGGAAAATGCCGAAGAATATTCAGAAATGGTTGACGTCGACGGTATACCCCATATGAGGTTGATGCGGCCTCTGATTGTCAAGGAGGGGTGTTTAAAATGCCATGGGTACCAGGGGTATGAAGTAGGGGATATCCGGGGCGGCATTGGGGTTTTTATTCCCGTGGGAAAATATGATCTGATCAGAAAGAATAAAATGTTGTTGGAGATGGCAGGTTATGGGATTGTGTTTATTATTGGTGTCTTTGTCCTAGGTTTATTTTCGTTTCGTAAACTACAGCAGATTGAAGAACGGCGTCGGGCCAGAAAAGAGATATTGCAAAGCGAGGAAAAATACAGGTCATTGACCGATGATGTTCTGGAAAATTTAATGGTGGGTGTCTTCATATTGGACAAGGATTTTTCCATTGTCTGGATCAACCGGTCCATGGAGTTTTACTTTGGGATCAAGCGAGATGATGTAATAGGTAAAAACAATAAAGAGTTGATGGAAACCAGTATTCAATGGCTATTTGATGACCCTGAAAGATTTTTAAAAAATGTGCTGGCGTTTTATGCCGGTGATGCCGATTTAGCAAGTTTTAAATGCCATGTGCTTTGTGATGGAACCCGGGAAGAGCGATGGCTGGAATATCGGAGTCAATCCATCGCCTCCGGGTTTTATGCAGGCGGGCGCATAGAGTATTACACCGATATTACATCACAAAGAAATGCGGAACAGGAGCGGTTGCGACTTTTCACCGCCATAGACCAGGCCTATGAGACCGTGGTTATCACAGATAAAAAAGGAACTATTCAATTTGCAAATCCAGCGTTTGAGCGTACCACCGGGTATTCCCAGAAAGAGGCTATTGGTCTGAACCCCCGGGTAATACAAAGTGGTCAGCATGATGCAAAATTTTATCATGAATTATGGGATACCCTTTCTTCTGGCAGGTCCTGGCGGGGGCATTTTATTAATAAAAGAAAAGATGGTTCCATATTTGAGGAAGAAGCCAGTATTACACCCATAAAAAACGATGAAGGTGAAATTACCAATTATGTGGCTGTAAAGCGTGATGTAACCCGGGAACTTGAAATAGAATCCCAGTTGAGACAGTCACAAAAAATGGAATCTCTTGGCCTTCTGGCCGGAGGTATTGCCCATGATTTTAACAATATTTTAGGTATTATTATCGGATATTCCGATATTATCAGAGTTGATCTTTCCCCCGGTGCAGAACATGTAAAGGAATTGGGAGAGATCATTAAGGCGGCAAATCGTGCGAAGGATCTGGTCAGCCAGATTTTGGCTTTCAGTCGCCAGAGTAAAAAACAATTTGTCCCGATTCAACCGAACTGGATTATAAAGGAAGTTCTGAAAATGCTGCGGGCCTCCATTCCGACTACCATAAAAATTGCCCAGGATATTCCAAAATGCGGGACTATACTTGGAGATCCGACACAACTTCATCAAATAGTATTGAATCTATGCACCAATGCTTACCATGCCATGAGAGAATCAGGCGGGGTATTGGATATTAAATTACAGTCTCTTCTTCCCGGGGAGAGTGATATGATGATATCATCATTTGCTCTGGCGCCGGGTTCCTATATCCTCTTGGAAATAGGCGATACCGGAGTTGGAATGACTAAAAGCTTACAGGATAAAATATTTGATCCATATTTTACAACAAAAAAAAGAGGAGAGGGAACCGGTCTTGGTTTGTCGGTTGTCCATGGGCTTGTGAAAAACTTTGGTGGTCATATTTCGGTGACAAGTGAACCCGGTAAAGGATCAATATTTCGCATCTGTTTTCCACAACTTAAACAGGATATTTTAATCCCCCCTCCCCCTGAACAAGAAATTTTGCCCGGTGGAAATGAGAAAATTTTAATTGTGGATGATGAAGCTTCCATTGCAAGGATGGAAGCGATAATGCTGGAAAGCCTCGGGTATAAGGTTTCTTCTTATACAAGCAGTATTAAAGCTCTTAATGCTTTTTTACTGGAACCTGAAGGCTTTGATCTGGTTGTCACAGATATGACCATGCCGGATATGAATGGGGTTGAACTGATGCGGTCCATGCAGGAGCAAAGGCAGGATATCCCTGTTATTCTTTGCACAGGCTTCAGTGATCTTGTGGACAAAGAAAAAGCCAGATCAATGGGTGTCGGAGGGTATTTGGTAAAACCGATTTTGAAAGGGGATTTAGCGAAAGCCGTCAGGAAGGTTCTGGATAAATTCAATGGATGAAAAATCTTAATTTTTATATGAAACTCCCGATATACCAGAAGAGAGTTTCAATCTTTGTTGTGGGCGGAACCAAGGGTAAAATCCCTGGTCCGCCCATGGCGGTTTATTTAAAAATTTTAGGATCATTCTTGAACGGGACCAGCTCTTGTGCCATACTGTGTCCCTGTCGGCAATGACAGAGTCTCTTTGATTGCATCAAGATATGATATCTTTGATTCATCAAGTGAAAACAGAGGCTTGTTGTTGGCGGTAGTTGCAATAATGATTTTTAGTAAAATGCGAATAAATGAAAGAGGAAGTATGTCAAAATTTAAAGGTTTTATCATATTGTTTTTAATGTTGCTTTTCTTGATGGTCTCTGGCTGTTTTCCCGGAAGGGGATTCCCCGGCCCTCCCCATCATAGAAATTATCATCATAATCATCATCACCATTATTAGCTGGTTATTGTTTTTTTCCCGGCATAAAAATACCCGGCAGGCTGAACCTTGGCAAGGAATCGGGGATGTATTCTTTGTCTTTTGCAATGGCCTCTGCCACCATTAATCCGCTTGATATGGCAGCATGGATACCTTCCCCCATATCGAGGGTTGCCATCCCTGCTGCATCCCCGATAAGAAACACATTTTCCCGCCGATTGGTCTGTCTTTTCCGGTGAAGATAATATGTATGTCCCCTGGGATGTTCCGGGATATTGTCTATCAGGGAAAGTTGGTTAAGTTTTTTTGTAAATTCATGCCAGTGGTCCAGAATATTTTTTTTCCGGGCTTTTAATTTCAGGAACTTGCCTCCAACTCCGATATTCAGCCAGCCGTTTCCTTTGGGGAGATACCAGGCATATCCGGGCAGGCCATGGTCAAAAAACCATATATGACATCCCGTCTCCAAATAATTACAGCGATACTCCTTTTCCACGGCGATAATCAAATCTTTTTCAGGCCGTTGATTGGATGGGGAAAAAAATTTTTTAAACACCGGGCAGTGGGTTCCCCCTGCTCCAATCAGATATTTGCATCTGTATTTATCATCAATGATGTAATCTTCCTGGGTTTTGACAATATTTTTTACGGTGTGGGTAACGATGGGAACATGGGAACGACAGATCATCCATTCATCAAATTCATATCGCCTGACGGCATACTGGTGTGTTTTGACGGGAATTTTGATTCCCAATAGATAAAAATGTATCCGGTTAATTTGCCTGAGTAAATATGGATATTCTTCCGGAGGGATGCCGAGAAGATCAAACACCTTTGGCGTTATCCATCCTGCACAGACCTTTGGCCTTGGAAAACTCTTTTTTTCAAGGATCAGTACTTTTTGTCCCAATTTTCTGAGTTGCCGGGCACAGGCTGACCCCGCCGGACCGCCACCCACAATAATTATGTCCGATTTTCTCATTTTAAACAGATCTTTCGGCAATCCGGCTGTGTCCGGCCGGGTTTGGTCATGACAATCTGCCAGAGTTGCAGGTCTCTTGCGCGAAAGCCACCTGCACAGCCCAGAAGATAGTATTTCCACATCCTGTAAAATCTATCGTTATATTCGCTTTTCAGTTCTGGCCAGGCATTCTTAAAGTTTTCCCACCAGGCCATGAGAGTTTTATCGTAGTCCTCACCAAAATTATGCCAGTCCTCCACAACAAAATATTCTTCCATGGATTTTCCGAGCTGGGCAATTGAGGGCACCACCGCATTGGGGAATATATATTTGGCAGTCCATGGATTACAGCTTTGCAAACTTACATTGCTTCCAATGGTATGGATAAATGCAATCCCGTTCTCTTTTAACAGGCTGTTGGCCAATTTCATATAGGTTCGATAATTTTTATATCCTACATGCTCCATCAGTCCGATGGAGATGACCCGGTCATATTGGCCCTTGGCTTTTCGATAATCTTCAAGCCTGATATCAACCGGTAAACCCTGGCACAATTTTTTTGCATACCGTGCCTGTTCTTTTGATACTGTGAAGCCCACCACCCGGACACCATACTTTTGTGCGGCGTATTGAGCAAAGCCACCAAATCCACATCCAAGTTCCGCCACTGTCATCCCCGGTTTCAAGTTTATTTTCCGGCAGATCATCTGAAGTTTTGCCTCCTGGGCGGTATCAAGGCAGTTGGCATTATCCCAGTAGCCGCAGGTATACTGCATACGCTTGTCCAGCATCTTCTGGTAAAGATTATTTCCTATGTCGTAGTGTTTTTCCCCTATGATAAAAGCGTGTCTGGCAGTTTGTAAATTAAAAATCTTTGCCTTAATAATATTCCATGTGGTTGCCCAGTCCTGTTTCAGTTTACTTAAAAGATTGGCGCGTATCACCTTATCTATGAACTGGTCAAGGGCAAGGCAGTCCCACCACTTGTCCATGTAGGACTCACCAAGGCCCAGTGTGGTTTGGTCCAAAACCCTGGAGTAGAATTGATCGGTATGGACTTGAATATCATATGGTTTTTCGCCGTTAACAGTGATTCCTGCAAATTGCATTAGAGAAGAGAATGCTTGTTTTCCCTCTTTATTTTTCATGTCTTCCACCTCGGGTTAACAATATGGATTTTAAAAAAAATATTCGGATTATGATAAGCCTTTTTGCTTTAAATCAGAGTTACCTTATAATTTACATGAAAATCAGGGTTGATTTCAAGTCTATTTTTAGCTTTATTTTATTTTACCTTTTTATTTTTCAGCGAAATTTGCCGTAAATATCTGCCAAAGAACATTGTAACCGGATTTTGAAAAATAATCCATCCCTTGGTGGAATGCCGGATGAGGAGTTATCTTGACTTGACTTCTACATTGGGGAAATATAAACTTACTTCTAAGGTGAGTATTGTTTTCGGGTACTTAATAAAATTGTGTTTTGGAAAATATCTTCTCCATAAGTTTGCGCCCACATAAGGATGGAATAGGAATATGAGTATAAGGACGATATATTCAGTTTTTCTTTTGTTTTTTATGCTTTTATCTCCTGTTTGGGCAAATGAAAAAAACAGATTCCAAATTGATTTTTCAAACAGTGAAAAAGAGTGGATAAAAAATCATCCTGTTATTCGTGTGGCAAATGAAATGGATTGGCCCCCTTTTGACTTCAACGAATTCGATGAGCCCGAAGGTTTGGTTATAGATTATATAAAATTATTGGCCGGGAAGGCTGGATTGGAAATTGATTTTGTGTATGGATACACCTGGGCTGAGTTAATAGAGCTGTTCAAGCAAAAAAAAATTGATGTGCTGCCGGTTTTCTATAAAAACGATGAACGAAAAGGCTTTACTCTTTATACCAGCTCTTATCACAGGGCAAAATTAGCAATATTTATCAATATAGATAATAAAACTCAGCATGCAGGTCTTCTCAATAAAAGAGTTGGTATTGAAAAATCCCATGGCAGCATTCCCATAGTAAGACAACAGATATCAGGAACTATTGTTGAAATCGATACCATAGCAGATTTAGTTAGAAAATTAGCAACAAAAAATTTGGATGCCATTATTGGAAATCCCTTTGTTGTTTATTTCCATGCTAAAGAAAATCAGATCAATAACATTCAACTTTCAGGGTATTTAAGCTTGAGTGAACAAGAGCAGCAAGATACATCCTTTCATGTCGGTATACGAAAAGACTGGCCGATTTTGCATAATATTTTGCAAAAAACCATGCAGAACGTGGGTGACTCGGAAATGAAGGAGATCAAGGATAAATGGGTGGATATCTCAATTGTAAAACAGCTGGATTGGGTCCTTGTAGCTCAAGTTTCCGGTGTGATTGTTTTAATATTAATTTTTTTGATTTGGAATAATAGAATACTAAAATCCATGGTTAAAGCAAAAACATATGAATTAAAAAAGTTAAATAAAGATTTGGAATCAATAGTGGCATTGAGAACAAAAGAACTTTCGAAATTGAATAAAGAATTGGAGAAAATAGCTAATGTTGATAAACTGACAGGGTTATGGAACCGACGGGCTATTGAACCTTTTATTGATAAAGAGATGAGCCGTAGTAAACGGGCCAACAGTTTTGTAAGCCTTATGATTCTTGATTTTGATCACTTTAAGCAAGTTAATGATCAGTATGGGCATGTATTTGGTGATGAGGTTTTGAAAAGGGTGGGGCAAAAGATTAAAACAATGATTAGAAGTACAGATAATCTTGCCCGTTGGGGGGGAGAAGAATTTTTAATTCTTGTCACAGATACTTGCGCAAGAAAGGCGATCTTACTTGCAGAAAAAATACGAAAAGCGGTTATGGCCCTTCGGTTTGAGGGGAAAAAACCGATCACCGTGAGCATTGGTGTGGCAGAATATCACCCCGATGAAAGTTTTGAGCAGTGGTATGAACGCACCGATGCGGCTTTGTACCAGGCAAAAAAAAAGGGTCGCAATCGTGTTGAACTTGACCCCCGGGATGGTATTCAAAAAGGGCAGACTGCAATTGCCGGGAGAAATATCTTAAGGTTGATATGGAAAAATGAATATTATTCCGGTAATGACAAGATTGATGGTCAGCATATTCAATTATTTAATCTTTCTAACCAATTTATAGATGCCTTTCTTTCAAATACTGAGGAGAAAATAATAGAGACATTGCTGGAAAAATTATCCGATTTACTTAAAGATCATTTTAAGAGCGAAGAAGAGATAATGGCACAATCGGGTTACCCCGGTTTGGAAAATCATATGGGGGAACATGACAAGATCAGGACCGATCTAACCAAGTTGATTGCCCAATATCATCAGGGCTATAGAAATTATGGTATGTTAATACAGTTCATATCGATCCACTTCGTGTTTGAACACATGTTGAATGAAGATAAGAACTATTTTCAGTGGGTGGATGAAACAACTCTTCCTTCCTGATTTACGATTCATCAAACTCCGGGAGTAAGTAAGGGGCTTTCTTAAATCAGTTGTTCTTGAAGTGGAGGTGGAAAACCCTGTTTGGCAGCAGTCTTATACTTGCTGAAAACATAGGGTTCATAAATGGTCGGATTCTCCTGAAGTTCGGTCAATCTGGCATCAATTTCAATTCTTTTTATATCGGTTTTCCAATTGTTCCAGTCCTCCAGGGATTCCCACTTGCTGATCACAACTACTCTGTTTGTATTTTCAGCACAAATCAGAGTTTCTCCTGAAATATATCCTTTCTGATGCATGGCATTGCAACGGATATTTTTCAGCAGTGCAAAAAAATGTTTTTCCTTGTCTTTGCTGACATCTCTTTTAATTATGACTTTTACAATCATGATTCCCCCTCTTTTTTTAAAATTCATCCATGAATGAGAGTTTTTTCATTAACCCACATGATGTATTTTTTTTAAAATCTAATTTTTGAGTAGAGATCAATTGAGATTGTGCTTTTAGAATCTGGATACCAATCTATATTAAATTTAACATATGAATAAATTTAATGCAATCTGGCGAAAAACTGAAGCCAGGCCGGTCACTATCAAATGCCTTTAAGACGTATTACCCACCACTTCTCGTATCTTAAGAGAAAGATCCTTCATTACTATAGGTTTTAATAAAAACCCATTTATACCTTGGGCTGCCGCCTTTTCTTTGGACATTGTTTCGCTGAATCCCGTGCAAAGTAATATGGGAATGCCGGGACGTATTTTGCTCAACTCAATTGCAAGTTTGTCTCCAGGTATATTGGGCATAGCCATATCGGTGATGATCAAATCAAATTTATCAGGGGTAACACGAAAAATTTCAAGTGCTTCTGTCAAACAGCGTCCAAAATTGACCCCCCATCAGCGTCCAATTTTAACCCCCCTAAAGTTAAAAAAAATATCATTTTCTACTCTTTAATCGCCAACTTTTATTACCCGTTTCAATTATGTCACAATGATGTGTAAGACGA